>QHOK01000091.1:0-34906 GCA_003218755.1 Verrucomicrobiota bacterium
GTCGGCTCTTCGACGGCCCGTCGCACAATCGCGACACCGACTTTTTCATCGGGTTCGAGGTCCTTCACGTTGTCGAGCGCTTTCTGCGCGCGCAGGAATGCAACACCGCCGCCTGCGACGATGCCTTCCTCAACCGCCGCACGCGTGGCGTGCAACGCGTCTTCGACCCGAGCTTTTTTCTCTTTCATCTCGGTCTCCGTCGCAGCGCCGACGTTGATGACTGCAACACCGCCCGCGAGTTTCGCCAAGCGCTCCTGGAGCTTCTCACGATCGTAATCGCTGGTCGTCTCTTCAATCTGACGACGGATCTGTGCGACGCGGCCCTGGATATCGGCCTTTTTGCCTTCGCCTTCGACAATGGTGGTGTTCTCCTTGTCGATGGTAATGCGCTTGGCTCGTCCGAGGTCTTCGAGCTTGATGTTCTCAAGCTTGATGCCGAGATCTTCGCTGATAAGACGTCCGCCGGTAAGCACCGCGATATCTTCCAGCATCGCCTTGCGACGATCGCCGAAGCCCGGAGCTTTCACCGCGCAGACTTGCAATGTGCCGCGCAGTTTGTTCACGACCAGAGTCGCAAGCGCTTCGCCTTCCACGTCCTCAGCAATAATGAGGAGCGGGCGGCCGGCTTTCGCGACTTTCTCCAGCAATGGGAGCAGATCCTTCAAGCTCGAGATTTTCTTCTCGTAAATGAGGATGTAAGCATTTTCGAGAACGGCCTCCATCGCCTCCGCGTTGGTGACGAAGTAGGGCGATAGATAACCTTTGTCGAACTGCATGCCCTCGACGACTTCCAGGGTCGTCTCGATTGATTTGGCTTCCTCGACCGTGATCGTGCCGTCCTTGCCAACTTTGTCCATGGCGTCGGCAATGATCTCGCCGATCGTCTTGTCCCAGTTAGCCGAAACGGTCGCCACCTGCGCGATCTCGGTGCGATCGCTGACTTTCTTGGAGAGTTTCTTCAGCTCCTCGACGATTGCATCGACACCTTTCATGATGCCGCGCTGCAACGAGGTCGGGTTCGCGCCGGCAGTGACGTTGCGCAGACCTTCGCGGTAAATTGATTCCGCGAGAATGGTCGCCGTAGTCGTGCCGTCGCCCGCGACGTCAGACGTTTTGGATGCGACTTCGCGGACGAGCTGTGCGCCCATATTTTCATACGGGTCTTCCAGCTCGATCTCTTTCGCGACCGTCACACCGTCCTTGGTGATCGTCGGGCTGCCGAATTTCTTGTCGAGAATGACGTTGCGGCCGGATGGGCCGAGTGTGGCCTTTACGGCTTTCGCCAGTTTCTCGATACCGCGCAGCAACGTGTGCCGCGCGCTTTCATCGAATTGTAGTTGTTTAGCTGCCATAAGTTAATTGATTGCTGTTGGTTGGTTGAATTGACGGAATTATCCAACGATGCCGAGGATGTCGTCCTCGCGCATGATCAGATAATTTTCATCGTCGATTTTGATTTCGGTGCCGCCGTATTTCGAGATCAGCACCCGATCGCCCTTTTTCACCGTGAAATCGATTTTCTTTCCTTCCTCGTTCACTTTCCCGGTGCCCAGAGCAATCACTTTCCCCTCTTGTGGTTTTTCCTTGGCGGTATCGGGGATAATGATCCCGCCTTTTTTTACTTCCTGCTCTTCGAGCGGCTGCACCAGCACCCGATCTCCGAGCGGTCTTACGTTAACTGCTGCCATAGGTTTTTTTTACTCCTTATTGGTTTTGGGTTGAGCCGGCGGCTGTCGATTGTGGCGACCGCCGCCGACAAATTGTCGTTACTTTTTCTTGTCTTCGTCGACGACTTCGAATTCAGCGTCGACGACGTCGCCTTCGCGTTTGCCGGCGCCTTCTTCAGCGCCGCCGCGCGGCTGCGCTTCAGGGCCGGGTTGCGGACCCGGGCGCGGACCTGCTTGCGCTGAAGCTTGTTGGTAAAGCTCAGCGCTGATTTCCTGGAACTTGTTCTGCAAGTCGTCGTAGGTCCGCTTCATCGCGTCGGCGTCGTTGCGATTGATCGCGTCGCGCACCGCGGCGATCGCGTCCTCGACCTGTTTGCGTTTGTCGCCCGAGATTTTGTCGCCAAGTTCTTTCAACTGCTTCTCGCATTGGTAGGCGAGCATGTCGGCGTTGTTCTTGATCTCGATCGCTTCCTTCGCCTTCTTGTCCTCTTCGGCGTGCGCTTCAGCTTCTCGCTGCATTTTGTCGACTTCGTCTTTCGAAAGTCCGGAGCTCCCCGTGATGGAAATCTTCTGTTCCTTGCCGGTGCCGAGATCTTTCGCCGAGACGTGCAGAATTCCGTTGGCGTCGGTGTCGAAGGTAACTTCGATCTGCGGAACGCCGCGCGGCGCCGGTGGAATCCCATCGAGATGGAATGTACCGAGCGTTTTGTTGTCGCGGCTCAGCGGGCGCTCGCCCTGAAGCACTTTGATCTCCACACCCGGCTGATTATCGCTGTATGTCGAAAAAATCTGCGATTTACGGGTCGGGATCGTGGTGTTGCGCGGAATCATCGGGGTGGCCACGCCGCCCGCGGTTTCAATCGCGAGTGTCAACGGCGTCACATCGAGCAAGAGCACATCTTTGACTTCGCCTTTAAGGACGCCGCCCTGGATGGCTGCGCCGACTGCAACGACTTCGTCCGGATTCACGCCTTTGTGCGGCTCCTTGCCGATGAGGTCGCGCGCGACTTGTTGCACTTTCGGCATGCGCGTCATGCCGCCGACTAGCACCAGCTCGTTAATGTCCTTCTCGGTTACCTGCGCATCCTTTAGACATGCCTTGACCGGTGGAACTGTTCGCTGGATCAGATCATCCGTGAGTTGCTCCAGCTTTGCGCGGGTCAGCTTTTTCTGGATATGTTTCGGCCCGCTGGCATCTGCTGTGATAAACGGCAGATTAATTTCGTATTCCTGCGTTGAAGAAAGCGCGATCTTCGCCTTTTCCGCTTCTTCCTTGATGCGCTGGATCGCGTCCGGTTGCTTGGTCAAATCGATGCCAGTGTCCTTTTTGAATTCGCTGACGATCCAATCCATGATCTTCGCATCCCAGTCGTCACCGCCGAGGTGCGTATCGCCGTTTGTCGCTTTTACTTCGAACACGCCATCGCCAATCTCAAGAACCGAAATGTCGAACGTGCCACCGCCCAAATCGTAAACTGCGATCTCCTCGTCTTTTTTCTTGTCCAAACCATAAGCGAGGGACGCGGCTGTGGGCTCGTTAATGATGCGCAACACTTCCAAGCCGGCGATTTTGCCCGCATCCTTGGTCGCGTTGCGCTGTGAGTCGTTGAAATACGCAGGTACAGTGATAACGGCTTGCGAGATTTTTTCGCCCAGCTTTGCTTCTGCATCGCTCTTGAGCTTCGCCAAAATCATTGCCGAGATCTCCGGTGGCGAAAAAGTTTTGAGCTGGCCTCCGACCTCCACTTGCACGTGCGCGTCGCCATTGGCCGCCTTCACAATCTTGTAAGGCACGCGCTTCTGCTCTTCGTGCACTTCGTCGAACTTGCGGCCCATGAAGCGCTTGATTGAGAAGACGGTGTTTTGCGGATTGGTCACCGCCTGACGTTTCGCGGCCTGACCGACCAATCGTTCGCCGCTTTTTGTAAACGCGACAATTGATGGAGTCGTGCGTGCGCCTTCGCTGTTTTCCAAAACTACCGGGTCGCCACCCTCCATCACGGCCATGCAGGAGTTAGTGGTGCCCAAATCGATACCTAAAACTTTAGCCATAAAATTCAAAATCCTTTCTCGGTAAGGTCTGCCGACGGACGGAATCGCCGTGGCAAGACTTTACCCAAGCATTCCAAGCAAGCCTTGGGCCAGCCCACGTGGCAGAGCTTAAGTTGCTGTTCCCGAGAACCTAACGCCGGTCAGGGGCCAAACCGATTTCTGGGATTCGAGACAATTCGGCTCGATTCCGAATCGGTTGCCACCGGGTGTCGCGCCAATGTGGCGCGCCTCCTCTGGATCGAGCATCCCGCACCTGCGGGCAGGCTGTACTTCGCGGCAGCGGATCACTTCAGCAGCGTAAACACTTGCGTATACGAACCATCAGCATTCCGCGTACTGGCCAATTGGCCACGCGCGCCCATGTATTTACCGGTCCCGCCCAATATCGCGCGCACGACAGACTTGCCCGCATTAAATTCAGCGGCGGTCGGCGAATAGTTGTGAATGCCCAAGGCGATAATCTGATCCTGACGATCGCCAAAAGTAAAAAACAGAAGTGTTGCGCGCTTCTCGAAGTTTGGGTTGGCGTCAGTCGCGACCTTGAACAACGTTTTTGAGCCAAACACTTCTCCTGTTACCGGACCACCGGGGCTAGAGTGTAGCGGAGCAAAAAAATGATACACGTCGCCCGGACTGTTCCCCGGCGGGCCGAGGTCAAGGTGGGTCAGCGTTGGTGCGTCTTCATAGACAGTAAGAGTTTCACTGGAAGAATTCGTGGAACGCAGACCACACGCTGTGAGCAGAATTGAAGCGAGCAGCACCGCGAATGCCGTCATTCTCCGCGTAAGAATCAGATTCATGTTTAAAAAGGTTCCGAGCATTGCGGCTTCCGCAATTAGAAAAATGCGCGAGAACTTCTCGACACGCGTAGTGCCAATGCGACACGCGGTGCACAGGGGAAAACCAACAGAGTGGCAGTCTTTGCAGGGTCACCCTCCGCTGCTGCTGAAATTGCCTAAGTGATGGAAAGAAATTCTGTTTCGCGAATGCGCGCGTCGCGATAAAATTTTCGCGTGCGGCAATATCATGATCTGCTCCGACTCGTGCTCGAGCACGGTCGGCCACGCGATGATCGCACCGGCACCGGGACATTATCAGTTTTCGCCGCGCAGACTCGGTTTGATCTGCGCAATGAAGGACCAGGATTCCCGCTACTCACGACAAAAAAGCTGCACATCAAATCCATTATTTACGAACTGCTTTGGTTTCTGCGAGGCGACACCAACGTTCGCTATCTCAATGAGCATGGGGTGACGATCTGGGACGAATGGGCTGACGAAAGCGGCGACCTCGGCCGCGTATACGGTGCGCAATGGCGTGATTGGCGCGGCTCAAACGGCGCGCGAGTCGATCAAATCGATAATCTCATCGCGCAAATAAAATCAAATCCGCAGAGCCGACGGCTAATAGTGAGCGCATGGAACCCGGCTGAAATCGAGAAGATGGCACTCCCCCCGTGTCACGTTCTCTTCCAGTTTTACGTGCAGGATGGCGAATTAAGTTGCCAGCTATATCAACGCAGCGCCGATCTATTTCTCGGCGTCCCGTTCAACATCGCGTCGTACTCGCTGCTCACGATGATGGTGGCACAAGTTTGTGATTTAAGGCGTGGCGATTTTGTTCATACGTTCGGTGATCTACATCTTTATAACAACCACCTTGAACAGGCACGTGCGCAACTTTCCCGCGATTGCCGTTCCTTACCCAGGATGCAATTGAATCCGGCGATCAAAAACATCCATGATTTCACGTTCGAAGATTTCGAACTAATAGGGTACGAGCCGCATCCATCGATAAAAGCACCGATCGCGGTTTAGTCTCATTCCGCCAAGCCTGCGACTTTTCCGCGTCACGCGGGTTTAAACGCAATGTGAGAATCGTCGTTACGTTTTCGATCTTTTTCTGCGCAGCCATCTCGTTGCGCGCGCAAACTTCAGTCGAGATCGATTTGGAGGAGCAGATGGCGTATCTGCTTCAAAATGGGCGGCCGGTGCTCGCGTCGCCGATTTCTAGCGGCCGTTATGGGCATCTCACCAAAGGAGGCTCGTTTAAAATCCTTGAGAAGGAAAGAACCCATTATTCGAGCATGTACGGCAGAATCGTGGATGCGCGCGGAACGATGCATTATTTCATGCGGTTTTGCGGAGCGGACGGAATGCACGCCGGATATTTGCCCGGCTATCCCGCGTCGCACGGCTGTGTGCGGATGCCGGAACAGTATGCAATTGCGTTTTTCAATTCGGTCGGCGTCGGCACCCCTGTCAGCGTATTTGGCCGCACGTCAGCTGGTCGCTACTACTCGGACCGATCGCAATCCGCTTTTCTGCGGCGTCCGCGCTTCGGCCCGCCGATTGGTCCGCGGTTGGCGCCGCCTCCACCGCCTTGGTGGCGGTAGGATCGCACGATCGCCTTTGGCTGTAGTGTGCCCTGTCTTCAGCGCACCGTCTTCACCCGCGTCGAACCGGCTGGGTTTCGGCCGCTGAGACAGCGGACGCTACACCACGCACCGAAGCGGTTGTTGAGTCTTAGGGGCGCGTTGCGGCCGCGCTCCTGTTAATGATTTGTGCTGGCCGTCTTCGGCCCACGCGAAAGCTCGACAAGGTCAGTCAGAATATTAAGTGTCTCGTCGCGCTCGGGATCGATAGCCGGTTCTTTACCGTCGCCTTCGGTGCCAACACCGGCGATCAGATCCGAATCTGCATCCGAGGCGGCTTCAGGATCAACTTTCGGCGTAACGCCGTTCTTCTTGGCCTCGGCCAATTTCCCGGGATACATGATCAATTGGAGATTCGGCTTATCAACCGTGTCGAGTGTTACCCGGTAAATTCGTGGCTCCTCCTGGTTTCGCGCCAGGCGCTCCTTCGAACGCGTTTCCTTGCGCAGTTTATCGTCCTGAATCTCCTTTTTTCGCACATCTTCGTTCAGCGTAATTCGATTCTCATCGATCTTATGACGCAAACGGTCCATGTCCTCCATGACGTAGTGAAATTCGGGATCGTTCTTAGCGCGCTCTTCCGAGCGTCGCCGCAGTTGGTCGACAAACAGGGAATGGGTATCGGACCATTTCGTGTATTTCGCCTTGGCCACTTCGTCATAGGGCAAGGCATTCTTTAGCGCACTTTCGCCGAACTCTGGGAGATCACTCAGGCTCGGCAGGACAATGTCGGAAGCCACACCATGCAGCTGCGTGGAGCCGCCCGCGACCCGGTAAAATTTTTGGATCGTCAACTTTAAGGCACCGTCTTCATCGGAATGGCTGCCCAATAGTGAAGCGAACCGGCCGATCGGGAGGATCGTCTGCACAGTACCTTTGCCAAACGTGTTCTTGTCACCGACGATCACCGCGCGACCGTAATCCTGAAGAGCAGCTGCGAAAATCTCGCTGGCCGACGCGCTTTGACGGCTGGTCAAAATGATCAGCGGTCCGGAGTAGGCGATGCCAGCATCTGGGTCGGACGAAATCCTGATGCTTCCATTGTAATCCTTGGTCTGAACGATTGGACCAGATTTCAAAAACAAGCCGGTGAGCGAAAGCGCCTCTTCCAATGAGCCGCCTCCATTTCGCCGCAGATCTACAACCAGCCCGGCGATGTTCTCTTTCTTCAGCCGTTTGAGCAGCGCCAGCACATCACGCGTGGTGCTCTTCTGGTGCTTGTCCATGTCGGCATAAAAAGAAGGGAGCGTAAGCCACCCCAGTTTTATTGGATCGCCGTTCTCGTCTTTTCTGATGATGATGTCCGCGCGGGCTTCCTGGTCTTTTAGCTTAATTTCATCGCGCACCAGCTCGACATTCTTCCGTCGTGACGGATCCGTGGCATCCGACGGAATCGCGAGCAACCTCACACGTGTGCCTTTTTTGCCGCGGATCATTTCGACAACTTTGTCCAGTCGCATCTCGCGAACATCGACATAATCCGCCTGACCCTGTGCCACAGCAGTAATCCGGTCGCCCACCTTGAGCCTTCCATCGACTTGCGCGGGTCCGCCAGGCACCAGACTTTCAATTTTTGCATAACCATCTTCCGACCGAAGCATGGCGCCGATGCCTACGAGCGAGAGGCCCATGTTTATGCTAAAATTCTGTCATATGCCTGGGCAAGCGCATCGAGAAAGAGTTTGATTTGCTCGTCCTTGTCTTGCTCGTGGACGTTGCGGGCGAGGCGATCATAGCGGCGAGCAACCAGTTGCGGTGCGGGCTCAATCGGATGCTCGCTCAGATGCTCCTGCAACAGCTCGTTCGTGATACGGCCGCGCCAGAGCTGATCGGCTTCCGCTTCATCTTTCGGCCATGCCGACTTTTGGCGGCTCAACTCGACGGTCGCATTGCTCTTGAAATCGACCGGCTGCTTCAACAGTTCTTTTATCTTTGCGACCCGATCATCAACGCGTTTCGTGTATAGAGCATAAATGTCGTAAGCCGGTTTCAGTGTGCCAAGGAGAACGTCCCCCGCCATCGAGTTGCCGTACTTTGCGTTGAGCGCGTCAACGTCTTGTTGCGTGAAGAAGAGGTGACTGAAATCGAGCAACTCCAGATACGTCTGCAGGAATTTTTTCGAAACTTCCTCATTCAGTTTTTGCCGCGTATAGTGGCCTTCCTCCAGCAGCCGCCCGACCGACATGGCGATTGTCTCCTTCGACGTCGCTACGGCGGGTGGACCGGCAATCGCGGCTGCCAAAATGATGGCGCACAATGCCAGGCTTTGCTGGAAACGTGATCTCATTGGTAATTACGCGGTTTCCCATCTTGGCAGATTTCAGCGCGAAACGCAAGATGATCAAACAAGGTCGACATGTGAGTAGGAATGAGACAATCAAGAACAGGGAACATTCAATATTCGTAAAAAATCTCGCCTTCAGCCGTAGCGATGCGCCGATACAGTGAATCACAATGATTTACGACACCTTTTGCGGCGGCATTTTCGAAACGAATTGCTATCTGTATAAGTCGCCAGAGGGCTGGATTCTCTTCGACGCGCCGCAGGGCGCTTGCGAATGGGTGCGTTCGCTTGCTGTCGATCTCAAACTTTTGCTCCTGACACACGGACATATCGATCACGTCCAGGATGTTGCGATGATCAAGCGCCAGTTTGGCTGTCAAATCGGTTGTCACCCGCTCACCGCGCCAATGATTTCCGACCGGGAATTTTTTCGCAACTTCGGTTTCGAACTCGAAATCGAATCGGCGGAACCGGATTTTCTCATCGAAGAAACGCCAACCCGAAATTTTCTCGGCGCCGAATTCCAAGTTCTGGAAATTCCCGGCCATTGTCCGGGCAGCCTTTGTTTCTTTTCGCGCAAAGACAAATTGCTCATCGGCGGCGATGTCCTTTTTGCCGGAAGCGTTGGGCGAGGCGATTTGCCCGGCGGAGATATCGATCTGCTCATAAGCGGGATCCGAAAAAAATTATTTCAGCTCGGAGACGAAGTCACCGTGCTTGCCGGCCACGGCCCGCCGACGAAAATCGGAACTGAACGCAGAACCAATCCGTTCGTCGGGGAAGAGTAGCCCGACCTATTTTCTACCTTGCCGGCCCACTGTTTTCTTAGCGAAGCTCCTCGAGGAAAGACGCGAGCGGTTTAAGGTTGTCAATCTTTGCGACGATAACACGCAATGAGCGCACGGCTCTTGGGATGTATTGGAGGAAACTTTTGTGTCCCTTAACCAAGCCGAGGAACCCATAAGCACCCAGCGCCTGCATCAGGCGCTGCATCGCGCATAGGCGTAGTTTGGAATCGAAATCTTCGTCACATGTGACTCCGCTTTTGCCCCGCCCCTCGCGATAGTACCTGATCAACTCGGCGCGCTCTGCTCCTGTGATATCGACGTACGGATCATAGAGCAACGACGCAAGATCGTACTCTGCCAAGCCAGGTCGCATTCCCTGAAAATCAATCAGATTAGCCTGCCCGTTTTGGATGATGATGTTTTGCGATTGAAAATCGCGGTGGACCAAAACCCTTGGCAAACTGGCAAGATGTTTTGCGATTTCGCGCAGAGCGGGAAGGGCTGCCAGCTCTTTGCCTTTTGATTCGGCGACCTTGAAACAGCGGCCGAGGCAATTCTCGAAAAAGTATTTCTGTTCCCACCGGTAAAGGGCAGCGTTAAACTCGGCCGGCAAATGCCCCTTCATCTGTACGCAGACCGACTCTGGCAGAATGTGAAGCTTGATAATTTCGTCGAGCGCTGATTCGTAGAAGGCACGGCGGACGAGCCAGCTCTCGTGCTGATAACTGTAGAGATCGCGCGCTCCTAAATCTTCGATCCAGATAAGGCCTTCCGCCGGATCGTGAAAATAAATTTTAGGGACTCGAATTCCGTGCCCGTCGAGAAATTGCGCGATCTGGACGTAATGCTGGTTTTCTTCGAGCTCCAGATTGTATTTAACAAGGATCAACCTCTGATCCGCGGCGCAATTAATTCGATAAAACTTCCGGTCCGAGCCTCCTTTTTCAATTGGGTTGATTTTTATCTCATCGAGATTCAAACGCGGAAAATGCATTCGCGTTCGTCGGAGAAGCAGCGCCGTTCTCATGGGTTGGAATTAGATGTCGATGTTGCGATGGATGCCGCTGGCCTTTTTTTGGGAGCGGACAATACAACCCTGAAGCTGACTTTGGGAAGCAATTTGTGCGCCCGGCCACAAAATTGTGTCTTCAAGGATCGCTTTCGCTCCGACTCGGCAATGTTCTCCAACAACTGAGCAACCGCGTAACTCCGCGCTGGGATCGACGAACGCGCTGGGGTGGATCGGGTCCGGCCACCCCACGGTTTTCACGTACCGAGGGTGCCAGTGCTCCGTCGCAATCACACGATGAACTTCCAGATACTCTTTTCGCGAACCAATGTTGAACCATTGTCCGTCATCAAGGAGAATGCCTCCAATCTTTCCCCCCTCAGCAATCCATTTGGTAAGAATGGGAATGAACGAGACTTTTTGGCGGGGCGGAAGCTTCTGAAAAATCTCGGGATTCCAAACAGACACGTTCGCATAATCAAAGTTCTCGTCCGGGTTGGATTCCTTCAAAATCGCGACGATCCGATTGTCGCGCATAACCACGCCTGCACCCAAGCCAGTATTCCGCCGCAAACCGAGGGTCACATGATTTTGGGCACGGAAATGATTTTCGATGAGCGGCTCCAGATCGACATCACTCAAGATGTCGCCACTGTAAGCAATGAACGGTCTGTTTTCGATAAACGCCTCTACATTCTTCATTCCGCCGCCCGTCTCGAGCAGCTCCGGCTCATGAGCGAGCATGACCGAATGGCCTGCATATTCATTGTCGGGAAAAAAGTTTCGAAATGATTCCGGAAGCCTATGCGTGTTAATGACGAACTTGTTCACTCCCGTGCCAATCAAATGGTCGAGTGCAAAAGTGATGAGCGGCTTTTGAAAAATCGGAATGAGCGGCTTGGGGAGCTCATCCGTCAAGGGACGCAAGCGCGTGCCGAGCCCAGCGCCCAAAACGAATGCCTGTGTGATTTCGTTCACGAGCAAAAAAATGAGAGATTCTTCGACTTCGCTCGGGATGGAAGAAAACCCCGGCCCCCTCGCTATCTTAAATAAAGCGTGCGCGTGCCGAAGTCGATGATGCCGTGGTGACGTCTCAACGTTTCTGCGCCGAGCAGACCGGCGACCGGCGGGGAACCTTCCAACAAGCCGTTGTGAATTAATCCTTCAAGGTCAATCACGCCCACGTCCTTACCAACAATATCTACCGAGCCGACCGACAGCTTGCGAATGTAAGCGACACGCACGCCTCGCTCTTTCAGATTCACAGCCGACGAACTATATTGTGTCTCCCGAGTGGCGATTCGCATTCGCCGAAGGAAAGAGCGGTGCAACAGCGTGGTGAACGAACCCGTATCGACCATCAGCCTGGCAGGTTTTCCGTTAATGGAACCATTGACATACAGATTGAAGCCATCGCTAACTTGAATCGGAACAGCCCGCAATCCGCGCCGATCGAAACCAGGAAAGCTGCCGAGGACGGCGGGATCGGTCTTTAGAATAAGCAACTGCCGCTCACAATCCAGCACCGCTTGCGTGGGGAAAAGAATGTCCGCTCCAATGATCCCGTCGATTTCCTCTTCGTGAACCAACCGCGCGGCACGAGCGGAGTAGCCAAGATCGACAGTAACCACTGGTTCATCGACCAGAGTTAGCCCTCCCATCCGCAGCTCACGTGCGATCGCTACATTATTGAACGCACCATTAATCTGAACACGTGGCGGTAACTTCGATTCGGCCGTGGTTGGCTTCAGCCGAAAATACTCGCGACGATTCAAAGCGATTGCGCTTACCGGCGCACCGGTGTCGACTGTAAGCCACGCCGCCTTCCCGTTAATAAAAGCACGCACGAGTAAATGATTTTGTCGCGAACGCACCAGTGGTAGCGCTTCAAACTGCGTGGTTCCTCGCGCGTAAGCGCCCGCCGGCGCGGCAGCCAATTCGATAATCAGCGCCCCAGCAGCACAAGAAATCCAGAAGCACTTCCGCACCAAGGACAGGTGATTAGAGATCATCGCGCCGCGGAGATTAGCACGGTTTTTTTTCAGGCGTAAACATTTTTGCGTTTCAAAATTGCCCGGCTTTTAGCAAAACGTAAGACGTGCAGTTTTTTGACATTGCACGACACAGTCGAGTGATGATTAACTCTCCGCCAAATCCAGGCGGTTCAACATGACAAGCGCAACAACCGAAGCACCTGTAGCAGAGCAAAAATTGGTTAGAGGACTCGGCTTGCTCGACTCAACCATGCTGGTCGCCGGATCGATGATCGGCTCGGGAATTTTCATTGTTTCGTCGATCATTGCCCGGCAGGTCGGCTCGCCGGGATGGCTGCTCGTAGTTTGGATCGTCACCGGGTTACTGACGCTGACGGCTGCACTGTCGTACGGTGAATTGGCGGCGATGATGCCGAAAGCTGGCGGCCAATATGTGTATCTCCGTGAAGCTTTTTCGCCGCTCTGGGGCTTTCTTTACGGTTGGACGCTTTTCCTTGTCATTCAGACTGGCACGATCGCAGCGGTCGCGGTCGGTTTCGCGCGCTACATGGGCGTGCTTGTTCCCTGGGTTTCCGAGAGCAATTATCTGATCGCTCCTATCCGTTTTGGTGGGTATGCGGTGTCGCTTTCGAGTGCGCAGTTCGTCGGGTTAACGTTGATTGGTTTTTTGACGTTCACGAACACCCGCGGCCTGGAAGTTGGCAAAATCATCCAAAATGTCTTCACCACAGCGAAAACTGGCGCCCTGATCGCGCTCATTATGCTGGGGATTATCGTCGGGTTGCGATCGGGCGCAGGCGCGGAAAACTTCCAGCGCTTCTGGGCGGTGCGCGGAAATTTGCAGGATGTGGGCGCGGGTCTAACCGCTGCGACCGCATTTGGCCTCTTCGTCGGAATTTGCGTGGCCCAAACAAATTCGCTTTTCTCTGCCGACGCGTGGAACAACATCACATTCACGGCGGGCGAGGTGGTCAACCCGCGCCGCAACGTGCCGCTCTCACTCGCGTTCGGCACGTTCCTCGTGATTGGCCTTTATCTGCTCGCAAACGTTGCTTACCTCGCCACACTGCCTTTCACCGCGATCCAGAACGCGCCGAGCGATCGCGTCGCGTCTGAAACTGCGAACGTAATTTTTCCCGGCGCCGGCGCCACGATCATGGCTGTGGCGATCATGATCTCAACCTTTGGATGCAATAACGGGCTTATTCTTGCGGGGGCACGCGCGTATTATGCGATGGCGCGCGACGGCTTGTTCTTCCGATCGGTCGGCGATCTGAACAAGTTCCATGTGCCAGCCTGGGGTTTGGTCATTCAAGGCATCTGGGCTGGCGCGCTCGTCCTGCCGCGCACGGTTAAAACCGACGCCACCGGAGCCGTGACCGGCTACGGCAACCTTTACGGCAATCTGCTCGACTATGTCATTTCGGCCGCGCTCATCTTTTACATCCTGACGATCATCGGCATCTTCTTGCTGCGCCGAAAACAACCCGACGTGGAACGACCCTATCGGGCATTTGGCTATCCAATCGTGCCCGCTCTATACGTCGTCGGCGCGACCGTGATTCTCGTGGTGCTGTTCATGTATCAGACGGCTACGACCTGGCCGGGCTTGATCATCGTGCTGACTGGCGTGCCCGTGTATTTTCTGTGGGAATTTCGGCGCAAAAGATCACGGACAGCTTGACTTGCTTGGCTCATCCCGATTAGCACAACCAAAAAACAACTTCGCTCATGAACTTGCTTCGTCGAAAAAGCGTCACGCAACTTCAAGCTGATGCGCTGACGGATCAGCGTTTGAAACGCGCACTCGGAGCGACCAACCTTACCGCGCTCGGCATCGGTGCAATCATTGGCACCGGCATTTTCGTGCTCACGGGCACCGTCGCCGCGCAGAACGCTGGGCCGGCGGTGATTTTATCGTTCGTGCTGGCAGGCGTAGCGTCGATTTTTGCGGCGCTCTGCTACAGCGAGTTCGCATCCCTGGTGCCGATGGCCGGCAGCGCGTACACCTACGGCTACGCTACGCTCGGCGAACTTTTCGCGTGGATCATCGGCTGGGATTTAATTCTCGAATACGCTCTGGGAGCGGTCACGGTTTCTATCGGCTGGTCCGGCTACGCCGTCTCGTTTCTGCGCGATATCGGCATTCACATCCCGCCCGAATTATCCGCGGCGCGCGGGACCCTCATCACTTTGGCGGATGGAACGCAGGTCACGGCCATCTTTAATCTGCCTGCTGTTCATCATCGGCGCGGCTCACGCGGTGAATCCTTCCAACTGGCATCCGTTTATTCCGCCCAGCACCGGCGGACGCGGGCAGTTCGGCTGGAGCGGCGTCATGCAGGGCGCTGGGATCGTGTTTTTTGCGTATATCGGTTTCGACGCAGTCAGCACGGTGGCGCAGGAAGCCAAGAACCCTCAGCGCGACATGCCGATCGGCATTATCGGCTCCCTGTTGATCTGCACGGTGCTCTACATTCTGGTTTCCGGCGTCGCGACGGGCGTGATGTCGTACCGCGACTTGAACGTCCCCGATCCGATCGCGGTCGCGGCGGATCACGCCGGGCTCGGCTGGATGTCCTCGCTAATTAAGCTTGGTGCCATCGCGGGCCTCAGCTCGGTCATTCTGGTGATGCTACTGGGCCAGTCGCGGATTTTTTGGACGATGGCCGACGACGGCTTGCTGCCGGAGTTTGTGAGCAGGGTTCATCCAAAATTCCGCACGCCGTGGATCACGACGATAGTGACCGGTGTGGTGGTTGCATTCTTCGCTGCCATCTTGCCGATCCGCGATGCTGCGAGCCTCGTTTCTATCGGCACGCTGCTGGCCTTTGTGATCGTCTCAATTGGTGTGCTGGTGCTGCGGGTGCGCGAGCCGGAGTTGCCGCGCAGATTCAAGACGCCAGCGGTGTGGTTCGTCGCCCCCATGGGCGCACTGTCGGCGTTGTACCTGATGATCTCGCTGCCGTGGCGAACATGGGAACGGCTACTCATCTGGTTCGTTATCGGCATGTTCGTTTACTTCCTCTACGGCATCCGCCGCAGCAACCTAGCCCAGCCGCGCCTTTAGGCGGATGTGGTGGCGACGGCAAAACGCTCTCCGGATTTGAAATCGAGAACAGACTTACGAGCCGGCTGAGGCCCACTCGCCTTCGAATCCGCGCGCTGGACTCGTCGAGCCGAATTCGAGGAGCGCGCGGGTGTGCCTCGCGAGCTTTTCGCCATCGGTTTTATTAAAAGCACGCCATCTCGCTGCGATCTCGGAGACCGAAACCTGTAGCTTGCGAAGAATTTTTTTTTCATCTCCGCTCAGCGCCTTTGGCTGCTCGCTGCTCAATGCGCGCTTTTGAAGTCGCGAGAGCGCCGTTGCCAATCGAGTCTCAGTCGCCGGTCCAAACAGGTTGAGAAGCTGTTGAAAAGCGACGTGAAACGGAATCGTAGCAAGGTCGACGTCTGCGGTTTCGGCGACGCCGGTAGGCGGCATCGCGATCTCATCCGATATCGCAACGGAATGCCAAACATCTGCTGGTTGATAATATCCGATCTCAACACGGTAAGAGGCATGCGATCCCGATGTCGTCACGTAATGCATCGCGGCCATAGGCTCGACAGCCACAGTTTTTTCTTCGAGACCATCGGCGCCATACAGCCGAAGATGGACCTGTCGATCCACTGGTACCACTCTTTCGAACAACGATGACCAATCGATATTCCAGCTAGCGAAGATGGTGCGCGGGTCCCGTGCGATGGCGAACAGGATTCGCGCACCATGTTCGCGCGTGAAGTCAACGCTATCGCCGACGTCAGGTGGTCGGTCGACTGCAATGAGACCTACGACTGGTTTCCTGGAAATGTGGAAGCTGTCGCGGGCATTCGATGTTTGCACGTTGCGGTTTCGTTTTCTTTCGGCCATTTTTCTCAAGGGTCGCTCAAATCTGTGAAAGGCCAACCGCGAACATTGCGCCACCGTTTAGTAGCGAGCGAAATTTTTTGCAGTTCACTTTTGGGACTTCGCGGTCTTTCCAGCGATTAACCGGTATTTTCTCGCCTGAGTAAGAAAACCATGAGCCCAAAAATCGTCGAGCTTGAGCAAGTTTTTTATCGCTGTGACAAGTTGCGTGCTGCTGGAAAAAGGCTGGTGGCTACAAACGGCTGTTTTGATCTACTGCACGTCGGCCATGTGCGGTATCTACAAGCTGCGCGCGCGCTTGGTGATTTCCTGGCAATTGGCTTGAACAGCGACCGTTCGGTTCGCGAGTTGAAAGGAAGCGGACGTCCCATTACAAAAGAGAGCGATCGCGCGGAGGTTCTTGCCGCTTTGCAGTGCGTGGATTTGGTTACGATTTTTCCGCAAATCCGGGCGACGCGGTTTATTGCCGCGGTCAGGCCTGCCATTTATGTAAAAGGTAGCGATTACAGGTCCGAAACGCTGAACGAAGAGGAGCGCGCAGTGTTAAAGGAAATCGGCGCGGAGATTCGCCTCATTCCATTTGAGACAGGCTATTCGACTTCGCGCTTAATCGAACAAATATGCAAAACCAGGCGTTGAAATTTGTGACTCGTCGCAATTCGCGTCCGGTAAATGGATAAATCAGAATCAGTAGGTGAAACGGTTACCAATTGGAATTCTCGGATCTGGAAAAGGAAGCAACTGCCGGGCGATTCTCGAGCGCATCCGCTCGGGCGACCTGGCCGCGGAAGCGCGCATTGTAATCTCGGACGTGCTGGACGCGCCGATCCTTGAGATCGCGCGCGAGTTTTTCGTTGCAAATGCGTATTTGCCACCCGGTCAATTTCGCACGCGCCTAGAGCCGGAAGCAGAAGAGGAGCTTGTGAAAATGTTGCGCGAAGCCGGTGTTGATCTTGTGGTCCTCGCTGGTTTCATGCGGGTGTTGCACGCGCCAATGCTCAAGGCGTTTCCGCGGCGCATCATCAACATCCATCCGTCACTTCTGCCAAAATTTCCGGGCCTTGAAGCGTGGAAACAAGCTCTCGCAGCGGGCGAAACCGTGACGGGCTGCACGGTGCATTATGTCGATGAGAAAATCGACCACGGCCAGATCGTCGCTCAACGGGAGGTCGCGATCTTGCCTAATGATACGCCGGAAACACTGCATGCGCGGATTCAAATCGCTGAGCGCGAATTGTACCCGGCGGTAATCGCTGAATTCTGTGAAAAGTGTCCGGCACCAGACCTGTAGTCTGGGAGACGGCAAACAATCGAGGGTTGTAAACTGCTCCACTACAGTTGTTCCGCTTTTTGCTCGCGCCTTAGCAGTTCTTCCAGAGCGACCGTCGGTTTTTTCTGCTCGTACAGAACGGCGTACACCTGATCGATGATAGGCGTGGCGATGCTCAATCGCCGTGCGCACTCCCATGCGCTTCCTGTAGTCGGAATCCCTTCCGCCACTGTTTTCATGGACGCGGTAATCTGGGCGAGTGGTTCGCCATGCCCCAGACGTCTGCCGACAGTGTGATTACGGCTGCGCTGACTATAGCAGGTCAAAATCAGATCGCCTGCCCCACTTAATCCATAAAAGGCGTTCGTGTGCCCGCCCATGGCAACCCCGAGCCGAACGAGTTCGGCTAAGGATCGAGTGACCAACGCCGCTTTGGAATTATCGCCCAGTCCGAGGCCATCGCTGATTCCTGCCGCCAAGGCGAAGACATTTTTCAGCGCGCCGCCAAGCTCCATAGAAACGACGTCTTGACTAGTGTAAACGCGAAACCGCGAACTGCCCAGGATGCCTTGCAAACTCACCGCGCAATGAACGTTATCGCAGCCCACGACGGTCGCGGTGGGAAGGCTTTGCGCGATTTCTATGGCAAGGTTCGGGCCGGATAAGACTGCGATTCTGTGGCCCGGGAAAACTTCGCGGAGAATTTGGCTCATCCGCATCCCAGTCAGGTGCTCGATCCCTTTGGTGCAACTCAAGAGAACGGCGCGCGGGTTATCGATGAGTTTTCCTAGACGGGTCGCGATCTCGCGCAACACAGTTGATGGTGTAACAAAAACGATCAGATCCCCTCCGGCGCAATCGCCCAACTCTGAGGTAACGTGCACTGACTCCGGTAATCTAACTCCAGGAAGATAGTCCGCGTTTTCCCGCGCCTTTTGCATGCGCGCGATGCGATCGACGTTGTGACCCCAAAGTAAAACTTGCCGCCCGTCTTTACTCCACAGCCAAGCTAATGTCGTTCCCCAAGCACCCGCGCCCAAGATTGCTACCTTGCCGATCTTCACTTCCGATTAAAGCGTGGCTCGCGGCCGTGCATTAGCCGGGAAAGATTTGAACGGTGCTGCCAGATCACAACCGCCGCGATACCAACTGAAGAGTAAAATAGCGCGTTACCTTCGCTTTGATCTGGGCGAGTCATAATGAAAATTACCAGCGGTAGAGCTACGGCAGCTGCAACCGATGCCACCGAGACATAGCGCGTGAACCAGAAGACCAACATCCAAATAGCGACACCAATCAGCGTCGCGACCGGCATCAACCCGAAAAGGGCTCCAGCAGAGGTGGCAACGCCTTTTCCGCCGCGGAAGTTCAGCCACGGCGGAAAAGAATGCCCGATCACACTGGACGCCGCAGCGAGCACTCCAAACATCTCTAATGAACCCCATTCCGGACGCATGGCCGTTGCGATCGCGATGGAAATCTTCACCCCGCCTAGACCCTTTAAGAAATCCAAGACGAAAACCGGATAGCCATATCGTTTCCCGAGCACGCGCACGACGTTTGTCGCGCCAATGTTACCGCTGCCAGCCTTCCGGATATCGATTCCTGCGGTCCGACCAGCCAGATAGCCGAAAGGAATCGATCCCAAAAGATAACTTGCAACCAGCACAAGGACCAGGGTGAACATCAAGCGTTTGCGATGAAGTGTGGCTTCCTTTACTCCGGCGGGTTACGTTGTAAGTAGTTCTTCGACAGCCAAATAGATATGATAGCAACATCCGCCGGAGTGATCCCACTTATACGCCCAGCCTGGCCAAGCGAGGCGGGCCGCAAAGTTGCTAGTTTCTGTCTCGTTTCGGAGCGAAGCCCGCTGATCTTACTGTAATCCAGCCCATCCGGGATAACTTGCTCCTTCCTGCGTTCGAGCTGTCGATCTTGTTCGGACTGGCGAGCCGCATAGCCCTCGTATTTAAAATCGGTCTCCACTAGTTCCCAAATCGGAACTGGCACACAGGCAAGAACCTCAGGAGGCAGATTCTGCACGCCAAAATCCGGTCTCTTGAACAACTGGGAAATTGGAACACCTCTAACCTTCATTCCGATAGCTGTAGATCGGGCTTCCTCCAAGAGGCGCATTTTCTCCTGAAAACGAGCATACCGGTCTTGACTCGCTAATCCCACGCTAAACGCCCGTTCGGTCAAGCGCTGGTCTGCGTTATCGTGCCGCAAAAGGAGCCGGCCCTCAGCTCGACTTGTAAACATTCGGTACGGCTCTTCGGTCCCTTTTGTGACTAGGTCGTCAATGAGGACCGCGATATAAGCTTCTCTTCTGTTTAGGAGAAGTGGCGAACGGTTTTGAACTTTCAAAGCCGCATTGGCTCCAGCGATCAACCCCTGGGCCGCTGCTTCTTCATAGCCCGAGGTACCGTTAACTTGGCCTGCAAAATAGAGCCCGCTGACTAGTCTGGTTTCCAAGGTGGAAAAAAGCTGGGTCGGCGGGAAATAGTCATATTCGACGGCATAGCCTGGCCGCATGATCTCTGCATGTTCCAAGCCGGGAATAGTGTGCACCAGTTCCAGTTGGACATCGTAAGGCAGGCTAGTGGAGATTCCGTTCACATAGTACTCATGTGTATGCCGTCCTTCCGGCTCGAGGAAAATCTGATGCGAAGTCTTATCTGAAAACTTCACAACTTTGTCTTCTATTGAGGGGCAATATCGTGGGCCCGTGCCTTTTATCCTTCCCGTGTAAAGCGGAGATCGGTGAAGATTTGCCCGGATGACTTCGTGCGTCATTGGTGTCGTAGCAGTTATCCAGCAGGGAAGTTGTTCCACGTGGAACTTTCCGTTGCGAACAGAGTTCAACGTGAAAATCTCACCTCGGCCGTCGCCGATTTCTTCAGCCTCGAAGGCGAAAGTCGGAGGAGGTTCGTCGCCTAATTGAATCGTACAGCGCGAGAAATCGATCGATCGAGCGTTTAATCTGCAAGGCGTGCCGGTTTTGAACCGCCCAACTTGGAATCCAAGCTGCCGGAGGTTGTCGCTCAAACTTGAGCTCGTATCTGCCATGCGGCCGCCGGGTTTGCTGCTCTGACCTACGTGCAGTAGACCGCGCAAGAATGTCCCGGAAGTGATTACAACGGTATGCCCTGTAACTCTCAATCCGAAGTCGGTCTCCACTCCAACTACCCTTCCGTCCTCGACAAGGACGCGTGAAACAGTCGCTTGCTTTATATCGAGATTTCCCGTCCGCTCCAAAATCGCCTTCATCCGAAACTGATACGCCTTTTTGTCGCATTGGACTCGGGAGGCACGAACAGACGGGCCCTTAGTTCGGTTAAGCATCCGAAACTGGATTCCCGTTGCGTCGGCATTGAGGCCCATGGCACCGCCCATCGCGTCGATTTCGCGCACAATATGCCCTTTGGCTAGACCTCCGATCGCCGGATTACACGACATCTGCCCAATCGTGTCCAGGTTTTGTGTCAGCAACAATGTGCGACAATCCATTCGAGCCGCAGCCAGCGCCGCTTCAATCCCTGCGTGTCCACTGCCGACGACTATAACGTGGTGCTCTGTTTGAAGCTTAAATCGTATTGACATAACTTATTATGTCCCAGTAGTTTATCTCAGTAGAATTCCACGCTGGATCCTATTTCCTTGTCTCTCATCAGCCAAGGTTGCTGGCGCTTGGGACGTCTGAATTGCGCGGTATGCGATGCGGCCCAGCACAATTAAGAGCAGTATGGTCGTCACGAAGACGCCTCCCCAGATCCAGTATTCGATCCTTCTCGGGTAATTCTCACCGCGCATGATGCGAACTGCCAGTTGCCCAAGAGTCCCGACGTACACGTACAAAAACAACCCCGGTATCCTGCCGATCGAAGCCCAGAGCATATACGCACCGAACCGAATACGCGTCAGACCATAGAAGTAATTCAACAGACTAGTAGGAAAGAGGGGATGTAATTGACTCAACAGAATGATTTTCCAGCTCTCGCGTTCCACCGCAGGTCCCAGAGCGCGCAGCTTTGCGTTGCTTGAGAGTTTTTGCTGAAACCATGGCCTTGCTATCGAGCGGCTTAGTGCAAACGAAATTGCTGTGCCGACGATGTTGCCTACAAACACGATCAAAAATCCCCACCACAAACCGAAGAAAAAACCGGCTCCGACAGCCAGGATGCCACCCGGAAGCAGAAGGACATTACAAGCTGCGAAAAGCAACGGATAGCAAATCGCCGCCCATGCGCCCAAGCTCATCACACGCTGTTGCAGCGCCCCGATAAAATCGACAACTGGGAAAAAGCGGGAGAGCGCAAAGACCAAAGCAACCGCTATCACCAGCGCTGCAATCTGCCAGTAAAGCGAACGGCGAACCTTTAGCATCTCGAAATTTTGCGCGCGTCATCGACTTCGCGCAAATTTCGCCAGTTCGCTTGTCTAGCCTCGTAATCGCGAAGCAGCGTGATCGGGTAAACGCCCGAAAACACGCTAAGGCGCACGAATTTGAACGCGCTGGGCATTGTTTTGTTTAACTAGGCACTTGAAGCCTGTGCGTTCCGATGACGCGGAAAGGCGAGACTGTCAAAGATTACCCGCGTAGCGTCCGAGCGGTTGAGTGTATAGAAGTGAATACCTGCAACGTCGTTATCCAGAAGATCGCGACATTGTTCCAACGCATACTGAACGCCGACGCGCTTGACCGTTTCGGGGTCGTTTTGGCAACGCTGTAGCGCACGCAGGAGCTTCGCTGGGAAACGCGCGCCGCCAGCCAGCTCAGCGATGCGTTTGAATCCACTAATGGAGGTAATCGGCATAATGCCAGCGATAATCGGGATCTGAATTTCGTTGAGCGCACACCGTTCGCGGAAATCGAGGAAGTCGCGATTATCGAAGAACAGCTGCGTGACAATGTATTCGGCGCCGGCATCCACTTTCGCTTTGAAGTGATCCATTTCGACTAATCGATTCGGTGTGGCGGGATGTCCTTCCGGGAAACCGGCCACTCCAATCCCAAAACCGCGGTGGTCGGGATGCGCGCCGGACTCGTTGAATCTGCGAATGAATTTGACCAAATCGATCGCATGTTGGAATGAGTCCCGCGATTTGTCGTAAGCAATTCCAGCTGGGCTATCGCCGCCGAGCGCGAGAATGTTTCCAATGGCCGACTTAGCGTATCGGAGCAAAATCGCTTCGATCTCCTCTTCGTTGTGGCAGACGCAGGTGAGGTGAGGGATCGGGTCCAGCTTTGTTGTGTGTTGAATGCGCTCGACAAGATCGTGAGTTAGATCACGCGTTGACCCGCCGGCACCATAAGTCACGCTGACGAAGTGCGGCATGTACGATTCGAGATCACGAATCGTTTGGTAGAGGGTCTCGGCCGCCTCGGGCGTTTTTGGGGGGAAGAACTCGAACGAAAACGTAGGAGAATTCCCCCGCATAATGTCGATGATGTGCATGACTCAGCGCCTACCTTCGTTCCTGCCGCGACCTTCGGTCAACACCGAAGCAACTCACGGCACAATTGCAAATACGCGCGCTGGAAATCCTGAGCCGTTCTTTGGTTTTGGGAAACTGACTACGGCGATAGCGCCAGCCTCGGGAACCTGATCTAAATTCATCAGCAACTCGATCTGATAATGGTTCGTGCTCAAAATGTATGTTTCCAGCGAGTAATCGTCTTTGCTCGTAGCGGTTCCCGGATCGGTATCAGTCGTTTCGTGACCTGAAGCAGTGATTTTGCGTTGCTCGTAAAGATATTTTAGCCCCGCCAGACTCCATCCGGGATAATGGGCAACACCCTTTGCGTCCTTGTTCTCCATTTTTGCTGCGCCGGGCCAACGTTTCGACCAATCGGTCCGCATTGCCACAAATGCGCCGGCAGGGATTTCGCCGTGATCTTTTTCCCATTTCTTTATGCGCTCTAGCGACAACGTGTAATCCGGGTCCGCCGCTGCTTCCCGATGCACATCAATGACCACTAGCGGCAAAATCATCTCTTTCGGGTCGATCTGATCAACTGTGCGCAGGCCCCTCACGAAATGCGCCGGCGGATCAACGTGCGTTGCCCATTGACCGACATGCGTGAACAGTTCTGAAAAAAAGCTCGTCCCCATCGTGTCTGAACGCTTGTCATACCAGTAAATCGTCTTTCGCATTTCATCCGGGAAACCGGGCCAACGCGGAATCCCAGGAGCGAAGTCGTGCGTGAGGTCCACGTATCTTTTCGAAGCAAGCAGTTTTTGGATTTTCCAAAGCGAGAGGTCGTCCGCGGGGGAAACTATTGTGCCTGCAAAGAAGAGCAGCGATGCGCAGACGCATCGCACTGCCCAAGCGTTCTGCACGAAATACAGCCCCGCGCGATTCCTTGCCGTTCGGGGTGCGTCCGCGAGCTCGTGTCGCCTTGAAACGCTTCGTTGGTTTCGGTTCATCGTTTGCATTTCGTTTTGTTAAAGCATCTCCCAGCAATGCGCCAACAAGTTTGAATAACCTCGAATAACTTGCCGTTTCTTTTGAGAAACGCGCATTTGTCGTAGTGGCGCGCAGATGTTATCACCAGCTGCCTCGTCCTCGGGGCTTGCGAGGACAATCGCGCATGTTATTCACGCGAATTAGAAGAAGAAACTTTGAAAAGTAGAACACAAATGGTCTTCTTGTGTTGTGAAAAACTTTCTCGCCAACAGATGAATCCACTTAATGTTCTCGATCCAACTGTTTCCAGTCAAAATGCTCGTGGGCTTTCTGCTTTGGCCGTAATGACCAAAGCGCCACGAGCAGGAGAGGTAAAGACGCGGCTTGTGCCACCGCTTACGCCAGATCAAGCCGCGGAGTTAAACAAATGTTTTCTGTACGATACCGTGACTGCGATTTCGAGCGCGATCAGTAATAACAATGCCTGCGGAATTGCTGTTTACACACCGATCGGCACCGAATTGGCCTATGCCGATATCCTTCCGTCTAACTTCAGTTTGCTGCCGCAACGCGGCGACCAGTTTGGGGAACGCCTTTACTTTGCCGCGCTGGATCTCCTTAAGTGCGGGTTTCAATCGGTGTGTCTGATTGATTCCGACAGCCCGACTGTTCCGGCGGAAAATTTTGCGCAAGCAGTCAAACTTTTACAGCAGCCAGGAGATCGTACTGTTCTGGGTCCGTGCGATGACGGCGGCTATTATTTGATTGGACTTAAGAAGCCGCAAAGAGAACTCTTCGAGCGAATTGATTGGAGCACTGAGCGCGTGCTTGTTCAGACGAGACAACGTGCGCGCGAAATTGGTCTCGAAGTCAAGCTATTGCCGGCGGGATACGATGTCGACGATGAGGCGAGTTTACGGCGATTATGCAAGGAACTGCTGGCCGACACAGCATTAGCAGATATCGCGCCGCACACCCGAAAATTTTTGCGGCAGCTGACGGCGCAGAAGAGGCTGTAGCTGCGCTCACCAAGCGTCGATCTGAATTTGCGACGGTTTGAGACCGCCGCTACAAACACCCATGGCAAAACGCGCGTTAATCACTGGCGGCGCGGGCCTGATCGGCTCGCACACCGTCGATCTTCTCGTGCGCGAAGGGTGGCAAGTGCGCGCTCTCGACAATTTGGAGCCGCAAACGCACCGTCGCGGCAAGCCAACGTGGATTAACGAAAATGCGGAATTCATCCAAGGCGATTTGCGCGATCGCGACACGATCACCGCCGCGCTCGACAAGATTGATCTCGTATTTCATCAGGCCGCTTACGGCGGTTACATGCCCGAGATCGCGAAATTTGTTCACGTCAATTCGCTCGGCACGGCGCAAATGCTTGAAGTTATACGCGAGAAGAAGTTGCCGGTTCAGAAGGTAGTCGTCGCGAGCTCGCAAGCTGTTTACAGTGAAGGCGCCGGCGATTGCCCGACCCATGGCTTGGTTTTTCCTAGCGTGCGCCCGATCGAGCAATTGCGTAAAAGCGACTGGCAGGCGCATTGCCCGGTGTGCGGCGCGATCACAAAAAGCGTTCCCACTCCGGAGAACGCGCCGGTCGGCGGTGAAACCGTTTACGGCCTAACCAAAGTCGATCAAGAGCGGCTCGTGCTGCTCTGGGGAAAACAAGTCGGTATTCCCACGGTCGCGCTGCGTTACTCCTGCACGTACGGGCCGCGCCAATCCATCTTCAATCCCTACACCGGTGTGATTGCTATATTTTGCACGCGTTTGCTGAACGGTTTGCCGCCGGTGCTTTACGAAGACGGCGAGCAAACGCGCGATTTTTCCTTCGTCGACGACATCGCCCGTGCGAATTTGCTCGCGGCGGAAACCGACAAGCTCGACGGATTAGCCGTGAACATTGGCAGTGGACACGGCATACCGATTCGCCAGATCGCCGAACAACTTTCCGATATTCTGAAGATCGACATCCCGCCCGAGATCAACGGCGAATTTCGCCCCGGCGAAATGCGTCATCTGACTAGCGACACCAGAATCGCCCGATCCGCCGGTTACAAACCAACTGTTGGTCTAAGCGACGGCATTGCGCGTTACATTGGTTGGATTCGCACCCAATCAGACATTCGTGATTACTTCAGCGAAGCGAGCGAAAATTTGAAGGACAAGGGAATTGTCCATCGGGTAGCGAGATGAACGTCGCTACCGGCATCCCCGATTTTAATGCCCCTGTTGCCGATCATGCGCGCAAAGATTTCCCTTTACTGAACGCCAGCATGATGGTGGGCGAAGCGCTGGAGCGAATCCGGCGCGAGGGAGTGGGCGAGCGTGTCATTTACTTTTACGCGGTCGATGAGCAGAGACGACTGGTTGGCGTGGTGCCCACGCGGCGGTTGCTGACTGCGTCGCTGGAAATGCCGCTGCGTCAGATCATGGTACCGCGCGTTGTCGCCATCCCCGCGACCGCCACTGTCCTCGACGCGTGCGAATTTTTCGTGCTCTACAAATTTCTCGCCTTTCCAGTGGTGGACGGGCAACGCCGCGTCGTCGGCGTGATCGACGCGAACCTGTTCGCGGAGGAAATTTTGGAGGCAGGTGACAGTGAGGGTCGACAACGCTCCGCCGCGGTGCTGAGCCCCGAATTTTTTGAGGCGCTCGGGTTTCGCCTTGAACAAATTCGAGGCGCGTCGCCGTGGCGCGTCTTTCGGTTTCGTTTCCCTTGGCTGCTCGTCACCGTGACTGGTGGCACGCTCTCGGCGATTCTGGCAGGCTTTTTTCAAGCAACTCTCGCCCGAAGTCTGGTGCTGGCGTTTTTCCTCACGATGGTACTCGGGCTGAACGAGAGCGTTAGCGCGCAATCCATGAGCGTGACGATTCATGCCTTGCGCTCAGTCAGCGTCACCTGGCGCTGGCTTGCGACTGCGTTCCGCCGCGAAGTAGCAACCGCAGCCCTTCTGGGCATTGCGTGCGGCTTAATTGTCGGCGTCATTGCCTGGATCTGGCGCAATGATCTCCGCGCCGCGTTTGTCATCGGCGGTAGCATCGCGCTCTCGCTCGTGACCTCGTGCGCGCTCGGCCTGGGCGTGCCTTCACTTCTTCACCGATTCAAGCTCGACCCGAAAATTGCTGCCGGCCCAGTCACACTCGCTCTGGCCGATTTTGTTGCGCTGGTAATTTATTTCACCAGTGCGTGGCTGGTTCTGCAATGAGCAACGTGTCGGTTATTATCCCGGCGCTGAACGAAGAGGAACCGATCGCCGGCGTTTTGCGCGAGTGTCTGACGAGCGGTTTACCTGACGAGGTGATCGTGGTCGATAACGGCAGCACCGATCACACGGCCGAACGTGCGCGTGAAGCGGGTGCGCGCGTCGTGACTGCGCCTCGCGGTTACGGGCGCGCATGTGCAGCGGGCATCCGCGCTCTTTCGCCTGAATGCGAGATCGTTGTATTTCTCGACGGCGACGGCAGCGATGTCCCGGCGTTTATGAATCAGCTTGTGCACCCAATCGCGCGCGGCACGCACGATTTCGTGATCGGCTCGCGCACGCGCGGGCAACGCGAACCAGGCAGTATGAACTTCCAGCAAATTTTGTCTGGACGCATTGCCGGATTGATTCTGCGACTGCTTTACGGCGTTCGTTACACCGACATGTGCCCGTTTCGCGCCATTCGCCGCGACGCACTTGCGAAACTCAACATGCGTGAGGAAACTTACGGCTGGAATTTGGAGATGCAGATGAAAGTCGCCCGCGTCGGGCTGCGCGTTCTCGAGATTCCGGTAAGCCATCGCCGGCGCACGGGAGGCGAATCGAAAGTGTCCGGCACGTTGCGGGGGACATTCGTTGCTGGCACCCGCATTCTCGCCACATTCGTGCGGGTGGCCCTCGAATAATCTTAGGGGCGATCGCCGCGGCGAGTGCTGGAAATTCCGGTCGGTTCGTGTAGCGTCCGTCGATGCTTTCGACACTCGACTTGGAGAGATTTCGGAACACGCCGCTTACCGGTGAACAGTTTGAGTTTTTGATCGTCCCCGAGTTTGTAAAGGCCGAAGCGCGTCTCGCAATCGAGAAGGACTATCCTGAGGTGGGCCGGCCCGGGAGTTTTCCTTTACGCGAGGTCAGTTATGGACCTGCGTTTGCGAAGCTGATCGAAGACATGCGCAGCGACGAATTTCGTCAGGCGTTTGAAGAAAAATTCAACGTCGATCTGACCAACCGTCCGGACATGATCACTGTGCGCGGACGTTGTAGTGAAAAGGATGGGAAAATCCACACCGACTCAGAGACAAAGATCATCACGATCCTCATCTATATGAACCCGGCTTGGGAACCTTCCGGCGGCCGGCTCCGGCTGCTTCGCTCTGGAAACGACCTCGATGACGTGATTCTCGAAGTGCCGCCGACCGAAGGCACGTTACTAGCGTTTCGTCGCAGCAACAACTCGTGGCACGGTCATAAACCGTTCTCGGGTCCACGCCGAGTGATACAATTTAACTGGGTAACCAGCGAAGCCGTAGTGCGGCGCGAGCAGAACCGTCATCGGTTGTCCGCATGGACGAAAAAACTCCGGGCCGCATTCTCAAGTCAGAAACAGGCCGCTTAATCGCGAGCTTAAGTAGAACTGTAGCCACGCCGCTGTGTCGGCGTGTCGGGTGGATCACGCGAGGTGTGCGCCTCTACACAGAGAGGTGGCTACTATGGGCGCCCAGTCGGCTTGCCCGCGTTAGCGGGTTTGAGTTACCTTTGGCAATGAACGGGCAGATCCAAAACGCACGAATAAAGAACGGCGGCACGTCGGCACTGCAGTCGGCAGGGTTCTCGCGCATTTTGTTGATCAAACCTTCGGCCCTCGGTGACGTCGTCCATACGATCCCAGTGCTTGTGAAGCTGCGCGCGCGTTATCCGCGGGCGCGCATTGACTGGTTGATCACGCCGGAAAACGCTGAGATCGTGCGCTGCCATCCGGCGCTCTCCAATGTCGTTCTTTTTGCGCGACGCGATTTCTCGAAGCGCGGCCGGAGATGGCGCGCAATGGTAGCGTTCTTCGATCTGCTTAAGCAAATCCGGCGTGCGAAATACGATTTGGTCATCGACATGCATGGTCAGATGCGCTCGGCTCTTTTCGCTCTCGTCAGCGGTGCCCGCGTGCGCATCGGATTTGATCGACCTATCAAGCGCGCACTCACCGTTTCCGCCGAGCACGATCTCAAAAATGTGCCGAGCCATGGCTGGCGCGGCGCGCGGGAAGGCTCATGGATAGCTTACACGCACCGGATTCCGATTCCGACGCTCGATGTTCACGCAATCGATCGTTACCTCTGGGTCGCGCCGTTGCTTGGCCTCGATGATGATCCGCCTGATCTTACTATTCACCTCTCATCGGAAACCACATTTAAAGCGCGGCGATTGCTGGAGGAGCACCGTGTGGCCGCGTCCAAGCCGCTTGTAGTTTTGGTTCCTGGAACGATCTGGGAGACCAAGCACTGGACGATTGAAGGTTTTGCAGGCGTCGCGCGCGCGTTCCTTCACGATGGATTTGCCGTGGCGCTCGCAGGCACGAAGCGCGACCAGCAGCGTTGCCGGCAAATCGCAGCCGCGGCACCCGGCGCATGCGATCTTTCAGGTAAGACCACGCCGGCAGAATTAGCGGCGCTTATTCAGCGTGCGGAGGTAGCCGTGACGAATGACTCCGGCTCGATGCATCTCGCCGCATCGCTCGGTAAACCGATGGTCAGCATCTTCGGGCCGACTAATCCGGTTCACATCGGGCCTTACCAACGACCGGAATCGGTCGTGCGCGTGGACTTGCCATGCTCGCCATGCAATTATCGTCGGCTCAGCCAGTGCCCATTTGATCACGCCTGCATGAAACAGGTTACATCCACGATGGTGGTGGAGCGCGTGCATAAAATCCTCGCAACTACAAAGTAAATTGCTCTGGAAGCGTTCGCCGCCGCGATCGCCCGAAGCGAATCATCAGGTACTTGGCACCAGCGCCTCTACAACTCATATTCGTGCCGAATGAGTAGAACAAAGGCGATTTTTGCTGGTTTGCTCGCCGGTTTGCTCGCGGGAATCGTGATGACAACGGCGATGTTATTGCTTGCTGCACTGGGTGTCGCGACACCGCTCGTCATCATCGGCGATCGTCTTTCGGTTTTCATCCCGCCGGGTCCGTTTCTTTCCCTTATGGGCAAGGTCGGCGGTTACAATCATTTGAAGCAACTCGGCGTTGGGTCAACAATCGCCGGTCAACTCCTGGTTGCTGCGATTGGGGGCGCGATGTTGGGCTTGCTCGCGCGACGTAATCGGGCACGCGCATCGGCAATGTGGACGATGTCGATCTTTATTGTGCTACCGATCGTTGCGTTCGCAATCGCGTTATGGCCGGTCCTAGGCACAAGCTATGTTGGCCTGCCTATTGATGCCGCGCGCCTGGTCACGCTCGTGAGTTTCGCGCTTTGCGTGTTTTTGTTCGAGCGAACGCTCGTCGCGGCTTTTCAATTTCTGGCGACACTGAAAATCGGCAAGCGCGGTTACGAATTTACTCCGGTCATTGGCCGGCGGGCGTTTGTGCTTGGCGCAATTGGAGCCGCCGTAGCCGGCGGCGGCATTGCGCTGGCTCGCACACTTTATCGTCGTGCAACGTTCAGCTACGACGGCACGCAATACAAAGGCCGAATCGTCGAGCCGATTACGCCTAACGAATTGTTCTATTGCGTGACGAAGAACGTGGTCGATCCGAAGGTGAATGTCGATCTCTGGCACCTTGAAGTGAACGGCCTTGTGCAAAATCGCGCCACGTGGCGATTTCAGGATCTGCTTGGGCTACCGGCGCGCGAACAGCAGACGACGCTTATGTGCATTAGCAATGGGCTGGATGCGGGCCTGATCAGCAATGCCATTTGGAAAGGTGTGCCACTACGCGATTTGCTTGAACGCGCCGCGCCGCTTTCCAATGCCGCTCGGGTGCGCCTACATGGTGTTGATAATTACACCGATACCATTCGATTGGAGAAGGCGATGGAGCCGACGACTTTGCTCGCCTACAACATGAACGGCGTGCGATTGCCGCACCGGCACGGCTATCCGTTACGCGTGATTGTGCCGGGCTACTTCGGCGAAAAACATGTGAAATGGCTCACGCGCATCGAATTGACGGATGCTAGCGCGAAAGGGTTTTACGAAACGCAAGGCTGGGGGCCAGATTTCATCACGCCGACTCGCTCACGGATCGATCTACCTGACCACGAATCACGATTCGCACTTGGCGAATTACAGCAGGCAGTCGAAGTAAAGGGCATCGCCTATGGCGGCGACCGCGGCATTTCGCGTGTCGAGCTCAGTTTCGATGATGGTAAATCGTGGCGCGACGCCGACATTTATTACGCTGGCGGCGATCTTGCGTGGTCGCTTTGGAAGACCGAGTGGCGGCCTGAGGCAGCAGGTGATTTCGTCCTCGTTGTCCGAGCCACCGACGGTGAAGGCGATGTGCAGGAATGGGAAGAGGATCGCAGTTTCTTTTCTGGTGTGACGGGCTTTCACAAGATTGTTGTGCGCGTCACGGCGTGAATTCCGCTGCGAGAAATGCGAATTCCCAGCTGGATCCTCGCAACTTGCGCAATGTGCTAAGTTTTACTGATGGAGAAAGTGATCATCGTCGGGAGCGGTTGCGCCGGATTGACCGCGGCAATTTACGCTGCTCGGGCGAATCTAAGCCCGCTGGTCCTCGAAGGGCGACAGCCCGGCGGTCAACTCTCGACCACGACGTTGGTAGAGAATTATCCCGGCTTTCCCGATGGAATCGACGGACCCGAGCTCATTCTCAATATGCACAGGCAAGCCGAGAAATTTGGCGCGCGTTTCTCCTACGCGGAGGTGACCGATTTCGATGGAAGCAACAAGCATGTCCGGATCAAAGCAGATGATGAATGGCTGGAGACGCAGGCGCTCATTATCGCCAGCGGAGCATCTGCGCGCTACCTCGGACTGGAAAACGAGGAGAAATTGATCGGTCACGGACTGACTTCATGTGCAACATGCGACGGCGCATTTTACAAAAATGTGCCGGTCTGCGTGATCGGCGGGGGCGATTCCGCCGCGGAGGAATCGTTATTTCTCACCCGGTTCGCTTCAAAGGTGTATCTGATTCATCGCCGCGACAAAATGCGCGCTTCTGTAATCATGCAAGAGCGCGTCTTTGCGAACAAGAAGATCGAACCGATCTGGAATACCGTCGTGACACAATATATTCCCGATGAAAAAGGCGAGATGCGCGCAGTGCGTTTGCGAAACATCAAGACAAACGAAGAACGCGAACTAGAGGTTGCGTGTGTGTTTATGGCAATTGGTCACGACCCAAACACGAAGCCGTATGGAGGCAAACTCGACAAAGATGCCGATGGCTACTTGATCACGAAAAATCTGGTGGAGAGCAAGTATCCTGGGGTGTTCGTCGCGGGCGACGTTGCAGATCGCGTTTACAAGCAGGCGGTCACCGCAGCCGGTTCCGGCTGCGCGGCGGCGATGGACGCGGAGAAGTATCTGAGCGAACTGGAGAGCCACTGATTTGCGATTGCCGACTTTCTTTTGTCATGCTGAGTAAAGTCGAAGCATCTCGGATTGTTAGACGCCTCGGTGAGCCAAAAGAAATTTAGAGATTCCTCGACTTCGCTCGGAATGACAAAAATCTAGTGAAGATCTGCGACCTCACCCAGTTTTATTCTCCGCTAAGCGGCGGCGTAAAACGGTACGTTCACGAGAAAATTGCGTACATCGGGAATTACACGCCCGAGAACGAACACGTTCTCATTGTCCCCGGCGCAAAAACTGAAGTGACAACCACTTCACGGTCGCGAATCTATTCCATTCACTCGCCGTTAGTCTCGCGAAGTTCCCGCTATCGCGCGCTGCTTAATTTACGCGCGATCGAAGAGATCCTGGAACGCGAGGGCCCTGATCTCATTGAATCGAGCGATCCGTATCAAGTCGGGTGGAAAGCAGTCGCTGCCGGACGTGCGCTGAGAATCCCAGTTGTTGGATTTTATCATTCACATTTCCCGGAAGCATATCTGCGCGGCACCGCGAGATTTCTCGGGGAGCGCGGTACGCACCGCGCCATGAAACTGACGCGCGCCTATGTGCGTAGACTTTACAATCGCTTTCAAGTCACACTGGTACCTTCCGAAAAGCTCGCCGGGGTTCTTTCAGAATGGGGCGTGCACAACATCCGCCCAGTGCGGCTCGGGGTAGACACCGGTGTTTTCAACCCTGGGCCAGATGACGCACAAGCCACGCGCCGCTCCTTAGGCGTCGCAGACGAGCGGAAGTTGCTTCTCTACGTCGGCCGCCTGTCGAGGGAAAAGAACACCCGCATATTGTTTCGGAGCTTTGAGCTTTTGCACCGACGGCGCGCGAATGAATTTCGCCTCCTGATCATTGGCGACGGGGCGCAGCGGAACCAGCTTCGAAAACTGCAATCACGCAGTTGCGGGAAGAACGTAATGTGGATCCCGTATTGCGCTTGCCCAGCTGATCTGGCGCGCTACTATCGCGCGGCCGATCTCTTCGTTCATCCGAGCGTCCAGGAAACATTTGGACTTGTGGCGCTGGAGAGTCAGGCGTGCGGGACACCGGTAGTGGGGATTCGCGGGAGCTTTATGGATAAGATTATTTGTTACGACCAGGAATCATGGGCGCGAGAGAATAGCGCCGAAGCGCTAGCCGACGCGATCACCCATTGGGCTGGGAAAAAATTGTCGAGGGTCGGCAGGAACGCCGCAGAGACCGCGGGGAGTCTGTACAGCTGGCTAAGCGTGTTTGAGGAACTGTTTTGCATTTATCGCGAGGTTCGCGCAAACTACCGCCGATTTTAGATGTCGAACGACGACAACAGGCCGTTCCTCATTCGTGGCTATCGCAGATCAGACCGCGAAGCAGTGCGAAAGCTTTGCTGCGACACCGGCTTTCTTGGCGACCCGATTGATCCCGTCTATGAAGATCGAGAATTGTTCGCTGATTTTCTCACCACTTACTATACTGATCACGAACCGGAATCCTGTTTTCTCCTGGAGGTGGACGGCGAAATTCGTGGTTATCTGCTCGGTTCGCGCAAGCCGCTACGAAACCAACTCTACGCGCTTTACCAAAACGTCTGGCTCTTCTTCCGCGCTCTAACGCGCTATTTCCGCTACAACGAACGATCTCGCCGTCAACAACGCGTGCGCTCATGAGCGCGTATCTCAGTTATCTGTATCGGTCCGGCGAAAAACGGGTTTACGGCCAGATCATCACATTTGAAAGCCGGCGCGGAGAGAAAATGTTCGAGCGCTACGGGTTCAAGGTCCTGAATCGGGCGGAGATCACAAAATACAAAGCGTTCTATCCCGAGTCGGTCTATCTCAGCACGGTGATCAAAAATTTGGAAACGGCCGGACCCCTTTCCGCTTACTCGCGAGTTCGCGAATAATCGTCAAATCTGTCCGGAGCAAGAAACGCTGCCAAACTTACAATGGCATTCTGCTGATTCCGTTTTAACATTGTAACTCTTGTAACCTCTTCCTGAGCTTCGTTCGCCGGCATAGCTCAGCTGGTAGAGCAGCTGATTTGTAATCAGCAGGTCGTCGGTTCGAATCCGACTGCCGGCTCATCTCGTAAGGCGCGCTATTTCCGATATTGCGGGAAGTTGTGCTTGGACACTTTTGGTATTGCAATTCCGACCCCGTGATCGGTGCATGGAATTCGACGTCTTAACTGAACGCCTCAAAAATCTCGAAGGCGTCATCAATGCTACGGCTTCCACTTCTGGTTGTTCTTTTGCGCGGAGGCTGCGACACGATTCGGCCATGAGATCGATCTCACGGTTTGCGATCTTGCTTTGCTAAAGCTGAATACCACCCGGAATGTGAAATTCGTTGTAATCCTCTCTCGTGAAGTATGTCCCCATCATCAGACCACGCCAAACTCCTTTCTCGCGTTTAAGGAAAACCCACGCAGCATCGGTCTCGCTCGGGTCTTTGGGGATCACCTTCACCCGAGCGTAATCCTTCTCAATCTTCTCTACCCTTACGTGAAATCCCGAGA
>QHOK01000091.1:34920-38276 GCA_003218755.1 Verrucomicrobiota bacterium
CGAACATGGCAAAGGCGCACAGACGAAGTTTTGCTAGTGATTCTCATACAATCGCTTCGTCCATGATTTAATCCATTTGAAATCGTCATCGAACGGCGATCGACGTGGTTCGCAAGCAGTTACCAAGGCACAGGTCGTCGGCTTCTGCGCTGAAAAAAAGAAACCCGCAAAATTACCGTGGAAGGAATCGCTGATTAGCAGCAAACGGACGCGATTACCGGCCAACCGTTTCTTTCATGACACCTTTCCGGGGAAGGTTTTGGAACTGCAGCGCGAAAGGCAAGTTTTACTCGAAATACGCCAGAATTTCGCGTCGAAAAGTCGCTTGCTGAGCATCGCTCATCGTTGCCTCAGCTTGCCGAAACTTGTCGATCGCGCGTTCGAACGAACGCTGTGCCTCAGGATCGCCAGTCGAGTCTTGGTAAAAGATGTTCGACCGGAGCTTGCTTGTGAATTGCGTCTTCGAGATTGACAGAGCACTAGAGCTATAAAGTTGGCGCAAGATCCATTCAGTCTCGGCACCGCCGAACGCACGGAGCATCCCGCTGGTGGATCCGCCGCCCCGCGCATCGACAGCGTCATTAATGCCCTCCGTTATTAAGGCGCGCGTAGCGCGAAGGTTTTTGAGATGCTTATCATTTACAGGAGCTTGCAGGTGGCGATAGCGGTCGGCGAAAATAGGGTCGATCGATTTCCAGATGGTCGGATTTTCTTCGTCCAGTTTTTTAATACGCTCAGTATCGTATTCGGAGACGGCTTCTTCCGCCTTCATCGGTGGCAGCGAAAACCCGTCTTGATCATTCCAATACCGGCGCAAAGCTTGATTAATTCTTGCTGATGCGATCTCGGAAAGCGGCACGTTCAAATTCTTCATCCTTGCCGGGTTGTTGTCCTACAACTGGCTGTTGATTTAAATTAGAACCAACGAAAACTGCGATGCCGAACGCGAGAGCAATTTTTTTCGGAAGCATAGAGTGGTGATAGAAATCTAATGCGATGTTGCGAAGAAAAAAAGGCAACTGCGGCATCGCGAAGGTTCTCACACGCATCATTGCCCCATTTCTATCCATTTGTCGTTGCTGTGTGGAGAGCAAAAGAGTAAACCTGCTCCACCGTCCCATTGCAGCCGTGATTTGAAATCGCGCGGGCGTCGAGGTTCATGGCGATGATTAGCGAACCGCTGCCGTTTGGTCGCTTGTGGTTATGGCGAGCCGAACGCGATCGAGAATGCAATCAGCTACGCGATGCACCGCAGCCGGTGACATGATGCCGTGATCCGCGTTTACGATGAGTCTGGCAATGTGATCGAGCAGGGCGTCAGTGCGACCGAATTCTGCTCCACGAAATGGCAGCGAGCGAATTTCGGCTCGTTAAATAGCGACAAAAGTGGAATAAGGATAGGCGAGCACTTCATGCCCGCACAACCTGTACCCAATTTGAAGTTTGAGATCGGGCACGTCTTGTTCATCGACATCGTGGGTTACTCGAAACTGCGAATCAATCAGCAGAGCGAGTTACTGCGCGAGCTCAATGAAATCGTAAGCGGCACGATTCAGTTTCGTGAAGCGGATACGGAAGGGAAACTCATTCGCTTGCCGACAGGAGACGGCATGGCGCTAGTTTTCCGCACTAACCCAGAGGCTCCGGCGCGGTGCGCCTTGGAGATCAGCCAGGCCCTAAAGAGCCATCCAAACATTCAGCTGCGGATGGGAGTTCACAGCGGGCTGGTGAACGAGGTCGCTGATGTAAACCAGCGTGCAAACATTGCTGGCGCCGGCATCAACATTGCGCAACGAGTCATGGACTGCGGCGACGCCGGACACATCCTGATCTCAAAACATGCCGCCGAAGATCTCGAGCAATACGAGCACTGGCAACCGCGCCTTCATGACTTAGGTGAATGCGAAGTGAAACACGGCGTCCGCGTTCACGTTGTAAATCTCTACACAGACGAACTGGGTAATCCGGAAGTGCCGGAGAAGTTCAAGCAGGCAGCAGGCACAAGGAGAGCGGCGGCGGCAACTTCTGGACCCACCGAAAGACCAACAGCTCGGAGATTGGCAATCATCGGCGCAGTGCTTCTGATGATCGCCGCTGTTGTCAGTGGCCTTTTCGTCTTTCTGGCCAAGCGCTCGCCAACCAGGGCAATTACTTCAACGGTCGCCCCTGAGAAAAGCATTGCCGTGCTTCCATTCGAGAGCCTGAGCGAGGAAAAAGCGAACGCTTACTTTGCGGACGGCATTCAGGAGGAAATACTGACCCGACTCGCGAAAATCGCCGACCTGAAAGTGATCTCGCGTACGTCGACGCAGCAATATCAGAGCAAGCCAGGCAATCTCGCCGAGATCGCAAAGCAGCTGGGCGTGGCGAACATCCTGGAGGGCAGCGTCCAGAAAGCCGCCGATCAGGTGCGCGTCAACGTCCAGCTCATCCAAGTGGCCAGCGATTCGCATCTGTGGGCCGATACCTTTGATCGCAAGCTCACCGACATCTTCGGTGTCGAGAGCGAGATCGCCAAAGCGATCGCTGACGCGTTGCAAGCCAAGCTCACTGGCGGCGAGCAACGAGCCCTGGCGGTTAAGCCGACAAACAATTCAGAGGCTTACGACGCGTACCTCCGGGGCTTGGCTCTTGAAGCGCGCACGACGACCTCTCCAGACGATTCAGAGAAGGCCGTGGGCTTTTACGAGCGGGCGGTGCAGCTCGACCCAGCTTTTGCGCTGGCGTGGGCCAGACTCTCTCGTGCGAACGCTCACGTGTATTTCGGTGGTCTAGATTCGACCACCGCTCGCCGTGACGCGACGGAACGGGCCTTAAACACCGCGCAAAAACTCCAACCGAACTCGCCCGAAACCCTGCTCGCACAGGCTTATTATCAATACTGGGTGCGGCGGGATTACGAGCTTGCCAAAGCGACGTTCGGCCGCGTTCGGGAGCTTTTGCCGGGCAGCAGCGATGTCCCTGGTGCTCTCGCCCTAATCGCACGACGACAAGGGCGCTGGGATGAAAGCGTTGCCTACTGGGAGCAAACCCTTGTGCTCGATCCGCGCAACACTGAATGGCTAGCCTTGGCCGCAGACACTTACGCGATGCTTCGGCAATTCCCGGCTGCGCTAAAAACCTACGATAGGGTGTTGGACATTGTTCCCAATGACCCCGACACGGTCGCGTCCGAAGCAAAAATTTATCAGGCCGAGGGCAATCTGGAACAAGCCGGAAAATTGCTAGTTGGCGTAAACGCACAGACCCCTTCGTTTATTGCCTTCCTAACGAAGATGAACCAATTCTTTCTAGAGCGGCATTTCGATGAGGCCATTCGATTGATTCATGGCCGACTCACTGAATATCGCGACGTG
>QHOK01000110.1 GCA_003218755.1 Verrucomicrobiota bacterium
CTTATCGCAGCTTACCACGTCCTTCATCGCCTATTGGCACCAAGGCATCCATGATGCGCTCTTTGTAGCTTGATCAATCTGTTCAGTCCGGCAACGCCGGACCGAGATTTGTATGATAACTGAAACTCTCTCGCTGCCTTGCGGCAGCGACTTGATTTCAGACTCAGCTCTTAAAGTTGTACTTTCTTACTACCCTGTATGTAGATGTCAAAGAACCAGCCGTTCACGTCCATTTCAGACCACAAAAAAAACTCAATCTCGAGTCCGACTTGAGCTCCGGTCTGCCGTGTCATAGCGTTTGCCGACGCAGCTCCGATAAACCTTGTCGGGACAAAATTGAGTTCCAATTTGCAGTCCCAGAATGTACGTAGAACGCACTCCAAATTAGAGGAGTCCCGCTTCCCGCGGGGTCATTAACATAACGGTAGATGAGCGACAGTCAACTGAATTTTGGCGAATTTTACAGGATTTTTCTACTTCGCATTCCATTGATGCAAAGGCCTTTATACGGACACGCCTCCCGTGCCGTTGGGCTGGCTCGTAGCAAATTATTGGAAGTCGGATGGTCTGCCGGCTGTCTTATGCTAACGGCTTACTTTATCTCTCAAGATCCAGAAGGATGGAAGCGACAGTGAAGATTTTCTCTCTGGAGAGTTCCGGATAGATCGGGAGAGAGAGACAGTCCTGACACAGCCTTTCAGTAACAGGGAGGTCGCCCGCTTTGTAACCGAGATGCGCGTAGGCCTTCTGCAAGTGAACAGGCACAGGATAGTGGACGGCCGTCTCGATGCCGGCATCGTGCAAGACGCCGCGCACCCGGTCGCGTTCTGGAGTTTCAATAACATAACAATGCCATACGGATTCTGAATCAGGACGATGCTTCGGCAACTTGTATGAGGAATTCTTAAGCAATTCGGTGTAGTATGCCGCGCGATCAGCACGCGCTGTATTCCAGGCATCGAGTCGCTTTAGCTTAATTGCGAGCACTGCCGCTTGGAGGCTGTCCATCCGGTAGTTATACCCGATCTCATCGTGCAGGTATTTCTGACGCTGTGCATGGTCGCGCAGCGAACGCGCGTGCTGTCCGATAGATGCATCATTCGTGATTAAAGCTCCGCCTTCGCCGTAAGCCCCGAGGTTCTTGCTCGGATAAAAGCTAAAACACGCGATTTGTCCGAATTGGCCGACCCGCTCGCCGCGATAGCGCGCTCCATGCGCCTGCGCGGCGTCTTCGATAACCGGTAGGCCATGTTGATCAGCAATCGCTTCGATACGATCCATCTCTGCAGGCATGCCATACAGATGGACTGGGATAATTGCTCTTGTCCGGGGCGTGATCGCGGCTGCAAGCTTCGTGGGGCACATTGTTCGACGCACAGGGTCGATGTCTACAAAAACCGGTGTCGCGCCGACATAGGTAATCGCCCAGGCAGTTGCGATAAAAGTCATCCCAACGGTAATCACTTCATCTCCCGGCTCGATATTGAGACAGCGCAGGGCAAGATGGAGCGCGCTCGTGCCACTGTTCAGGCTTACACAATGATCGACGCCGCAGTACGCTGCGAATTTCGCCTCGAAATCTGATGTGGCTGGTCCTTGAGCAAATCTGCCCGATTCGCAAACTTCCCCCAACGCCGCTAACACTTCAGTGCGAATGCTGTCGTATTGAGCTTGAAGATCCAAGTACGGCACGCGGTCCATATCAGCTGTGTTCAAATTGAAAAATGCGCGCGCTCAGGCGAGCCGATTTTTTTGCAGATCAATGTAGGCACAGTAAACAATATCGCCACCGATGAAACAATTCCGAAGTGACGCAACAATATTGCGAAATGTTACCCTTTTGCCTTGCGGTGAGTGCCGAACGATTCGTCGAGCATGCGCACTAGAGCACTGGTGAATTAACGATCACCGGCCAAACTCTGCCCACAAATCGTCGAACAGCCGTGAGCGTCTAAAAGGTCTGTTCTGCACCGCCCATGATTATTGTGCCGCTCTGGCACGTGAACTTGGAGATTATTGAGTTACTGTAGCAACCGCAACTTTGTCGAGCAGTCGGGTATGGTCCGAATCATAAAGGCGGAACTCGTATGTGCGGCCGGGTCGGATCCAATTTGCAGGGGCAGAACCCTGGCGTGAAGTTGCGAACAACAATTCTTGCTGGCCATCAATAGAAACGTAAACCTTTCCGGGATTGGCCGTACCTGTGTTCCACGAAATCATAGTCTTGGCGGTGTCTTTGTGAGCAGGCACTGGATTTGGCGACGCGGTGACCATTGGCACAATTTCGCTTCGCAGAAGACAGAACGCCCGCTCGTCCCGTTCAGGGTCGGCTGGCGTGGAGTTGGCCGTTGCGCCGATGGTTAGGTACGACAGAAGGCTCCACCCCGTGCGATTGATCAGTCTTTTCAATCCTTCCTCCGAGAAGATCCAGAAGTTCGTGCTGTCGTTGTTACATTCCTGCGGACCGAGCAAGTATGCTATCGGCCCTTGTGAAATCTGTTGGCCATTGTCGGTTTGCCGAGCTATGCGGGTGCTGAGGAAGCAGTACCTCGCGGTTGCAGCTAGCTTTTCCAGCACGAAGAAAGGATTTTTTAAATGATAGAGAACTCCGAGGAGAAAGATGGCGTCGTATTTTTCCCCAGAGAGAGTGAATTGCGAGTCCAAATCAACTGTTCGGATTGTAACATTTGAGTGTAGAGCTTCCTTAAGAATCCGCGCCCCCTCCAGGCGATTAAAATTGGTGGGTTCGTTGTCGATTAAATCCACAGACAGCCCCATTTGCTCCAAAAGAAATGCGAGGTCACCATCTGCGGCTCCGATATCAGCGATTTTCCCACATGGACCTCGGCACAACTGCAAAAAATCGAGCGCGGCACTTGTCAAAAGCTGCTCCAAAACGCCGAGGTTTCGCAAAGTATGGTAAGGATACCAGAATGGCTTAGGCCGGTTCGCCAACTTGATTTCCCAAAAATTACGCTCCGTTGTCGTGGCGACCTGGCGAAGCGGAGGCTTAGTGCGTTCACAAGTTTTTCGTTGCCGTTTGGGGTCGAGAAACGCGGCGGTGCCACGTTGTGCCCGATTTCGGGATGCGCGCGGAAGGCAGTCAGAAAATCGGCGGAACGCTTCCGACAGCGTTGTTTCGGAGGCGTTGCCGTGGCCGACGGCGAGAAGCTGCTTCAGTGTCACGCCATAATCTGACGCCGCGAACGGCTAGCGACAGATGGACGTAGCCGAATGTTTTTGTAGTACCAAACACTACAGGCATCCGGTTGTGTCTAACACGAGAGAGTGAATAGTCACTTTACATTCGTAGCATCTTCCCAGCGAATGGCCGCGCGGAGCAGTTCGCCCAGGGAGCTGACGCCGAATTTTTCTTTTGCACGCGCGCAGTAGGCTTGCACAGTTTTTAAACTCAGGTGCAGGTCCTCCGCTATCTCCGAAGTCGTCCGCCCCTGGCCGAGGAGCCGGAATATTTCCAATTCGCGATCGCTTAACCGTTCTACAGGAGAGGTCCCAGCGGTTTTGGACGAGGCACTGAGTCGGCGGGCCATACTGTTGACGACCCTTTCGCTTACATAAACTCCCCCTTCAAGCACACGGCGGATGCAAGTTAGGACGCTCTTGGTGGTCTCGCGTTTCATAACGTAACCGCGCGCACCAGCGCGCAGAGCACGCTCGGCATACAATGCTTCGTCGTGCATCGAAAGAACGATTAGTGCAACCAGCGGGAATTGATTGTCCAGATTTTTGACTAGTTCCAACCCGGATTCGTTTTTGAGGGAGATATCGATAAGCGCGACATCTGGCCGCGTCTTTCCAATGCCGTCGATGGCTCCAGCCCAATCTTCCGCCTCGCCGCAGACAATGAGGTCGCTCTGGCCGTTGATAAGGTTGGTGAGCCCCTCGCGGACCAGTGGGTGGTCGTCAACCAGAAAAATCCGACGCCTGCGCGGCGCGCTGCTGGAAGGGTCTGAGTTCATATCGCGAAACTTGATTCGCTGTGGTTTGGAATCCTTATCTTGCATGTCGCAGTCGTTCCGCTCCTGCCATTTCGCTGGACGCTCAACGCTGCGCCAATTAGCGCCGCGCCATGGCGCATCAAGCGAAGTCCAAGCCCTTTTGAATCTGACACCTTATCTGGGAATCCAACTCCATCATCTATGATCGCGAGAGTAAGTTCGGAACCATCCGCAGTTACGCGAATGTCGATATTCTCCGCGGCAGCGTGTTTGGCTGCGTTCGTGGCTGCCTCCTGAGCAATCCGGTAGAGTTGCGTAGCAACCGCAGAATCGCGCACTGGAATCGGCTCTTCTCCGTGAAAAATGCAGTTGATCGCGAATCGCTCGCTTATGTTCTCGGCAAGACCTTCCAGGGCTACGCCTAGGCCGTCTGCTTCGAGCTCCGGCGAAAAGAAACCTCGCGCCAAATTACGGGTGAGATCGATCCCTTCCTCGACATAGCGCACGAGCTTCTCTGCCTCAGTTACTTCTGGCGCCGATCTTGTGGCGAGTTTGTCCTTCAACACTTGCGCCGCCAGAGCGGTGCCTGTCAGGTGTTGGCCGAGCCTGTCGTGGAGATCCTGTCCCAAGCGTCGTCGTTCACGATCTGCCACTTGCGCGATTTCCTGGTCGAGCCGCTGGCGCTCAACCACCTCGCGCTGCAGAGCTGCTGTCCGTTCCTGAACGCGTCGATCCAGTTCACCCACCAGTGTTCGCAGCTTGGATAGCATTCCAGCAAACAACGCATAGGATACAAAGGCCATTCCCGCATTCCAGAAACCGAGAGCAGGGATCCCGGCCGCAACGTCTGACACCATCGATACTGCAATGCTGACAACGGCGATTCCCAGACCCGTAAGGAAGCCGCCAAACCAGGCGGCCAAAGAAATGGGCAGAAGATAAAAGAGTAGCAGCGGGCGCTCGTATCCAGTCAAATAATCGATGTATCCCACGATCGCCACAAGAAAAAGGGATACGACGATTAGAGCCTCCCGGGAAACTCTGAAGGGAGGAAAATTGCGCAGATTCGCCATAATGCTGTCAAGCTTGGAGCGGCGTGGAATCGTGTCGATAGGTGTCTCCATTGTTTTTATAAACCTGTGACCGAGCGAGAAATACCAAGAAAAATCCTAGCTCGTTCGCACCGACTGTTCACTCGAAACTTTGTGCTTATCTTTGAGGTGCGCATAGTAGTGACAAAGCTCCAGGAGTGAGCAGATTTTTTTTTGAGATCGAGGTTCCTCCGATCAACGCGATTTTGGCAGAGATTTCTTGCAGACTTTCGGAGTCGTAGCGCCTTGAGGCCGAGGCGGTTGCTCGCTTGTGAGCCGCGGCCACGATGATATCTGAATTGGCTGCGAAACGATTTGCGTAGGCGGTGGCGGTCGCTGCGGCGTGACCGATTTGTGATGCGCCAACGGGTGAGCGAAAAATTTCGTACAGCTCGTAAATCTTCTCCCCCGCAAACCAAAATTCCTTTACTAAGTGAGATTTCAGCTCCGGGTGAGTTGACAATGAGTCGAGAAAGTTCCGCCGTGTCTCGGGGAACGTTTCCTTGGAAGCGGCAAATGTGAGCGCAAGGCTCTTACCTTTTGGAAAGATATGGTTTAGCACAGCGCTCTGCTTCTGCCAGTCTTTGTTTCCCAGTCCTCTGAATACCGGCCAGAAATCGTGCATCCGCCGCCGCAGTTCCTTGGGCGCGAGTGCGTGGAGTTGGTTGTGCAGGCCCCAGTCCACACAGATTACGCTTTTCGCCTCGAAGCCGTGCTCGTTGATGTAATGAGAGAGAGAATAGATTTCAGGAGACCATCGCGGGCTATAGTGCGGGTTCGTTCGGAAATGAGAAAGATATACCGCGGTGTTATGGACGTTTACGATAAATAGACAAAGTGCCGCGGAACCAAAAAGCAGACCCGCAAGTCCGCGGAGGTTTTCCGTGGCGAGCTGTATGTATAGCGATTCCGGGAGAAAGACGAACGCCAGGGGAGGCAAGGGAAACATCGTTGAGTAATGGTGCGCACCGCTGCCCG
>QHOK01000111.1 GCA_003218755.1 Verrucomicrobiota bacterium
CCTCCTCAGCTACTGCGTACTGGATCAAACGAGCTGATCTCCTCGAGCGGTTTGCGTCCGATGTCAGGAATGAGCGCGTTCTCCGCGGGATGACCAACCACAAGAAGCACAAAAGGTTTCTCGTACAACGGCCGTCCGAGAATCCGATTCAAAAATCCCATCGGACTCGGCGTATGAGTTAAAGAAACCAATCCACACGAGTGCACTGCTGTGACCAAAATGCCGGTCGCGATGCCAACCGACTCGATCGCATAGTAGGTGGGCGAACGGGTTCCGTCGGCCAGAATTCGAAATGGTTGCGCAAAAACAGCTATCAGCCACGGCGCGAGTTCCAGGAACGGCTTGTTCGAATCGGTGCCCAGCCGTGCCAGCGCTTCCAGCCATGCTTTCGGCGCCCGATGCGCGTAAAATTCTTTCTCCTCCTTTTCCGCCGCGATCCGAATCTGGTGCTTCACCACCGGATCTCTCACAGCCACGAAGTGCCACGGTTGCAAGTTTGCGCCGCTCGGCGCCGTTCCTGCAGCACGGATGCACTACTCAATCACTTCGCGCGGCACCGGGTGATCAGAAAATTCTCGGAACGTCCGCCGGCGTTGCATGGTTTCGTAAAATTCCTGCGCGCGCCTGAGTACTTCGTCCAATTGGCTGTCGATCTTGGGCGCAGGCACCAATCGTGGACGCATCATCTTTTCTCATTATCCAACTTCGTCATCGACGCCAGATTCGTCTGCATTCGACGTCCCAGTCACAACGAGGCCACTCGCAATACCAGTGCGGACAGGGCTAGCAGGAGGAACACGATCGCCAGACCGAAGGAGTAGTCCCGACCGCGCAGGTGGGTGATGATGGCTGCGATAAAAAACAGCACGAGGCCGATCGCGGCGGCTATTCCGATGAGTGGAACGCGAATGCCGACCAGTAGTCCGAGCGCTCCGGCGGCTTTGAGAATGCCGAGTGTCGTTAGCCACGATTCCGACACGCCTACCCTCGCCATGTTAATGCGGATCTGCTTGTAGCGAATGAAATCGAGTGTGGCCGAAAACACGTTAGCGGCGGCAGCCAAAACCGTAACAACGATGTAGGCGATAAACATGGGGATTCTAATGGCTATTTCGCAATGCCCACGATTTTCTGAAAATGTTTCTTTTGCTCGATCGCATCGAGCATGAACGCTGCCACTGCTTTCCGGGAAAGAGAGAAACCTCTTCTGGGAGCAGCACCTTCCCGGCTTCGATACGTTGCGTATTGCTCCTGCGTGAGACGCGGAGGACGAGCGATTGTCCAGTCGAGACCGTTGTCTTGCACGACTTTCTCCATGGCAAGCGAATCGCGCATATGATTTCGCAGGATAAAATTGACAATCCGATTGGGTATACCTGGGAAATGCGCTGCAGCTGAGAGAACGAGCAATCGTTTCACTCCTGAACGACCCATTGCGCGAGTAGTCGCAAGCGCACTGTCGTGAAGAAGTGAGCTTGGTTTGAAAACCTCGCGCGGTCCTAACGCAGAAAGGACTGCATCATGATTTTGCACTGCCTCAGCAAGTTGGTTTTCATCCGTTACGTTCCCCTTGAGAACGCTAAGCCGTTCATGCCTGAAGGTGACAGTTTCAGGCGAGCGAACAAACGCGGTGACATGATGACCTCTCGCGAGGGCTTGTTGAACAATCTCCCGTCCGGTCCCGCCAGTTGCTCGTATTACAAACAATTTCATGGTCAGCTCCTTGTTACTACGGTCCCTGTTGGGTCTATTGCGTGTTCCATTCGTGGAACACCTTGCTTGCCGGCAAAATGTGCGTGTGACATCCGGATCAGATCGATTGCTGGCTCCAAATCCTCGTCATTGTTCACGATGAACGTGACGTATCCTGCCTCCGGCGCCCATCGGTGTGCGCGTGCTTTGCCTTCCGCGAGAACCCGTTCCTGATCGCCTTTCGACAACCTAATGTCGCAGTGACCATGGCCATGGATGTGCATGAACATTTTCCCTCGGACAAAAAACGCATCTTCGTGGATTCCCGCGTTCTGCCGCTCCGTCACACCGGACAAGTTGAGAATCCGTTGCCGTAATTCCTGGTGAAGCTCTATTCGAGATTTCATAATCGGTTCCTCTCTGTTGCCATAACGCGCTAATTGATACTATGGAAACTAATCTAGTATATATAGTTTCCAGGTCAACCAAAAGTGTTCAAAAAGAATTCTTGTCGTGACGGGTGTGAATGATTCCACGCCGCCGATCTGTCTGTTAATCTGTTGAGATGGCGAAGCCCCAGGAAAAGGCCGGCTCGACCGCGGTGCGACCGATCGCGCCGCCGCCGCTGTCCCAGCATCTGCGCGAGCTGGCATCGCGGCCCGATGCGTGGGCCGTGCTCGCGCGCAATTTGATTCCCGTTGTCGGGATCTACGGTTTCGGTTGGTCCGCTGCGCTCGCTGTGTTCAACTACTGGTTCGACGGTCTGACCGCGCTGGCGGCGATCGTCGCCGCGCTGATTCCGCGTGCGCTGCGCGAGACGCAGCCGAAATCGGTCGGCGCGATGTCGGCGGCGGCGAACCTCGTGCGCGGCGTAGTCACGTGGATTTTCCTCGTCGGCATCGTCGGTCTGCCGTACTGGATCGTGCTGATTCCGCTTCACGATCTGCTGCTTGGCAACGAACTGCGACGCCAGCTGGCGTATTCGCCGGCACTCTGGTTCACCTTCGGCGCGCTCGCGGCCGGACATTTTTGGAAGGCGTTCCAATCGGGCTATGACGTGATGCCCGACAAAGAGCTGAAGCAGCGAGTGCGCTGGGACGTGTATCTCCTGATCCTGCGCGCACTGGCGATGTTCATCATGGCCGCGCACGGTCTCGCCTTCATTCTCGTGCCACTGATGGCGCTTTTGCTGAGCTATTTTGAGATCTGGCCCGAGCGCGCGCTCGGTGCGGTCTTTGGTGATCCGTCGCGGCTGTACGAATATGATCCGGACAATCCTGCGTCGAGTCGGCGCCGACGCTGACGGCGGCTGCGGCGTCGCGGCGAACGAACGCGTGGACGTGCCTCGACGCAGCCTGCGGCTGCGACTAATTTGCGAACGTTATGCCGCGTTGCCCATGGGCTACAACCGAGCCGAACATCACTTATCACGATGAGGAGTGGGGCGTCCCTGTGCACGACGACCGAGTGCTTTTCGAATTTCTGATCCTTGAAGGCGCCCAAGCGGGTCTGAGCTGGACCACCATTTTAAAGAAACGGGACAACTATCGAAAAGCATTCGATGGATTCCGAGCGGACAAAATCGCTCGGTACGGCGCGCGAGATGTGCGGCGCTTGCTCGGCGACGCCGGCATTGTGCGGAACCGATTGAAAATCACAGCCGCAATCGAGAACGCAAAAATGTTTCTCGCGGTGCGCAAAGAATTCGGGACTTTCGACGCATACCTATGGAGTTTCGTCGGCGGCAAGCCAATCAAGAATCGTTGGCGACGCATGGCTGATGTTCCCGCGCGCACGGCCGAATCCGACGCGATGAGTCGGGACTTGCTGCGACGCGGATTCAAATTCGTCGGCTCAACGATCTGCTACGCGTTGATGCAAGCCACCGGGATGGTCAACGATCACCTCGTGACATGTCCGCGACACGCAGAACTGGGCGGGATCGGCCGCGCTAGTATGAAACGCGCCCGCAAGCAAAGCGTCTAGAGCGATTCCACAAATGCTGTAGCCACCGGCCTGTGGCCGGTTAATGAACGCCCGAAAAAACCGGTACTGTTGGACGGCCCACAGGGCCGTGGCTACAGCGGCTACAGTCTCATTGACTCGTTCAGGCGCCGTCAGGTCTGCTTTCCGGCGCCTGTGGAGCCGATTTCGGCGGCGAATGTTGATTATCGCTCGAGGCGCCTTTCGCGCTCCCCTCAGCGGCTCTTTTGGCAGCCCACCTGGCTTTCATCGCGGCCGAAAGTTGCGCACGACGCTCCGGCGAGAGATTAAGTTTTCTCTTCGCTTTCTTGACGCTGCTCGCTTTCTTGGCAGCCGGGCGAGCCGCAGTAGCGCGGGCAGCCGATTTCCTCGCGGCTTTCATCGCCTTCGCTGACTCCGCCGCCTGCAGCTTTTGTCTCAGGTTGGCCAGTTTCTTCGAGCCCTCTTGCAGACGCTTCTCGAGTCGTCGGATCTTTTTCTTTAAATTCTTCGGCTTCATGATGTGTCCTCCCGCTCGCAACAAAGGCGAATCGACGATTGGATCTAGAGTTAATGACAAAACCTCGCTGATGTCACGCTCTTCTTTGGTCAGTTTGATCCCGATCAAGCGGCGGACGTGATTGCAATTCTGGCTTTCGAGATTTCGCCTTGCTTTGGCTTTCTTGCGACCGCATCAGCAGGGAAGCGCAGCTCGCCAATCGAAACTTTTCTCCCTGATGGAACTCCGTTTAGAATCGTGGGATGAGCTATCCCGATCCGCATACCGTCGAATCCGGCACCAACGAGCGCTGGAAGTTTTTTCGCGACGTCCTCGTCTTCCAGCTCAAGATGTTGCTCGATAACGTACGCGATTTTGCCCTTATGCCGGTCTCGCTGGTCGCGGCACTGATTGATCTCATCTTCAAGGGTAAGCGACACGGCTCGCTCTTTTATCAGGTGCTCAGGTGGGGCGCGCACAGCGAGGAAGTGATCAATGTCTATAGTGCGATCGAAGCGCACGAAAGGCCTAGAGTTAATCCCAACTATACCGTTGACGCCGTGATCGCACGGCTGGAGGCCGTGCTGGTTCGGGAATGTGAGAAAGGTGGGACCGCCGCCAGTATCAAAGCCGCGATGGACCGGGCGATCGATCAAATCCAAATCGAAGCGAGCGGGCCGCGCGATCGAGCGCGGGAAGCAGTGGTCCGGGTGGCGGACAAATTCCGCATCAAGCCCGACCCCTTGCCGCCCGATCACGATTCCGAGAGCTAGTGCAACAAGTCCACGATATCGCGCATGCCCAAATTCATATCGGCTGCGAGGTGATTGTCTAGAACGAGGCCCGGCGATTTCATTTACATCAAACCGGGCTTCTTATGACGAGGCTTGTCGGCATGGTGGCGGCGCCACCACAGCAATAATCGGTACGAGGCAAACGCGAAGATCCTACGCCCCAAACCTCGGCTTAGCGCCAACGACGACCGTGGTCTTGCCCAACAAGTCACGCATGATCGTCCTCTTCCTTTGCGTGTCCATCATCTGCCGCGGTCTCCATCACGTGGCGTCGCCGCCCTTCGAGTAGGCCCGGGCGGCGCGGAGTTGCACCAGGCCGGGTCGATCCTCATCCATCGTGTTTGGTTCGTCGTGCCAGATCCACCACTCATACGTCGGAGTCTGCGGGTAGCCCTCCGGCGAGTCTTCCCATTCCTCCTGGCGCCCAAGCGCAGTGATGTCGAGATAGTTCCAGGTGTTTCCCATCTGCTCGTCGCCGCGGTTATTGATGAAGTAGGTGCGGAACACGCTGTCACCGGCGCGGATGAACGCGTTCGTGCCGTGCCACTCGTCCACGCCGAAGTCTTTGTCGAAGTTATCCGTGATGGTGTACCAGGGCATCTGCCAGCCCATCCGCGCCTTCACGCGCTCAATGTCCGTCTGCGGCGCGCGCGAGGCGAATGCGAGAGTGGTGTCGCGGGTGTCCAGATGGGCGACGTGGGCGACCTGGTCGGCCACCATGGAGCAGCCGACGCAGGCATGCTCGGGCCACCCCTTCACGCCTGGTTCGAAAAAAGCACGGTAGAGAATCAGCTGACGGCGGCCCTCGAACAGGTCGAGCAGACTCGCTTTGCCCTTGGGTCCGTCGAACTCGTACTTTTTCTTAACGGGCAGCCACGGCATCCGCCGACGCTCGGCCGCTAACGCGTCACGGGCGCGGGTCAAGGCTTTCTCCTTCACCAGCAGTTGCTGACGCGCAGCCTCCCACTCTTTCGGTGACACAATCGGCGGTGTCTTCATTGTTTTTTTCCTTTTTGCTTTGGCCATATGAACTCTCCTTTACGTTTGGGTTGTTAGTTTCAATCTTTTGCTTCTTCGATTACCGACAGAATGTT
>QHOK01000112.1 GCA_003218755.1 Verrucomicrobiota bacterium
AGCAACTTTATTCGATATATTTTGCAACATTACAAGCCGGCGTACGTGACCAACGTGGATGCGCTCACTTACGCAGGCAATCTCGCCAATCTCGATGGCGTGTTCGAGGAACATGGCGAACGTTATGAATTTTTCAAAGCCGATATCGCTAATGCCGACCAAATGGATGCTCTGATGACGGAGCACCGGTTTTACGCGGTCATCAATTTCGCAGCAGAATCGCACGTGGACCGCAGCATTAACGATCCGCTCAACTTCATTCACACAAACATTATCGGAACCAGCGTGCTACTGGATTGCGCGCGCCGCCATGGCGTCCAGCGCTTCATCCAAGTTTCAACAGACGAAGTGTATGGGTCACTTGGGCCGGCCGGCAAATTCACCGAGCAATCGCCACTCGATCCCAGTTCGCCGTATTCAGCAAGCAAAGCCGGCGCTGATCTTCTGATACTCGCCTCTTACAAAACGTACGCTCAGGACGTCCTGGTGACCCGATGCTCGAACAATTACGGCCCGTATCAGTTCCCGGAAAAATTAATTCCGCTCATGATTATCAAAGCGCTCCGCGACGAGCCGCTCCCGGTCTATGGCGACGGTATGAATGTGCGCGACTGGATTCATGTGACGGATCATTGCGCCGCGATTGTGGCCGCGCTTTTCGGAGGGAAATCGGGGCAGATTTACAATTTTGGCGGCGAGAGCGAAATGGTGAATCTGGATGCGGTAAAAATGATTCTCGATCATTTGGGCAAACCACACAGCCTCATTTCATTTGTGCCAGACAGACCTGGCCACGATCGTCGGTATGCGATCGACTCTTCATTCGCGCAACGGCAATTGAACTGGAAACCGCGCCGAAATTTCAAGGAAGGCCTGGAGGAAACCATTCAGTGGTACGCTAACAATCCATCCTGGTGGCAACCCTTGCTCGAGCGCACAGGAAGATATTGAGCTGTAGCGGCAGTTTCCGACTGGCGATTTCATGAAACGACGATCAGAGATCGCCGCTACAAAAAGATGAAAATTGTAATTATCGGCGCGGGTGGGCGGCTCGGGGCTGCGCTCATGAGCGAGTATCGGGAGAAGCATGATGTGATAGGCTTCAATCGTGCGCAGCTGGATCTATCGAACTTCGATGGTGTGCGCGATGAACTGCGTTCGACGAATTTCGCCGTCCTGGTCAACGCTGCGGCATTGACTAATGTCGATCTTTGCGAGACAGAGCGCGATCGCGCCTCTTTGATTAACGGCGAAGCGCCGGGCGTTCTCGCGAAGGTTTGCAGGGATAAAGGCGCGAAAATGATTCACTTCAGTACCGATTACGTCTTCGACGGCGACAAACGCGCGCCGTACATCGAAGAAGATGAAGCGAATCCAATTAGCGTTTACGGCGAATCGAAGCTGGCCGGAGAAAAGAACGTGCTTGCTGCGGAAGGTCCGCACCTCGTTGTGCGCGCCTCCTGGGTGTTTGGGCCGGACCGGCCGAGTTTCATCGACGGAATTATCAAGCGAGCAAAGGAAGATGAAGAAGTCGATGCAATCGCAGACAAATTTTCAACACCTACTTACACGCTGGATATTGCCAAAATGCTCCCGCACTTTTTCAGTGGCAATGTCGAAGGCGGGATTCTGCATTTTGCCAATGCCGGCGAATGCAATTGGCAGCAATATGCACAATGGGCGTTGGATTGTTGTCACGAGGCTGGCCTTCCCCTGAAGGCGAGAACAGTCGGTGCGCTTAAATTGAAAGACATGTCAAACTGGGTCGCACGCCGTCCGGTTTATTCTGTGCTTTCTGCCGCGAAATACACGGAGTTGACAGGCATCCCACCTCGCACTTGGCGGGACGCGGTTGCTGATTATATTACGCGCTTCTATTCCAAAAAATGAAAACGCCCATCATTGCTTTTGCCCTATCGATCATCATCAGCCTTAGCGCACGCGCCGAATTGAAGTGGGAGCAGACCACGATCGAGCTGCATCCAACGCCTGTCGACAAACAGGCGGTAGGCCATTTCAAATATCAGAACCCCGGCAAGACACCGGTGCGATTTAAGTCTGTTCACGCTTCCTGCGGTTGCACTACCGCACAAACCCAGAAGGACGAAGTCCCCCCTGGCGGGAGCGGCGAGATTACGGCCACTTTTAACATTGGCGATCGCACCGGCACTCAGGTCAAAACGGTCACGGTGGAGACCGACGAACCCACGAACCCGAAGACGGTGCTCACGCTCAGGACGATTATCCCGCAGCAATTGGAGATCAGCCCGAATTTTGTTTTTTGGAAGCAAGGCGACAAGCCGGACCCGAAGACGATCACAGTCAAGGTCGGCAAGGAATTTACTGTGAAGCATATCAAGGTCACATCATCCAGTCCGGATTTTCAAACCAAAGTGGAGGAAAAAGGTAACGGCGAATTCAAAATCGACGTAGAACCTAAGGAAACGAACAACCTTGTTGCTTCGACTCTGACGATTCAACCGGAGGATTCACAGAAGATATTTTACGCGACTGCGCGCATCACCAATTCCCCGGTCGTTCAATAAATAGTGAGATCTTCGCTGGTCCGGCAGGTTCTCTTTCTGGCAGCGCTCGCGCTCGCTCCTGGGGTGGGCGAGGCGGTCTATTTTCGCCATAAAATATCGTGGCAATCGGCCGTTCTGCCGTCGGAATCCGTTACTGTCGATCAAGCTCGCACATGGGGCCGAAACGTTATCTGGGTGGATGCGCGCCCGGACGAGGAGTTCGCACGCGATCACGTTCCCGGCGCGGTGTCTTTGAATGAAGACCGGTGGACTGAATTGCTGCCGCAGTTTCTGGCGGTGTGGTCGCCGGGAACAAAAGTCGTGGTCTATTGCAGCAGCCTCAGTTGTAACGCCAGCCGGGAAGTTGCCCGGCGCCTGCGCAGGGAAGCGCAACTTCCTGACGTGTTCGTGCTCGAAGGCGGATGGGAGGCGTGGCTAAAAACGAAATGAGTAAAACGCCCAACGCTCAACTCCCAACGGTCCACGTCCAGCTTTCCGCAGACGGAACCACATCGAACATCAAACACCCTACATCAAGCACGCTCTGGAGGATGGTCGATCTCATCATTGCCGGCATTTTCATTTATGCTGGCGCGATCAAAGCACTCGATCCAGTTCAGTTCGCCAGCGACATCGATAACTACAAAATTCTTCCATGGCCAATCAGTGTCGCACTGGCCTTTTATTTGCCGTGGCTGGAGATTTTCTGCGGCTTCGCGCTGGTGGTTCGATTGTTGTATCGCGGTGCGTTATCGATCTTAACTGCGCTAATCTTGGTCTTCACGCTCGCGACTAACGCGGCAAAAGTTCGGGGACTCGACATTACTTGCGGTTGTTTCGGTCACGCTAGCCAGAACTGGAGCTTCCCCGCTCACCTGGCGACCAATCTCGCAATTCTCGCTGCCTTGGTCGTGCTTTGGGTTTCGAATCGTTCGCCGAAGCCTTTGTAGGCCAGGCGCTTCGCCTGCCTGTCTTAATTCGGCAACCCGAAGCGGTTGCCCCTACAATTCAACGCGCGGAGTCGACTTTATCTGCGAATACTCGATGGAGTCATGATCAGGAAACTCAAAACCGACAAGTATCGACTGTATTCGCGCAAGAAAAATCCCAAGACGGGCAAACGAAGAAATCTCGGCACCTTCAAGACAAAGGCTGCGGCGAAGAAACACGAACGCGCCATTCAGTATTTCAAGCGGAATTAGTTCGTGCGCTCCTTGATTTAAAGTGCGACCCGTGTTCCACACTCTCTTGGCTTGAACCCCGAATGAGACAGTTGCGGCTAATTATTCGATACGCGGTTTGTCTGGCTGTGGTTGTGAGCGTGGGCTGCGGCCGAAAATCGACAAGCCAGGTTGTCGGCGAGTCACCCTTGGCGCAGTCACGATCGATGCCGCCGATGATTTCTGCGACTCAATCGCCGACCATCGTCCCGTCAGTCACTCCCTCGGCCGAAGCAAAACCTGGTCAAACTGCATCACCCGATTTAGCAAAACTGCAAACAACGGTGCAGCCTTCGGTAATTTGGGTGACGGTCTTTGACCCAAAGGGGAATTTGTTGCGGACGGAGAGCGCCTTCTTTATTTCTCCAGATGGCAGATTCGTTACCACAGCGCGCGCAATCGAAGGAGGAATCAATGCCGTCGCAAAGACGGCGGACGGCGGAATCTACAACGTCAGCGGGATTCTCTCGGCTTCGACAGAATTGGATCTGGCGGTTCTGCAGGTTGACGTCAAGAAGGTTCCGTTCGCCGGGCCAAAAAAGAACGCCAATGTGCCCGTGGGCACACGCGTTGTTATAGTCGGCAGCGCATTGGCCGGAAACGACGGCAGCGCTCGTGAAATGACGATTGTTGCACAACAGTCCGATCGTTTAGAAATGGCGGGAGCGACTGCTCCCAGTTCGGTCGGATCTCCTGTCGTGAACGAGACTGGCGAAGTAGTTGGTGTAGTCACAGCAGCCGGCGAAAAGACAACCGCTCGTCCGTCCGCTGCGCTGGAATCGTTGTTATCTCGCGTTGCGGTTGATACCCAGGCCCGCTGGCCGGCAACAGCCGAAACGCACCCCACACCGAGGCCGACGCCGAAGCCGCGAATAGTTTATGCGCCCGCGCCAGCCTTTCCGCCCGGCGTCTCCCAAGCCGGCGTTTCGGGAACGGGTCGCTTCCGTCTATCTTTTGATGCAAGTGGAAACGTAACGAACGTCCAAGTCGTTAAATCCACGGGGAACCCGTACTTTGACCAGGCTGCGATCAAAACGCTTCGGCAATGGAGATCTGCGCCAAGTCAGGGGTGGCAAGCGACAGTGCCTGTGACATTTCAAACGAGATGAAGCCGCAAACTGCGGCTCTGGGGTTTCGAGTAAAATCCGGCTGGGCGGCTGCAGTGCTTCTTAAGGGCTCAGCTCGTTCGCCTCAGATGTGCGATGTTCGGCAGATCGATCTGTCCGACCCACGGCTTCCCGAAACGCGACAGCCTTATCACGCCGCGATGGGAAAACTGGAAACGGATACGAGGAAAATAAATCAGCGCGTACATGTGGTGCGACGCATTGCGCAAAAATCGATTGCGACACTTCTCACAAGTCATCGGCAGAACGGTTACAGGATCAGGCGCGCTGCTCTTGTGGTGGGAAGCCAGATTGATCCTGCTTTGATCGCAAATCCGCACATCCGCGCGCACGCTTCTGAAGGCCAATTATTTCGCTCCGTGCTCGAGCGAGCCTTGCAGGCACATCATATTCGTACCGACGTTTTCAACGAGCGCGATGCGTACGGCAAGGTTGCTGCTGAATTCAAAGAATCCGACGAGAACGTGCGGCGTATGATTCAGAAGTTCGGCCGAACTACAGAGGCGCCATGGCGCGCAGAACAGAAACTCGCCGCGCTTGCTGCGTGCCTCGCGCTCCGAGAGCCGGTGACGTAGCACTACCTTTCGAGGACGAATGCAAATACGTCCGGGAACGAATGCCGACCATGACGCGATCTGGAATATTTTTCATGAGATCGTCGTGGCAGGCGATACATACGCGTTTGATCCGAACATGTCGCGCGAGGAGGCGTTGGCTTATTGGTTTCGAGACGATACACATACTTACGTTGCAGAAAAAAATGGCGGCATTGTTGGCACTTACATTCTGAGACCGAATCAATCGGGTCCCGGCTCTCACGTCGCCAACGCCGCTTTTATGGTTGCATCAGACGCACAGAGCTCGGGAGTGGGACGCAGAATGGCCGAGCATTGTTTGAGCGAGGCACGCCGGATGGGTTTTCGCGCTATGCAATTCAATTTCGTGGTCTCGACGAATACCGCAGCAATTCATCTTTGGAAACAGCTCGG
>QHOK01000291.1 GCA_003218755.1 Verrucomicrobiota bacterium
ATCGCGATCGTAGGTCTGTGCCCACAGATGCGCGTCGTTGCGGGCATCGATTAACTGCGCGTTCACCCGAATTTTGTTGGCGGCACGTTGCACGCTGCCCTCCACCACATGGGCGACGCCTAACTCCTCACCAATCTTGCGGAGATTACGTGCAAGTCCGCTCTTATACTGCATCACGGAAGTGCGGCTGATCACTTTCAGGTCGGCGATTTGCGAAAGGTCGGTCAGGATTTGGTCCTGCACGCCGTCAGTGAAAAAGGCGTTTGCTTTCTCTTCGCTGAGGTTTTCAAATGGCAAGACGGCGATCGATTTTTCAGGAATCGCCTTTGCGCCGGACCGATGCGAGAAAATGTAAAATCCTCCCGCGCCGGCGAGGGCCGCAACGATGATTAGCGCGGCGGTCAATCCGCGGGATCGTCGAGTAGGCTTTGCTTCGGATGCAGCAATCGCTGGCGCTACTTGCGCTGCCTTTACCTGCCGCAACTTCTCCGGCACTGCCTGATTACCCAGTTCATCCGTGTAGAGATTGACGACATGGACGCGGACATCGTGCTTCACTTCGCGTTCCCCCAGGTCGTGCAAATGGGAACGCCACTGGCGATATTGCCCCGAGTCGAGCTTGTGGCGGATGTAAGAAATGTAAACGACTGCCGGAACGAGCTTCGACCAATTTGGTTGATTGAGGCGAAACAATACTGAGATACCAATGGCAGCCCAGCCAATGGGACCAAGGACAACGTGAAGCCCGGTCGTAAAGGCTGTGTAGATGGCGAATGGAAGGGTGATGCCAAGCGCTGCCGTCAACGCACCGACAGCGGTTGTGGCCAGAAGGTAAATCTGATGTTGGGGTCTTGCGCTTCCTTGCCGAGTTCCTCGGCGAGGCGCCGGCGATCCTCGTCCGGCAACTCTCGTAGAATCTTCTGGAGGGCCGTGACAACTACAGCGTCCTCGATGTCTGCTGCGAATAAATCGCTCCACTGCCGACCGCGTAGAAGTGCCGGCCAGTCGATTTGGACGTGATCGGCAACGTCGGTGACTAGCTGCTTGTAGTCGCGATTGTCGAGAAACTGACCGATAACGCCGGCACGTAAGAACTGGATGTGATCGCACAGAAGCTCGGGGCTGTCACCGAAGCCCGCGCCAACGACTCTTTGGAGGTTGGCACGATCTTCGGCACTTGCTCTGTCGAGAAGCGCTCGTAGTTCGGGGAGATTATTGCTAGTCATGCTGAGTGCCGCGTAGCCACGCCTAACTATTGTGGACGAATCTTCGTAAGCAAGTCACGATTTCTTCGCCTAATTCAGGATTGCCAATTAATTGGAGTAAAACATGGCAGCGGCGACATGACTGCGCGTAACGCTCACCATGGTTTGAAATCGCCGTTGTGTTCGTGCGTCTGGATCACGTTGCCAGCTTCATCGTATAACGCGAATCACAAGATTCTGCTCTTTACTTCGTCGAGCCCCCGCTCTCCGTGTTCTGAAAAGCCGTGATTAGCCACTTCCCGTTAGTTTTGACCATCGTCATCGTGGTGATTTCTTTCAGAACTGGAACGGCCTCTCCAGTTGGACGACTCCAACCGGTGACGTCCCACGTAGCATGGACAAGTGCAACATCGGGTGTTGGAAAACGAACTTCTACACCGGTAAGAGTCCGAACGGCGGTCTTTAATCTGTTTTGAAACAGTTCCGCGTGCCGCTGGACAATCTCCTGCACTCCTTTCCAGTGGACACCGGCGACGTTTACGTAGTCACAGTTTTCAGTGAAGAGACGACCGAAGGCGGCCATGTCATGGCGGTTCCAAGCAACTGCGTATTCAGCGAGAACGTTGCGCACAGCACTTTCATCGTCATTTTCGTAGTTCGTGCCGCTGTAATAGCTGCCGTAGTAACTCCCATATGGGTAGTCATATCGGTAACCATAGCCGGACGACCCATAACCATAGCCATAGTTACCATACTCATATCCGTAGCCGGGGTAGAAGGGGGGATACGAATACTCAGAATACCCGTAGGCTCCGTATGGGTAATAGCCCCAGTTCCAGTCCCACCAGGGACCCCACCACCATGGAAAGCCAAAGTCGCCGATAAAAATGATTTCCTTGAAATGATCGAAGCGACGAAACCGATGATCTCGATCAAAGTCGCCGTCGTTGAAACGGTTAAAGCGTCGAAGGCCCAAGGCT
>QHOK01000113.1 GCA_003218755.1 Verrucomicrobiota bacterium
TATCCGAAATCGGAATGAGCCGTACAAACATCATCGCGCTGCTGATTTTTGGGGCTATTCTGGGATACTTCCTCAGCTTCGGCAGCGAGACCACGCAGAAGTTTAAGGCTGGCGTGTATCAGTTGCTGGCCCCATTTTTGACCAGCGGCTCGGGGCTGAAAAAACAGATCACATCGGTGCGCACCGGATTGAAGTCGCTGGACCAGCTAGAACACGAGAATTCTGCACTTCAGGTCGAAAATAGAGAACTCCGTGCGACAAACCAGGGCCTGCGCGATGTGGAACATGAAGTGAACCGTCTGCGTCACGCGCTGAATTACAGAGAGCGCTCCGTCTTTAAGTTGATCGCCGCAGAAATTGTCGCGCGCGATTCCTCGACCTGGTGGCGAACGGTCACAATTAATCGTGGCAGAAGAGACGGCGTCGAAACTGATATGCCTGTAGTAACTGACGAAGGTCTGATCGGTAAAACGACCACCGTAAGCGACAGCATCTCGGTTGTTTTGTTGGTTTCCGATGAAAACTGCCGCGTCGCGACGTCAGTGGAAGGAAGCCGCGAACAGGGAATCGTCTCTGGCGAGCGAGTAACGACGGGACTAACGCCACTTTTGGACCTGAATTTCTTATCAAAGCAGGCTGACCTCAAACCTGGACAGAAAGTTTATACTTCCGGAGTAGGCGGCGTTTTCCCGTCTGGCTTGCTCATCGGCGTGGTGAAGAGTTATCGCGTTCGGGAATTGGACGGACAAGCGCAACTGACGTCGGCCGTCGATCTGTCGCATCTGGAGGATGTGTTCGTAGTAACAGGGCGAAGATGATATTCTTTTTTCTTCTGCTATTCCTGGTGCTGGTGGCTCAGATTGCGGAGCTTTTCATCCCGGCGCTGCCGTGGCTCTACAACGCCCATGTCTATATTGTGCCTGTAATTGTTTTTTATGGAGCAATGGCCCTCCCGTTTCCTCTCATGCTGACGCTTGCGCTGTACGCCGGGGTCTTACTGGATGCGCTTACCGTGCAGGTGATTGGTGGGAAAGTTGAAATTTCAGCCGGATCATCGATACTGCTCTACGGTGTGCTGGCAGGAATAATGCATGGGCTCAGACCGCTCTTTGCCCGCGGCCACTGGGAAGTGCATTGCATCCTGAGCGGCATTTTCACCTCCTTGATAGTTTTGGCGCAATACCTGATGATCACCTTCCGCCGCGGCTCTCTTATTTTTACGCGTGAAATTTGGTGGCAAATCGGCGGGCCGGGCATCGTTGCCATGCTCGTCGCGCCGATCCTGTTCTGGCTTCTGCAATGGATTGCACAGATGACGGCTTATCGATACGGTCCTGAAAGGGGGCGATTCGAATGAACAAAGGCCGCATGACTTCGCACGTCCGGATTCAGTTTGTCGCCTTACTCATGCTGTTGGGCATGGGCGCTCTCGGCCTCAGGCTCTGGTGGATACAAGTGGCGCATGGCGCGGAATGGACTTCACAGCTTCGGGGCAGTTCTCAAGCGACTGTGCGCATCCCTTCCGTGCGGGGTGAGATCAAAGACCGCAACGGCGTGACTTTTGTCCAAAACCGCGCCAGCTATGAGGTCGATTTCTATTTGCCGGAAATGGTCAAAGGCTATCGCGAACGCTTTGGTTCGCCGCCCTTGACTGAATATCGAGCAATCATCAACGGCATGCCAAAAGATCAGAAGGAGCCCGACATCATCAAAATTGTCAATAACGGCATTGTCCCACGTCTTAACGACCTGGATCTGGCGCGCGACTACAATGCAGCCAAGCTGGAGCGACACTTCCGCAACGACACGGAGGTCCCGTTCTCCTACATCAAGGACATTGACTTTCCGATGATGGCAAAGTTTTCGGAGCACGATGTCGGGTTACCGGGAGTGGATATCGCGATCAAACCGGTGCGCTCTTATGTTTATGGCGCGCTAGCCGCCCATATTCTCGGTTATGTCGGCGTGCCTGACGACATCAACAAAGAGGAAGCAGGGAAGTTCACCTTCTATCAGCAGGACGTGGAAGGAAAATCCAACATCGAAAGAACGATGGACGAATACCTCCGCGGGAAACCCGGTGTGCGTTATTTGCGCAAGAATGCCAAGGGGACGATCGAGGGTGTCCTGCGTGAAGATCCCCCACAACAAGGCGCCAACGTTTTCCTGACTATCGACGCGCGTATTCAGGCGATTGCAGAAGAAGCGCTGCGCGCAGTGAGCCGGGCCGGAGCGGTAGTTGTCGATCCAAACAATGGCAACGTCTTGGCGATGGCTTCTGTGCCTTCGTTCGATCCAAATACTTTCATCCCGAGCATAAAGGCCAAGGATTGGAAAGCGCTGCAGAAAGACGAGGGCGATCCGTTGGTCAATCGTGCGATTAGCTGCTTGCCACCCGGGTCAACATTCAAGCTCATCACGGCGCTCGGCGGTCTGCGCGGCACCAAGAATCTCGCAGGCGCCAAATTCAGCTGCGGTGGCGGTGTGAGTTACGGCGATCACTTCTTCAGCTGCTGGGTAGCCAAAAAACATTATACGCACGGGACCATCGGACTCGCCGACGCGATCAAGGTGTCATGCGACTCGTTTTTCTACCAGTACGGAAACGCGGCTGGCATTCAGTCGCTTGACGCTGTTGGCAAGATGTTGGGAATCGGCGAAGAATCGGGCCTGCAACTGTCAGGTGAACAAACCGGCAATATGCCAGGGCCTGAGTGGATGCAAATTCACCATCCGCAGGAGAGGTGGTCGCAGGCGCAAACGGCGAATGTTTCAATCGGCCAGGGCTACACGCTTGTTTCACCACTTCAATTGGCCATGGCCTACGCAACAATCGCAAACGGCGGGGTGTGTTATTACCCACGGCTGGTGGATCGAGTTTTGAACCAAGACGGCTCTCCCGTGCTGGACGAGCATGGCAACGTCGCAGTGCCTCAGACGCCACGAGTACGATCTGACTTACGCCAGGAAATCTCACCTGACAAAATTGACCTTGTGCGCAAGGGCCTTTGGAAGGTTGTTAACGAAGATGGAGGAACCGGTGGCAGAGCGCGTTTGAAAGACGTTGTGGTCGCTGGAAAAACCGGCACTGCGCAGGCCACCGAGCGTGGCCACGAAGAGAACGTGGCGTGGTTTGCGTGTTTCGCGCCATTTGATCATCCGAAGTATGTCGTCGCAGTGATGGTGCAGGGCGCCTCCGGGCACGGCGGCGAGGTCGCGGGCCCGATCGCTACACGCATTCTCGAACGCGCGCTCGCGCAGGATGAAGGAAAGTTCGATATGCGGGTCGCCTGGCTCGCACCCGCACATCACGCCAATCCGCTCCAATTGATCAAATCAGTGGCTTATCACGACGCCGGAGGAAATCTCGGAAGTGAGGATGAGGAAGGTGCCGATAACGGGCAAGGCGCCACTGCGCAGATGGCAAGCTCAGATGCGTCGCCTGATGTCGAACCCGAAGCAGATTCGCAAGGGAGCGTCCGGCGGCGAGCCAGCGCTCCTGTCGCTCGGGCCCTTCCGGCAGCGCCGCCGGCGCCGCGCAATTTCTTTCAACGGCTCTTTGGAGTGCACCCGCGACCAGCACCTGCGCCACCACCCCCGCCGCCGAGCCGCCGGCGCGGAACAACAAGATGAACTCCGGTCAGAACCACTGCGGCAGGACCAGCTCAGTTTGCTTATGACCGCTCAATTACTTCAATTTTATGATAGACAAGGTAAAAAAGATTTTGGGGCTTTCCTCTCGAAAGACCGGCAACAAGCTCATACTCAGCGTGGAAAAACTCGAATCCCGCGTTGCTCTGCTCGAGAATGGCCAACTGGAGGAATACAGCGTCGAACGTAAGAGCTCGCGGAACATCGTCGGCAGCATCTACAAGGGGAAAGTCAGAAACATCGAGATGGGCTTGAAGGCGATGTTTGTCGACATCGGCTTTGAGAAAAACGCGTTCCTTCATTTTTGGGACGCGATCCCAGCTGCGCTTGACAGCGGCATTGAAGAAATCGATCGGCGCGGGAACAAGCGGCCTCGAAAACGAATCACGGTAAAGGACATACCCAGCATTTACCCAGTCGGCTCGGATGTAATCGTACAGGTCACCAAAGGCCCGATCGGTACGAAGGGGCCGAGGGTGACAACCAATCTCAGTTTTCCGGGGCGCTACCTGGTTCTTATGCCGTTCAGTGATCACAGCGGTATCTCGCGAAAAATTGAGAACCCAAAGGAGCGCGAGCGGCTCCGGAAGATTCTGCGAGAGCTGGACGTTCCCGAAGGATTTGGAGTCATCATCCGCACGGTTGGCGAAGGCCAGCGCGCCAGATATTTCGTACGCGATCTGCGTTTCCTGCTCGATCAGTGGGCCAAAGTCGAGCAGGCGATTCGGGAGAACGCCGCTCCTTGCCGCCTCTTTGAGGAACCTGACCTGGTTGAGCGAACCGTGCGCGATTTTCTGACCGAAGAAATCGACCAGGTCGCTTGCGATGATCGCGCATCAACAGACAGAATGATCGAAATGATTGGCCAGATTTCCCGGCGCGCGCGGAATCGAGTCCATTTTTACGATGGTGCGACACCGATTTTCGACACTTACGGCGTGCAAAAACAAATTGACGACGCTTTTCACCGGCAAGTTTGGTTGAAGTGTGGCGGGTATATTGTGATCGACGAGACAGAAGCGTTGGTAGCGATTGATGTGAATACCGGCCGCAACAAGGGAGGGCGCGATGTGGAGAAAACAATTTTGCAGACGAACCTCGAGGCGGCAGATGAAATCGCCCGTCAGCTTCGGTTGCGAAACATCGGGGGTTTGATCATAAGCGATTTCATCGACATGAAGAGCCGTAGAGACCAGCAGGCAGTTTACAACTTAATGAAGGAACGGCTCACCCCGGACAAAGCCCGGACGCATGTGCTTCCCATTTCACAACTCGGCCTGATGGAGATGACCCGCCAAAGGGCGCAAGAAAGCCTCAGCGACACCATCTATGAAAATTGCCCCTACTGCGCCGGGCGCGGAGTTGTGAAGACCTCCATGACCACAAGTGTGGAATTGCACCGCACTCTGAACACTGTCATGCGCAAATACCAGGACAGCATTCATGAGATTCGAGTGATCCTGAACCCTGATGTTTTGAAGCGATTGAAAGAGGAAGATGAAGACCTACTGGTTGAGCTGGAGCGCCGTTACGCAGGTCGTCTAATGTTCCGCGGTGATCCTACGTTTCACCATGAGAAGTTCGTCATTACGGACGCGAATACCGGGGCGGAACTGAAAGCTTAAGCAAGTTAAAAAAGACTTGCAATCCTTAGCGGCCCGGCTCAGACTCGCGGCATCCAGATAAGGAGCGAACTTTTTTATTGACTTGGACGCTCCAAAATGTTTGGAGTGGAAAAGGAAAACTTAACCAAAAGGAGAAATAAATGAAAAGACTAGTGTTATGCCTGTTAGGGTTCGGGGTGATCGCTTCGGCAGCTTTTGCCGGAACTGAGTATTCCGGCAAAGAAATGAAACAGGTAGCTGCTCCACCACCCTGCCCGGAGTGGTACGCCGACAGAGAATTTAATGTTAGCCTTTGGGGTACCTACGTCTTCACAGGAAGCAAGTGGGAAAATGACCGCTACCTGGAGTCCGATCACGCCTGGGGCGGTGGTATCGATCTCAAATACTTTTTCATGCGTTACATTGGCGTGGGAATTGAAGGCTGGGCGGTTGATGCCAGACGGCGTGTCCTGGATGCCAATGAATTTGAGGCGCCAGGAGAGGAGTTTTTCTTCGCTACAAGCAGCCATGAATCGCGCGCCGTGGGCGCCGTCTTAGGCACCTTGACGTTAACCCTGACGTTCTCACTAATTTTCACTCCGGCAGCGAGACGCGGGCGATCGGTCAGGTCGGCGGCGGCATGGAAGTCCGCTTAACGCCACATATCGGCTGGGTCAGTGATTTCAGCTGGAATTTTGTGGACGGGCCCCATAATAACTTCGGCATGGTCCGCACCGGCGTGAATTTCGCCTTCTAAGCATCGGCAATACCATTTGCTAGCGCGGCGTCCGGAACACCGGACGCCGCTTTTTTTCATTCGCGTATCGCAAGGAGCGGCGGTTTCCCAACCGCCGAGGGGTTCAGGCGGTCTCCTGAATCAGAGCATTGATTGGGATTTGCGAACGCTGACATGCGCACGAAATTATCCTGATGTCATTTGTCGAAACCTTGGACAATTTGCCTCTAAGGAAATCGGAGCTCGTTCAGCACTTCGAGCAACTGATCGCCTCGAAATCCGACCCGGAGCTCGAAGCGATGGCGCAAGCTTCGCGCTCACTTACGCTACAAAACTTTGGACGGACGATGCGCCTGTTCGCTCCGCTATATCTTTCCAACGAATGCATCAACAATTGTCGCTATTGCGGTTTCTCGCGCGACAATCCGATCCTGCGTGTCACCCTCGAGGTGGATGAAGTGGTTGCCGAAGCCCAGCATCTCGCTCGTCAAGGATTTCGGCAGATCCTTCTCGTCGCCGGCGAGCATCCGAAATTTGTGAGCCGCGATTATCTGGCCGAATGCGTGCGTGCGCTCGCCCCCGACTTTTCGTCAATCTCTATCGAGGTCGGCCCGATGGAGACTGAGGATTATGTGCTGATTGTCGAGGCCGGCGCGGAGGGACTCGTGGTTTATCAGGAAACCTACAATCGTGGGGTGTATGCTGAGATGCATACAGCCGGGCCGAAACGCGATTTTAACTTTCGGCTCGAGTGCGCCGAGCGCGGTTATGGAGCCGGATTTCGCCGGCTCGGCATCGGCGCACTCATCGGCTTGTCACATTGGCAGGACGAAGCCATCGCGCTCGCAGCGCATTTGGAATATTTATTCAAACACTGCTGGCAGGCGCAAATTACCGTGAGCTTGCCTCGTTTGCGTCCGGCGGCAGGCGAATTTCGGCCGCTTTTCTCCATGACTGATCGCGAACTGGCCCAGTTGGTTTGCGCATTGCGGATTACTTTTCCGCAGCTGGGTATTGTGCTCAGCACCCGTGAGCGCGCGTGGCTGCGGGATTCACTGGCTTTAATCGGTGTTACGATGATGAGCGCTGGCAGTCATACGGAGCCCGGCGGTTATACACGGCAAGGCCGCGAACATCTGCATCGCACTGTGCGCGGTCGGATCGTTGCGCCGGAATATCAGGACGGCGAAGACCAACTCGCCACCGGACAATTCGAAATCAGCGACGAACGTTCCCCGGCCGAAGTCGCCGCAGTCCTTCGCCGGCGCGGACTTGAACCTATTTGGAAAGACTGGGACCAGGCGCTTCAAGGAGCGACGGCTTCCTAGCCGCCGCTGGAACATGACGGCTCGGAAGGCGTCATTCCTTGGCATGCGATGAAGATTTTGCTCAACGGCGAACTCGTGGATGCGCGCGAAGCCAAAACAATCGCAGAGCTAATCGACCGTTACGAATTGCCGCCGCAATCTATTTTGGTGGAATACAACGGCCTCGCGGTGCATCGACACGAATGGTCACAGCGACCGTTGTCCGAAGGCGACTGCATCGAATTCATCCGCGTCGTCGCAGGCGGGTGAAAGAGTTATGTGCGCGATTGTTACAAGAGATTGTCGCCCTTACGAAGGCCCTCACTAGGACCCAGACTTGGAGCGAGTGAAGTAATGGGTCTCTATCGTTAGACCTACCCAGCGCTTTTTACAACCACTCGCATTCCGTCGGTTTG
>QHOK01000114.1 GCA_003218755.1 Verrucomicrobiota bacterium
CTGCGTGAGCGTTTGTCCGAACGACGCGCTGTATTTCGGTTTCGGGACGCCGACGATCCTGGTTCCGAAATCGGATGCAATCCGAAAAAGCTATTCTGTAACGTGGCCCGAAGAAATCATCGGCGCACTGGTGTTTCTCGGAAGTTTCCTGGCTGTTCGCGGTGTCTACGCGTTGGTCCCATTCCTCATGGCGCTCGGTTGCGCCACCGTCACCACGTTTCTCACTCTGAAAATGTGGAGATTGGTCCGGGCAAAAGAATTGTCCTTTTACCGTTTTAATTTGAAGTCAGCAGGGAGAATTCGCACGGCGGGCTGGGCATTTGCAATCTTCGCCTGCGCTTGGATTGGATTGAACGCGCACAGCGGCTGGGTCCGCTATCACGAGGTTCGAGGCAATCGTGCGTTCCAGAAAATTCAGGTGCCGGACGAGCTTGCGCTTGCGCAGGCGAATCCCGCTCGCTGGGTTCGTCCGGCTGATCGGGAGAACATCCTCGGGGGGAAACAAGATTTTCAAGCCGCTTCGAGAGTCGGACTGTTTGTAAACAGCGAGGCGTTGCCGAAACTGGCCTGGTTTGAATATCTTTTAGGCAACGCGGAGCAATCCGTGCAATTGCTCGGCCAGGCCGCGGCTCACCAAAAAGGAGAGAGCAAAGCTTTAAGTCTTTATTATCGCGGGGCGATCCTGAATCGTGTGGGGCGTTACGAAGAAGCGCGGGCGAGTCTGGATGAAGCGCTTGCCGAAAGAGATGACTTGATACTGGCGCGCCAGGAAAAAGGCGAATCGCTCTGGCAGCTCGGTCGCAGGGACGAAGCTATTTCGGTTTGGACCGACGCGGTGCAGCAAAATGCGCGTTTGGCTTTGGCCAATAACGAGCTTGCCGGCGCAGAGCGCTCATTAGGTAAACTCGAAGAAGCAAGTGCTCATGAGAAACAAGCAGACCAATTTACTCCCAATAATCCATTTTACCATTGGATGCTCGGGCGCCGGCTCCAGGACCTGGATATGACCGAGCTGGCCGAAAAACATTTCCAGCAAGCAGGCCAACTCGATCCCGGGAACGGAATACCTGACGAGCGTTGAGGGTAGCGCACGCGTCTCGCGTGCTGGTTTCGGCGTCACGCCGAAACGAACTTTCCAAAGATTTCACCATCCGATCTGTAGTTGAGCGCACAGAAAAGTCCGCGATGGCGAGGACGCCATCGCTTGCACGCGGGACGCGTGCGCTACCCAATCACTGGCCGTTCTGCGGTACCTATGTGTGAACGAATCGCCGGTGCTCAGGGCGATTGGACGCGTTCAAGAGGTGGGCCGAGGCGGCGGAGTCGGACGAGGCCGCGGTGTGGGCATGGCTCTTGGCGTGTATTCAAAAGTCAGCACCGGCGGGCTGGCGCTCTCCCGAGTGTCGAATCGTTTTGCCGTACCGAGGGTGACTCGTCTCCCAGCACGAGCCAGCCAAAGTTAAAGCCCGGGTTGTCCAGCCACGATTGCACATCACTAACCATCTGTGTTGAATTCCACGTATAGAATCCAACCGGACCAGCCGACTGGCTTGCGCTCACTATCGCAGAAAAGTCGCCGCCTTGCATGGCCCAAAAGATGGTGTCGAAGAAACGATGCCGCCATGTGGCATCGTTACTGGTGGCCGGTGCTCCGTCACCTTCTTCTCCAGGTGCGTCAGAGGTTCCTTCACCCCAGTCGGCAAGCAGCTTGTGCAACTCGACGATTCGCGCAGTCTCGAGAAGCGTTCGAGACATATTCAGGCTGAGACTCACGGCTGTGATCGTTGAGCAGGGCGGAATGCTTCCCGCGATATCGAAGGCGAGCACGCCCCGACGGATTTCACCTGTTCTCACCGGTGAAGAAGTGATTGCCAAGGGCATTGCTGCGATCGCCGTCAGCGGGAACGTACTCGTAGAGAGTATTATCTTTGCTGGGAAAAATGCTGATAGTTGCTGCGCTGGCCAACCTGACGCCGACACAGCCTAGCGCTGCGGTAACTAGAAATGCGAGTAATGTCTTAGACTTTCTCATTAAGTATTGAGCGTCGAAGTTGGATGTTAAGCATTGAAAGCGCTACCGAACCATCTGGTCACTGATAATTGATCACTCATCACCGATCACTAGAAATTTTCGGAGGACGAAAATTTCTACGGGCGCGGCGGTGGAGTCGGGCGAGGCCTCGGTCCCGGGGTGGACCTTGGTGTTGGGGTAGGCCGCGGCGTAGGTGTCGGTGTTGGGGTGGAAGTCGGGGTAGCCGTCGCTGTGGCCGTAGCCGTAGCTGTGGCTGTGGCTGTCGCAGTAGCAGTAGCTGTCGCAGTTGCCGTGGCCGTTGGTGTTGGGGTTAGAGTTGGGGTTGCAGTTGGGCTTGGCGTCGGCGTTGGGCTTGCCGTAGGCGTCGGACTAGGCGTGCCGCTGCCCGCAGGCGCCTGAATCGCAACCGTTATGGGCGATCCTGTCTTGAAGAAGCCGACCGTCGCATTGGCAGATTGCGGCGGCTGATCGGCATCAAACCGGAAGTTGTATAATGTGCCAAAGCGAATCGCATTGGCGTTCTGGTTTTGTGCGATTGTTTCGGTGTTCCAAGTTATGGAATCGGAAACCGGAGTGACAGCCCAGGGTGTACTGCTATACCCCTGGTTATTAACTGTGCCGTCGTTTGCCCAACCAGGTTCCTGGGGCGGAGCGTGAAAGTCGATGTTACTAATGTTGGCTCCAACGCCTAGAGGCACACTGAAAGATTGAATAGAGCGATCGAGGTTCTCGTTATACAAGGCATACTCGTAGTGCCACACTCCAGTAGTTGGATTGCTGACTTTATAACCCATAAACCAAATGCCGTCATTTGTTGGATCGGGCTCGACTTGGTTCACTGTCGCGCCCGTCCAAGCCATAATGGCAGGCTGCATCCGAAACGTGGAGCCAAGAGGAGAAAACGTGAAGTTCGTTGTCCCGCTGACGGTGAACTGACGGTACGACGCGTTGTTGAACATGTTGCACTGGCCCGGGTGCGCCTGGCACCAAGTGTATTCGGAAGGTGCGATATATTGCGCTTCGGCAAAATAGGTCGCACCTTGGTTCAGCGTTGTGTTCAGGTCATTGACCTCAACGCGAATCCGGTGCGATACGCCGTCGTGATTGTGGCCGGTGTGGTCGTTGGCATTCGACGGAAAGTTGCCGGTGAAAGGATTGACCCAGGCACGTGAACCAATTCCCGTTTGATCGCCATTTAGGCCGGCATCATAAGGGTCAGAGCATCCCGGGCAGAGATGGCTGCCCGTGGCGCAACCACTGGTGTTGCAGCCGAGATTGCATGCGTTGCCCTCCAAAGCGAAAAACGCGTGTTTCATCCAAGAGTGGCCGATTTGTTCGAAGCGCTCGTTGTTATTCGCACCACCGCTCATCCGATAAAGGTTCTGCGGAATGACGGGGTGATCGGTATTGGGCAACGCAAACCAATCGACTGGCTGGTCCCCGTTGTTACACGAAGTCGTTGCGACGGCAAGACCGAGCTGTGTTCCGGCGCTACCGAGTTGCTCCATGTCGGGCAGATCTCCAACGATGACATCGGGCCCTGACACAAGAGTAGGCACCTCTGTTCCAGCTGCGCCGTTCAACGGTGGCATGATTAACGATTTAGGCTCGCCGTTCACCAGTTGCGTGATTTCGATAGGTCGCATCGCTGCGCCAATGGAGATTCTTCCAACGGCCGATCCGGCGTCTGCGGGTTGGCCGAGAGCTTCTGCAAACTCTTTTGACGTCAGAAGCCGTCCACCTTGGATACTCAGTAACCTCCCGTTGGCATCGTAATCGTATTGGTGTCCCTCGATGTTGAAAAACGTGAAGCCTGTTTTTGCGTCGCGCACGGCAAGATCGAACCGCTCGGCTGAAGGAAGTTTTTCCACGGCGAGCTGATTGATGGATGCCATTAGCGCAGAGGGCAGCTCTATGGAGTATTGCGGGACAAGCGCCATCGAACCCTGCTCAGGCCCGCGCAGGAGATCATTAAAGACAAGAACGCTGAAGAAGGAATTGGCCGCTACATCGAAACGCAGTTGGACCACTTTTGCAACTAGTGAGCCGTCTCCGCTGAGCCGGTCGAGATCGAGTTCCATGGTAACCGTTCCGTTCTCCACAATCATTTTTTGAAGGGTGCCGCTCTGGCCGCGGCTGTCGGGAATTGTCTGCTTTCGCACAACCGAATTATTTGAGTTGGCGGCGGGCGACGCAAACAGCGACAACAACAGGAGCGTGAAACCGGTACGCGTTAACTTTGACATGGTGAATTCCTCTAGTTGTACCCCTGGCTAACGGTTGAGTAGAGGTAATTTCTCTCATGCACTCGCGGAAGAAGTAAAGAAGATTTTGAAAATTTCGCAGCGTGTGAAGGTGGAACGCGTTGTCTTCAACGCGTTGGAAACTCAAGGGCGCGGCTTTGCCATTTAACATCTGCGCCCTTGGCGATTGGCATCGTCTTGTGGACAAGCCGATCCACCTTCATGAAGTGCGCGCCAATTAGTAATTCACTAGTCACGGATCATTTTTCACGAGCTTCACTTCTTGCCTTCTACCAACGCGGCTGCTTCGCGATCGATTGCCGCGTAATCCGGCCTGCGCGGTTGCAAATAAAATTCATCGATTACGATTTGCACCAGCGCGGCGGCGGGGACAGCGAGAAAAACTCCGAGCAGCCCGAACATGGTCGCGGTCGCCAGCGTAAAGAACAAGATGTTGACAGGATGCAACCGCATTTCTTTGCCGAGCACGCCCGGCACAAGAACATTGAGTTCAACTTGGTAAACCAGCACGATGACGCCGAGGGCGAGCCAGAATTTTGTCGCGCCCAAGCTCAGCGCGACCAGCAGAATGGGAATGGAAACAAGAAACGCGCCGATGTTCGGCAGAAACTCACCCAGAAACGCGAACACCCCGAACATGAGCGCCGGCTGCACGCCGATCAGCCAAAGCAACACGCCTATGGACAGGCCGGTGATGACGCCGTTGATGGCGACGCCGCGCGCCCATGCGGTCATTTGTCGCATGAGCCGCGCGAGAGTGCGATGCGCTTGCGCGCGGTAGCGATCGGGCGCAAGCGCTAGGTAGGCGGCTACGAGCGGTCGCGGATTGGCTAGGACAAAGACAAGCAAGAGGATCGCGAACACAAAGCTGGCCACGCCGCCGACCAAACCGATAGTCGATCTTAGTAAGATGTTCCCGACCGTTCCCGCGGCCGCGCCGACTTTTCCGGCCATCTCATCTGTGCGTGGCAACGCCTCGCGAACTGCCGGGTAATTTTGAGTGACCGATTCGATGCGAGTGCGAATGCCCTGCCAGACGCTGGGCGCACTTCGTACCAGTTCCTGCGTTTGTCTTACCAGCGGGGGAATGGCAAAAACGATAATTGTGGTCGTGACAGCGACTAAGGCAAGCATCAGCAGGATCACACTGACAAAGCGCGGAATGTGGTGTTTCTGCAACCAGATCACGATCGGGTTCAGGACCATTGCCAGAAGGAAAACCAGCGCGAAAAGCAAGATCACCGGTTGCAGCGCGCGCAGGATTAGCCAAACGATGACCAGCAAAAAGACCAGCCAGACGATACGCCACGCCCCATGATAACTCAGCGGCGCATGCTGATTCTCGTGATCCGGTTCGTTCATGACCAAGGGGCGCTGGCTTCCCAGCCGTCGTGTTCCCCAGCTTTCTACTAACCACGAATGAACACAAATGGACACGAAAATGAGAGCAAGCAGATTTTGCCCACGAAT
>QHOK01000290.1 GCA_003218755.1 Verrucomicrobiota bacterium
GATTTCAAGTCGGCATCCATCTCCACAAAAGTTTCCGGGTCGAGCAAACTCTGAATCCGCTCCTTAGCGGGCTGCGCAAAGTGATAATCGCAGCGCGGACAGACACGTTGATTTTGCGCCAGCTCGATTTCAGGCACGACTTCCGAACAGCCGGGGCACTTCTGAAAAAGGCCTCGCGGCATTTCCCGCTTTTTGCCGGCCTCCGCCTTGATTGCTGGCTTATTGAAAATTGCCATGGGACTATGCGCGTGCTGCCGTGGCCGCGTGAACGGACAACGCGCCCGCGCGTTTCAAAAGCCGCGCGCATTCGTTCAACGTAGAGCCGGTGGTAAGAACATCGTCGACTAACAACACGCGCAAACCTCGCACGTCCGCGTTTTTTCGTAAACGGAATGCGTTATGCAAATTTTCCATGCGCTCGGACCGATCAAGCGCAGTTTGTGTGGTGGTGTACCGAATGCGCTCGAGCACCGGCTTGGCAGGAATCGACGTCTGCGCGCTTAGCAATTCTGCAAGCAAGCTAGCCTGATTAAAACCGCGTTCGCGTTGCCGTGTTGGATGCAATGGCACCGGAATGATGACGTCGAATCGACGCCCGCACAACCTTTCGTCATCGAGCGCAGCATGAAGCCAACGCGCTACAAGATGGCGCAGGTGAATTTTGCGTCCGTATTTAAATTCGTGGATGACCTCGCGAACGATTCCGCGCCCGCGGTATGCGGCGACGGCTGCGTCGAAGTAGATCGTGCGATGGGCACAGTTGGCACAGGTGAATGCGCTGGTGATAGCGCCTTCGAACGGTTCGGAACATTTCTCGCAAAATGGCGCGACAATACGGACAGCTTTTGTTTCGCATTGATCGCAGAGATATTCGCCGGCTCGAATGCTTCTCCCGCAGATTGTGCAAACCGACGGGTAGAGAAGCGATACGGCCGCTTCCAGCAGGTCAAACTTTTGAAGCGCGATCATATTTCAGCCAGATTCGCATTACTACCCAAGTGAATGTGGCTACGCCAAGCGGGATGATTCCAACAAGCAGATTCTTCCCTAGCCATGGGAGGGCAAGCGCTTGCCGACGCGCCAGCAAGTTGAAGGTGCCGCTCCCGAAGATCCATCCTGCATGAAGGCCAATCGATAGCCATAACGAATGCGTCAGCATGCGCGCGTCCGCGAGGATGCAGCCGATAAAAAACAACGTCACAAATGCTGACGCTAGCATCATTGGGTCGCCAACTCGCCCAAACGAATGGGCAATCGAATTCAAGCCTGAGCTCCATGTTACGATTGCGGATGTCCGTTCTGGGGCCTTCAAAAAATGGACTACTGCAAAGAGTGCGGAGACGGCCAGGATCGGTATGTACTTTCGACCTGTCCTGAGTAAAACGCCCAAGATGATTCCGCGAAAGAACCACTCTTCGACGAATGGAACGATGATTGAAGCAACAAGCACCTTACCAAAGCGCGACCAGGCAAAGACGTGTCGAAAGGAGTAAACATGAAATGCAATGAGCAAGGCGCCGCAACAGAACAGGGGAATCGCTGAGAAAACAGCGCCGGCGCAGAGATCGCGGCCCCACCGCGGATTGGGTGCAAGGCCCACATCAGCCATGCCACGCTGCAAGCGACTCGGTTGACCAAAAAAGAAATGGAGCAAGGAATGCTCCAACGATGACGATCGCGACAAAATAGACCGCCAGTTTAGCTACGTCTTTCAAGCCTGCTAATGTAAGGTCTTACCGCAATGCCGAGTCAACACATATGGACACACAGGAACCAACATGGGGCGAAACGCGAAGTGCGAGCCACAAAATTCGGCGGCGTGTGGCGGGTCCAAGCGAAAACTGCGGGCGACGTTGACTGGATTTATTATGATCGCCCATCGCTGGAGGACTTGTTAGCGCTAAAAGAAATTCTCCTGCGAAAATATCAGCGACGGCGCGCTTCGGCCGAAGACGTTGCGTCGGTTGAGAAATTAATTTCTGATGAAATGGAACCGCCGCGCCGCGGCGTCCGTTCGGAGCAGTGCGCCGATCCTACTAAATGACTACACGCTCATGACTGAGTGGAACACAGACCAGTTAATCGCTTGGGATAAGCGGTTCGTTTGGCATCCGTTTACCAATATGCGCGAATGGTGTGCTGCGAAGCATGAGCCACTGGTCTTGGTCGAAGGCCGCGGCGCATTACTGCGCGATAGCAGAGGCCGCGAATACATCGATGGCAATTCATCGATCTGGACAAACATCCATGGCCATAATCATCCACACATTAACGCGGCTATCCGCCGCCAACTTAGCCGCGTGGCGCACACCTCATTTCTCGGGTTCACGAACCCTCCGGCTATCGAACTCGCGAAGGCGATCGTGACGCTTTTCCCGGACATTTCCTTGAACAGAGTCTTTTTCTCTGATGATGGCTCAACCGGAATCGAGGTTGCTTTGAGAGTTGCTGATCACTATTGGCGGCTGCGCCGCTCGAGGAAGCATCAGTTTATCGCATTTCGAAGCGGCTATCATGGCGATACTGCGGGTGCAGCGAGTCTGGGTGCCGCGGCGATGTTCCAAACTAGATCGCCCCGGTGGAACTTTCCTGCAATCCAAATCGCGGATATCAACGCGCTGCAGGCGCTTGCCCCAGCCGAGATAGCAAAGGTTGCTGCCGTCGTGATCGAGCCGCTTATTCAGGGGG
>QHOK01000092.1 GCA_003218755.1 Verrucomicrobiota bacterium
CATTTGCCTCAAGTGTCTAGAAAAAGATCCAAAGCGCCGTTACGCCTCCGCTCTCGTACTCGCCGAAGATCTTGAACGCTGGCTTAAGCACGAACCAATTCGGGCGCGGCGGACCGGCCTCTTCACACGCGGAAGGAAATGGTTGCGGCGGAATCCAACTACTGCGGTGATGGTGGCATCGCTGGTCGCCCTCGCTGCGGTGGTGGGCGCAATGATCTGGAAGAGCGACCTTGTCCACCGTCCGGTCACCACCGGAATCGCGGTGCTTCCATTTGAAGACCGAAGCGAAGACAAAGCGAACGCTTATTTTGTCGACGGCATCCAGGATGAGATTCTGACGCGCTTATCGAAGATCGCCGATCTGAAGGTGATCTCGCGCACATCGACTCAGCATTACAAGAGCGCGCCTAAAAACCTGCGTGAGATTGCGAAGCAGCTTGGCGTCGCTCACATCGTGGAAGGAAGCGTGCAGAGGAGCGGCGACGCCGTGCGCGTGAACGTGCAGCTAATCAAGGCGACCAATGATTCCCATCTTTGGCTCGATACCTACGACAGAAGACTGACCGACATCTTTTCGGTTGAGAGTGAGGTGGCCAAAGCCATCGCCGACCAGTTGCGAGCGAAACTGACCAGACAGGAAGAGCAGGTCATCGCCGCTAAACCGACAGACAATCCTGAAGCTTACGATGCCTACCTGCGTGGGCTGGCTTATACACGGAAAGGTGGCAACGAAACCGCCCACGCCCTTGCCGCGCAGAAATATCTCAGAGAAGCGGTGCGGTTGGACCCGAAGTTTGCTAGCTCTTCAGCCCAATCTCGGCGAGGCCGTATTGGCCAAGGGATATTACCACTACTCCTGCCTGAGAGATTACGACACCGCGGTGCGTTACTTTGAGCAGGCACGTCAGCTCCTGCCGAATAGCAGCCTGCTTCCCATGTCGCTGGCGTTTTTGGAGCGGAGACGGGGCCAGTGGGATCGGAGCGAGTCGTACCTCAACGAAGCCGAGCGGCTCGACCCGCGCAACGTTGGCCTGCTCACGTCGCAGGCGGAAACGTACATACACCTTCGTCGTTTCCCCGAAGCGATGCGGAAGCTTGATCAGGCTCTGGACATCACGCCGGACGACATGGCTACTCTCTCGGAAAAGGCAGCTATCGCACAAGCCGAGGGCGACCTGCCGCGTGCTGCTGCACTACTCGCTCCGCTGCATCCGAACGCCGACGACACCCAGACCTGGGGCACACAAGTTTACCAAGCGATCTTGGAACGCCGCCCTGCGCAAATTATCCCTTGGATGAAGGAAATATTGGCCAAGCCTGGCCCAGCGTTGGGTTATACCAACGGCGAACTGCGCTTTTTGTTAGGCTGGGCGCAAGAAGTCGCGGGCGACCAGGCCGCCGCCCAGGAGAGTTGGCGACAAGCGCGCAGCGAACTGGAACCTTTCCTCAAAGAACAGCCGGAAAATTCTGCTCTCATTGGAGTTCTCGCGCTGACCTATATGGGCCTCGGTGACAAAGCCGTTGCATTCAATCTGATCGAGCGGGCGATGGCCGCGAATCCGATCGAGAAAGACGCGTTAGAGGGTCCCGCTTCGATCGAGATCCTCGCCCGGGTGGCGGCGCGCATGGGGGAACCCGACCGCGCCGTCGCCGCTTTACAGAAGCTACTCTCGATCCCGGGCGGTGGGGCCGTTGCTCTGGGCCCGCTCACTCCTGCGCTGCTCCGGCTCGATCCAATGTTCGATCCGCTTCGGAATGATCCGCGCTTCCAGAAACTCATCGCTTCGCCAACGCCGAAGTAACATCTGGGAAGCGCAGAGCCTATCGTGCGCGCCGAAGCAGAGCGAAGGCGGGAGCTAAGTCGAATGCGCTGCTAGCGTGTTGGTTTCGGCCGCTCGCCGAAACGACTTCAGCTCCAACGAACGGGAATTGTGATTTATTAGACCGTCACATCGGTTCCGGTTCAACGATTGACGATTAAGCGATTACGATTCCTTCCAACTTTCCGCGTAACCTCGCGCCCGATTTTACGCACTACATCAGTGAACGGCCAGAAGTGACTTCCTCAATAACGAGGCATCAAAGAAGGCCACAACAAAAAAGGAAATTAAATCATGAATAAACAAAACATTCTCGCGATAGCTCTAAAGCCGGCGATGCGCGTGACGGAATCAGTCGGTATCGGTATTGTGCTGATGTTGACCGCGGCCGTGATCGCAATGATCACGTCGTCCGCCGCGAGCGCCTCGTCACCATGCCAAGGGCCCACCGCCACTCGGCTAGTCACAGGCCTGCAGGGTGCCATGGGCAGCACCATCGGCCCCGATGGCGCGCTGTACGTCACCGAAGGCGCAATCGGCACGATCTCGCGCGTCGATCCGCAGACCGGGGAGAAAACGACGTTCGCCAGCGGTCTGCCACCGGCGATCATCGGCATCGGTGGGGCGATTGACGTCGCGTTCATCGACAATGTCGCGTACGTACTGGTAACCCTAGTCAACGATCCCTTGTTCCCCACCAGCGACGTTGACGGCATATACCGAGTGGACGGCCCAGACAGTTTCACCGTGGTTGCTGACATTGGTGCGTTCAACCTAGCCAATCCGCCGACCATTCAGTTTCCGTACTTCATCGCGACCGGTCTCCAGTACGCGCTGCAAACCTACCGTGGCGGCTTCCTGGTCGCCGATTCGCACCTCAACCGCGTGCTACGGGTCACACTCGACGGCGAGATCAGCGTGTTGATCGCGTTTGACAACATCGTCCCGACCGGGCTGGAGGTGAGGGGCAATACGGTGTACATGGCCGAGGCCGGCCCCGACCCCCACGTGCCCCAAGACGGCAAGGTTGTGTCGTTCGGGCCGAGATCGCCCACCGCTACGGAGGTAGCCTCCGGCACCCCCTTCCTCCTTGACGTGGAATTTGATGGCGGCGGCCGTCTCTACGCCCTCTCGCACGGCACGGTCGACCCGAATATTGACCCGAGTAATGCGGTGCCGTACACCGGCGCGCTCGTCAAGGTCAACGAGGACGGCACATTCACCGTCATCATGGACGGCCTGGACCGGCCGACCTCGCTCGAGTTCATCGGGAACACCGCGTACTTCGTCACCCTTACCGGAGAGATCTGGAAGATCGACGGCGTCTCGTGTCCGCACTGATTCGCTCGTAGTTCGGTTCGCTCCATAAGCCGACTATGTAAACAGACGCAGTCCCCAAAAAGCCGTCACGCCTCAAAGCCTGGCGGCTTTTTCCAGCTGAAGAGCACCCGACCTCGATGTGATCACTCTTTGCTCCCGCTCGCGTCCGTGGTTTTGGCGGGCGCTTTGGCCAGATTCATTTCGTTGATTTTTCGGTGCAGCGTTCGGCGGCTGATGCCGAGCTTTTTGGCGGCGGCGGTCACGTTGCCGTTTGTCGCTGCAAGCGCTTGGGCGATCAATCTTCTTTCTGTCTCATGAAGATCGAGCGGGCTTGTCTTTTGCTCGAAAGCCTGAGCTGAAACGCCGCCGGGCAATCCCGCGACTGCGGGACTAGCCGCCTTGCGCACGGCCATCGGCAAATCGCGCAAGGTAATTTTTGGCCCTGTTGCCATCACGACGCCATGTTCGATGGCGGTGCGCAGCTCGCGAACATTCCCCGGCCAGTTGTATGTCAGAAGCGCGTCCATCGCATCTGGTGCCAAATCGAGAAGAGGCTTTTCGTTTGCCCGGCAGAAGTGACGAAGGAATCCGCGCACCAGAATTGGAATGTCTTCTTTGCGGAGCGTTTGATTGCCTCCGACTCGCTCGAATGCGCGTTCTTCACTCAGTACGCGCAGTAATTTGATCTGCGTGCTTGGATTGATCTCGGCTACTTCGTCGAGAAAAATCGTGCCGCCGTTGGCCTGCTCGAACCGGCCGATGCGCCGCTCGTGCGCGCCGGTGAACGCGCCTTTCTCGTGACCGAATAACTCGCTCTCGAGAAGCTGCGGTGAGAGCGCGGCGCAATGCACCGCCACAAATTTCGCCTTGTTCCTGCGACTCAAATTATGAATGGCGTGCGCAGCGAGTTCTTTACCCGTGCCGCTCTCGCCTTCGATGAGCACATTGGCGGAGGAGGGCGCGACTTGCCGGATCGTATCGAGCACTTCATGTAACGCCGCCGAGTCGCCCCAAATGTTTTCGAGTCCGTATCGTTCGTCCACCTGTTGCCGCAGCGCGCGGTTTTCCTGTTCGAGCTTTCGGCCTTGCACCGCGCGCGCGATCAACAATTCGACTTTGTCGAGATTGAGCGGCTTGGTCACGAAATCGTACGCGCCGCGTTTCATCGCCTCGACTGCGACGTCGACCGAGCCGTAGGCTGTCATCATGATGCAGATCGGGGGACGCGGCATTTTCAGGGCGCGATCGATCAACGCCATTCCATCTTCGCTGCCGAGGCGCAGATCAGTGAGAAGAAGGTCGATCTGTTCGCGCTCGAGTACGTCTGTCGCCCCTGCAATATCGGCGGCGACATACACATCGTAATCGTTCTCAAGCAAGCGTCGCAGCCCGTCGCGCGTATGCTTCTCGTCATCAACAACGAGAATGGTAGGCTGCAGGTTCATGGCGATCGCGGGTCCTGAATGCTAAATGCTAGTTTTTAATGGAGTAGCAAGTATCACATGTGCGGCGTTGCAATGACGAAGCACGAATCACGAATGACGAAACAAGCACAAAAGCAGAATGACGAAGAGGTGGCAGTACAAGTATTTATCACTTGATCTTTCGTCATTCCTTCGAGCTTCGTCATTCGGATTTCGTCATTCAAACGTCTATGCCTTTCTCGAGGTGTGCGCAGATGAACGACGGTCAAACAAACATAGCCATAGGGAGGAAATGATGTATCATCGCCGATGCCCCAGCGGCTCTTCCCCGCTCTGATGTCGCTCTTTCTCGCTGGCAGTCCAACCCTCTTCGCTGCCGAGGAGTCGACCAATATGGACGCTGGCTGGAAACTGGCCGTTCGCGACAAAGACGTTGCGATCTACAGCCGACCGCATCCAGGTTCACCGCTCATGGAATTCAAAGCTGTCGGCCCGATTGACGCGCCCACTCACGCCGTGTCCGCGGTGATCGATGACTTCCAGAATTATCCAAAGTTTATGCCGTCGGTGACCGAGTGCCGGCTAATTAAACGGGATGGCGACTCAATTGTTGGATATCAACGACTCTCGCCAAAGGTTTGCGCAGATCGCGATTACACATTGCGCGTCTGGAAGGAATCGTGGCGCGCGCCTGATGGTCTCGTTTTTATGAGTCATTGGTCGCCGGCGAATGAACTCGGGCCGCCAGAAGAGAAAGGTGTAGTGCGGGTAAAACTTTGCCAGGGCAAATGGCTGCTCGAGCCCGAAGGCATAACCAAGACTCGCGCCACATATTCCATTTACACCGACACTGGTGGCTTTATCCCGTCATTCCTCGCGAATCATGTAAGCCTGACGGGAATAAAGAGGCTGTTCGCAGCCATCCGCAATCAGGTGAGAGATCCAAAATATGCGGTGGTTTCTCCGGCATCGTCGATCCCAGTTACACGTTAGCGTAACCGGTCTTGCAAGTAACTCGCGCCAGGCTTTTCTCATACTAATGAGCGCGACTCGCTTTCTGTTTGTAGTCGGCGCGGTGGGCGGACTTGCGCTGAGTCAGTTGGCCGCTGCCCAACCAGCACCAGAGACACCAAAGAAACCTGTTTCGATCCAATACCACGGCGTGACCGTGGAAGATCCGTATCAATGGCTCGAACAGGACAATGATTCACAGGTAAAGGCGTGGTCGGACGCGCAGAATCAGCGAACACGCCAATATCTCGACAAGTTGCCGGATCGCGCGGCAATTGAAAAACAACTGGCTGAGTGGTACGCGAAGACTTCGCCAAGTTATTCGTCGCTCGTCTCGCGGCCGGGAATTTTGTTCGCGATGAAATTCCAGCCGCCAAAGCAACAGCAATTACTGGTGACGCTCGCGTCGGCCGACGACCTGAAATCTGAGAAGGTCGTGCTAGACCCGAACGCGCTGGACGCCAAAGGCACGACGGCGATCGATTGGTTTGTGTCTTCATTGGATGGCACATATGTCGCGGTGTCGCTTTCCAAAGGCGGCAGCGAAGACGGCACACTTCACTTTTACGAGACCGCGACGGGCAAGGCGCTGCCGGACACGATTGCGCATGTTCAATATCCAACGGCAGGAGGCAGCGCCGCCTGGAACGGCGATGGAACTGGAGTTTATTACACGCGCTTTCCCCGGAAAGGCGAGCGGCCGGACGCTGATCTTAATTTTTATCAGCAGATTTATTTCCACAAACTCGGCACGCCCGACACCGAGGACAGATATTCGATTGGCAAAGAGTTCCCCCGAATTGCGGAGATCACTCTCGAAGCTTCGCGCGATGGCAAACACATTCTCGCGACGGTAGCAAATGGTGATGGCGGAGACTTCGCGCATTACCTGCTCGGGCCAGATGGGACGTGGAAGCAGATCACGCAATTCAGCGATGAGATTAAAATCGCCCGCCTCGGTCGCGACAATGCGCTCTACCTGGTTTCGCGCATGGACGCGCCGCGCGGCAAGATTCTGCGGCTGCCGCTCGACGTGCCGGAATTGAAGAATGCGGCCGAGATCGTTGCGGATGGGGAAGCGGTGATCGAGCACATCGTGCCGAGCAACGACGCGCTTTACGTAGGCGATCTGCTCGGCGGGCCCTCTCAAGTCCGGCGCTTCGATCTGAATGGAAAAAATGAAACGACCATCCCGATTCCACAAATCTCGGCTGTTCAGGAAATGCTCGCGCTCGAAGACGGCTCGCTCCTGCTCCGCGACGTGAGTTACACCGAGCCGGCGGCGTGGTTTCGATGTCTCCATGGAAAAACCGAGCCTGCAAAGACGGCGCTGCGCAGCACCTCGCCTGTTTCATTTGCCGACATCGACGTGACGCGCGAGTTCGCCACGTCAAAAGACGGCACAAAAATTCCGCTTAACATCCTTTTTCGAAAAGGGATGAAGCGTGACGGAAGCAACCCGACGCTGCTTTACGGCTATGGCGGTTACGGAATCAGTATGTCGCCGAATTTCGATTTTACGCGACGGCTTTGGTTCGATCGCGGCGGCGTCTACGTGGTGGCGAATATTCGAGGCGGTGGCGAGCTCGGCGAAGAGTGGCATAAGGCCGGCAATCTCACGAAAAAGCAAAACGTATTCGACGATTTTGCGGCTGCCGCCGAATACCTGATCAAAGAGAATTATACGCGCCCGGAAAAACTGGCGATCCAGGGTGGAAGTAACGGCGGACTTTTGATGGGCGCGATGATCACGCAACATCCCGATTTGTTCCGCGCCGTCGTTTCCTCGGTGGGCATTTACGACATGCTGCGAGTCGAATTGGCGCCGAATGGCGCGTTCAACGTCACCGAGTTCGGCACGGTGAAAAATCCCGAGCAATTCAAGGCGCTTTACGCTTATTCGCCATATCACCACGTCGTCGACGGAACAAAGTTTCCCTCTGTTCTGATGATGACCGGCGCAAATGACGGACGGGTCGCGCCATACCACTCGCGCAAAATGACGGCGCGCCTCGATGAAGCGAACAAATCTGAGAACCCGATTCTATTGCGGACTAGCTCCAGTGCCGGTCATGGCCAGGGCACAGCGTTAAGCGAGCGAATTAAACAATTGGCCGACATTTACGCTTTTCTGTTTGCGCAACTCGGAATGACGCGGGAGCCTCGTTGATTGGTGATCCCTTACAACATTAAAACGAATTAACGATTCACGATTTAATCCTGTAACCTCGCAACGTTGCGAAGGAAACTACTGATTTATTCCGCGGCGGTTGCGATTTTTTTTCTGATCGCAGCTGGGATAGGTGTGGCCGTCTTTTATAGTCCGTTGCTCACCCACTACGTCGAGAGCGACGCATTCCGCATAGCGATGGAAGATGAGACGGCGAAAGGCTTGCATTTCCCTCAGGGCCACTACTCGCCGATCCGACGCACCAGCGCATTCGCAGCGCAAAGCGAGAGTTTTCAAGCGCGGAATGGAGAGAAAGCGATGAAGTCACTCGACGGTCGCGGCATCACGGCAACGTTTGATCCGTTGGGCGTGTTTGTGCGGCAGTGGAGATTCACCGACGTGCGCGTGCAATCAGGCGAGGTCGAGATTCAGATTTACAAAGCGCATCCTGACACAGTGGTGCCCAAGCCATGGTTCGCCATTTTTTTGCCAAACAAGGTGTATCTGAAGAGGATTGAAACGCCGCAGGCCAACATAACGTGGCGATTTCGCGGTGAGCGGGCCGGATTTTTCGGCACACAACTGCTCGTTACGCCTCACGGTACCGATTTTGAATACGTTGCCACCAGCGGCAGACTGAAGATGGCTTTGTTTCCCGATCTGGATCTCCGCCGCGCGCATCTTCTCATCACCAAGACCCTCCTGACGATTTACGATATCGATCTGGCATCAGATTCGGGCAGCCAGGAAAGCATTCACGCCCAGGCAAACGCCGGCATCGGCAGAGACAAGAGTGTCGATTTGAGAGCTAACTTTAATCAGGTCCCAATTCGCTCATGGTTACCGGCTGAATGGAAAGAGCATTTGGCCGGCAACGCTTTCGGCGATCTTCACTGGAACGGAAAGGATCCGAAACTGGAAAGCTCTTCCGGCAAAGGTTCATTGCGCGTCAATAGCGGGCGAATCGACAACCTTCCCGTTCTGGAAAAGCTCGCAGAGCTTGCGCAGAAGAAATCATTCGAACATTTAGCGCTAAATGATTGTTCGCTCAGTTTCGAATGGAAATATCCGAAGATCGACATCAATAAGATTGGTATCGAAGAGAGAGGAAAATTCCGGATCGAGGGAGAACTGTCGATCGAGGGACGTCGTTTGGGCGGTATGATCAGACTTGGGCTTACTCGTGAATATCTCGATTGGCTGCCGAATCCTGAACAAGTCTTTAGCCGCAAGCAGAACGGCTATCTATGGACCAATGTGCGTCTGTTCGGAACGATTGATGACCCCGGACAAGATCTGAGTCCGCGCATTATCGAACTTTTCAAGCAATCGCCGGGAGCCTACTTCCGGCTCCTCTTTCGTCAGTTCGAAGGCTGGTTGAAAAAAGGATTTGGCGGCGATTAAGCGCGCCTTGCTAATGGAGGGGCGAGCTCCGCGAGCCTTAACGTCGTCGCTCGGCGTCGCACGGCTCCGCCCTCCACTCAAGTTAGTCGTGCCAGTGGAGAACATTGAGTTCGCCCTGATAGAGCCAGTCTTCTGCGCGCTGGACATGGCCGTGACGCACTCGGTTGTTCTCCACATATTTCCATTTTTCGGCGTACGATTCTCCGCGTCGTAATTGCCGGTCCCAGAAATCCCGCTGCCAAAGCGGCAACTGATCTCGATGTGGCCATGCTCGCGTGATGTGATTTTTCCAAAAAGCGATCCAATTCTTAAGCGGGCTTGGCGGAAACGCATTCGGCGCGCAGAACAAATGAATGTGATCTGGCATGATGACGTAGCGGCCGACACGCCAGGAGTTGGCGGCCTGCCATGCCGCGATGATTCGTTGCGTCGCTTCGTTGTTTGCGAGCAGCGGTCTTCGCCGGTGCGTGGACACGGTTAAGAAGATAATGATCGATCGGAACCCAATCTCAACTGTCGGAAAATGCGCCGGTTTCTTTCGTTTAGGTCGCCGGAGGGGCGATTGCTGGAGGGGCGAGCTCCTGCGAGCCCGCACATTCGGCGGCGTCGCAGAGCTCCGCCCCCCATCTGCCCATTGTTCGGCCTTCATCCTTGCGGTTTGCTTTCGCCCGCTTCGAGCATGCGAACCGGCTTCTGGATGTATGGCAAGCGAATCGTAAGCGTGAGGCCTTTTCCCTGGCTGCTCTCGATAGAGAGTTCGCCGCCATGCTCGCGCACAACGCGACGCACAATTAACAACCCAAGACCGGTCCCAGACGGCTTGGTTGTGAAATAAGGCTCAAAAACCCGGCTCAAATTACCTGCCGACATACCACTGCCGGTATCGACGAACCTGATAAAGACATGTGTGTCGTCCAAGTCGGTGTGGATGCGCAAAGTGCCATGGCGCTGCATAGCTTCGAGACTGTTTTTGATAACGTTGTAAAACGCCTGCTTCATTTGATCACGATCAAGTTGAAGCAAAGGCAGGTCCGAGCGCAGTTCTTGTTCGACCACAATGTTACGGTCCTGAATTTCAGGCATGAAAAAGCGCACAGCCTCCTCGACAATCGTGTTTAAGTTCTCCGGACGGAGTTGCGGACGCGATGGCCGGATTGCGCGCAAAAATTGGGTCACGATTGAATCGAGCCGGTTCACTTCGGAACGGGCGATATCGATCGACTGTTCAAGCTCCGCCTTCGCCTCGCCGTCCAGCTTTTGCACGCTGCGCTGCATCAATTGCAGGTGAATGTGCAGCGAGTTGAGTGGATTGCCGATCTCGTGGGCTACGCCTGCTGCCAGCAAGGTCAGCGCGTTCAAACGTTCCGACTCAATGGTTTGCTGGGCTGTCCGCCGGGTCTCCGTGATATCGCGCAGGATCATGACGTGCCCAACCTGCTCCGCTTTACCCGGAATCGTCGATGCCAGCCCACCGCGTTCGCTAATCGGGACTGCAACTCGGCCGGAATCAGCGACTCCGGCTACAGACTCGCGATGCTCGATCACCAGCGGCACGATGTAAAAATTGATGAAGCGATTTTGCGGATAAAAAATTTCCATGTCATGGCTGACTGGCCCGCCACTTTGCGTCAGCGATTCCCAATCGAGACCTTGGATACGTTCGTCGAGCGGTTTGCCGATGGCATCCGCCGCCTCCAATCCAAACAATCCGCAAGCTGCGTCGTTCAGATACGTGATCCGGCCGTCCGAATCGGTAACGATGATGCCTTCCTGGATAGCATTGAAAACCGTTTCCAGAAAACCCTTCTCCTGGGCCAGGCGCAGAAAATAATTCTGCACCTCTTCCGGGCCGATGCGCCCGAGCCGCTCGATGAGTTTCTCAAGAAAACCGGCTTTCATTTAACCACGAATGAACACGAATGAACACGAATTCAAAGTTCGAGGTTCCAACCTCTAAATCCATTGAATCATGGAAACCGAGACTAGGAATTCCGGTTTGGCATGCCTCTTAGCTTTTGGAACTTGGATTATTGGAGTTCTACTGGAACTCGGATCTTGGATTTTGGAGGGATCGCCGGCACTTCCACCGTTAGCATCTCCACCCGCAAATAGTTTAATACCACCGGCGCGAGGATCAGGCCGGGAATACCCATGAGTCGTTCGCCGATGATCAACGCGATCAATGTCAGCCAACCAGGATTTCGTATCCGGTCGCCGATGATCTTGCTGTTTAGAAAATATTCCAGTTTGTGGATCAGAACGAGAAACACAAGCGCCGAAATCGCCAGCTTTAGCGACACCGTCAAAGCAACGAAGACAATGATCGTATTGCTTACCAAATTGCCAATAATGGGCACAAGACCGCAAAGAAACGTGATTGCAATGAGCAGTGGCGCATGCGGCAGGCGCGCGGCGAGTAGGAATATCGCGGTCAATACCGTATTGATCAGCGAGATCGTGATCTGCGCACCCATGACGGTGGCGAAGCTGCGGTAGAAATCGCGGAAGCGCGTCGAAACTTCGTCGCAGCAAATGGAGTATAGGTTGTTCTTCACCCGATGGGTTCCCCGGTGAGGGTCGAGGCCAGTTTTTAAAAAAAGGCTCCCGGCCGCGACGATGCCGAGTATGCTGAAAACCAGTACCGCCGCGGTGCTCTTAGCAAAATTAGCGACGTTTCGCAGGTACTGCGCTTCCTGACCAAGCGTGTCAATCACGACTTGTCTAAGACTCTCAAAATCAGTAAAGGGCAGCTCGATCTGACGCTTTTGAGCCCAGGCACTGGCCGAGGGAATGGAGGTATCAGCCACGTCCGGCAGCGCAAGAATAGCAGTGCGAGTAAAGTACACCGCCGCTGCCGCAATCCCGGCCACAGCGATCCCGAACAAAATCAAGGCAACCCACTTTCTTCTCGTCAGATAATAGAGCTGCCGTAACGCAAAATAGGAGAACAAAACAACCAGCAGCGGTGTTCCCAGATGTAAAATCCCCGCGAGGATAATTGTGAGGGCGAGTACCCCATAGGAAAGTCGAGTGGGAGTAATCATGGGTCCCTCTCCACTTTTTACCTCCACCCGTGGCGCAGATTGTCAACTACGCCGCTGTAGCCGGGGTCGTTGACGCCGGCTGGACTGAATTGCCAACACGCGTTTGGCTAGAGCATGACGAAGAGTTGTGGTTTGTTAGGCACAATGAAACTGGTGATCGCCGCCACCGGCGCCAGCGGAACCATCTATCTGCAAAGGTTGCTCGCGCAGATCGATTGTGCCGCGCACGAACTCCATCTGATGATGAGCGCGTCTGCAAATCAGGTTGCGAAGCAGGAGCTCGATGATTTCAAAATTCCTTCAAATGTTTTGCAGCATTCTGAAAACGACATGAGCGTGCCGTTCGTGAGCGGCTCGGCGCGTTTTGACGCGATGGTGATCGTCCCCTGTTCGATGGCCACGCTGGGGCGAATCTCCTCCGGTTCCAGCGACAGCGCGCTATTGCGCGCAGCCGATGTTTTCTTGAAGGAACGGCGGAAACTAATTCTCGTCCCCCGTGAGACGCCATGGAATTTGATTCACGCGCGCAACGTCGTGACGTTGCTCGAAGCCGGAGCGATTGTTCTCCCCGCTATTCCGTCGTTCTACAGCCGTCCCGGTTCCGTAACCGCAGTCGTGGACACAGTCGTGTGGCGCATTCTCGATCAAATCGGGCTGCCTAATCCGAGCGCCTACCGCTGGGGCGAAAAGGCCGCCTCGACAAAAACCTCGCCAAAAAAAGTTGAAGATCGAAGGTAGGCTTGCGCGATGGTTAATCGCGTTTGGATTTCGCTTGCTGCAGATCTGGGCGCGTACGCTGCGTTATGAAATCGACGACCGGGCAGGCATCGTCGACAGGCCAGTGATCGAAAATTATATCGGAGCACTCTGGCACAATCGATTACTGATCTTTCCATTAGTTTTGCGGCGTTTCTTTCCGCAACGTCATGGCGCCGCCTTGATCAGCGCTAGCCGCGATGGCGATTTGCTTGCCGACGGCGTTCAACGTTTTGGCTACGATGTGATTCGCGGCTCCAGCTCCCGGCTTGGAGCAAGCGCAATTCTTCAGCTAACACAGGTGCTCGCATCCGGTCGCGATGTGGTGATCACTCCGGATGGTCCGCGTGGTCCGGCGTACGAACTTGGTCCGGGCATTATTTTTCTTGCACAGAAATCAGGCGCGGCGGTGTTGCCGATGAATCTGGAATATTCGCACTGCTGGCGGCTGGGCAGCTGGGATCGGTTCATCGTGCCCCGACCTTTTGCCAAGGTACGAGTGCTGATCAACCGGCCCCACCGTGTCAGACCGACTTTGACGCCGGAGGAATTTGAATCTGAACGCCTCGCTGTGGAGGACGCCATGATGGAGCTGGTTAAAATGCGCTGAGACACGAATTTCACCAATTTACACGAACTAAACCAGACTGATTGACTCTGCCATTCGTGACAATTCGTGTAATTCGTGTCTCATGCCCTCCTTCACTATGGCGAAACTAATCGATGGACGCGCAATCGCGGAGAAAGTGTATGTGGATCTTCGCGGTGACATTGCGGAACTCGAAGCAAGAGGCGTTACCCCGGGTCTCGCCGTCGTTCTCGTTGGAGACAATCCAGCTTCGCGCGCCTACGTGCGCTCAAAAGACAAGATGTGCCGGGAGCTTGGCCTGCACTCAGTGAAGTTGGAGCTGCCGGCATCGATCACACAGACTGAGCTTCTTCGGCGCGTCGAAGAACTCAATCGTGACTCCAGCATTCATGGCATTCTGGTTCAGTCGCCGCCGCCCGAGCACATCGACGAAACAGCAATCGTGCGCGCGCTTGACCCGCGCAAGGATGTGGATGGATTTCATCCCGACAACGTCGCAAAGCTCGTGCTTGACGATCCGAGTGGATTTGTGCCGTGCACTCCGCTCGGCGTGCAACGTTTGCTGATCGAAAGTAAGATCAACATCAACGGTGAGCATGTCGTGGTGCTTGGCCGCAGCATGATCGTGGGCAAACCGTTGGCCCTGCTTCTCATGCAGAAAAACAAAAACGGAAACGCCACAGTCACGGTCGTGCACTCACGCAGCCGCGATCTCGCGGAGATTACCCGCTCAGCCGATATTGTTGTTGCGGCGATTGGGCGAGCGGAATTTGTGAAAGCCGATCACGTGCGCGAAGGCGCTGTTGTTATCGATGTTGGCATTAATCGCGTCAAAGACGCAGCGAACGAGCGCGGTTATCGCCTGGTGGGCGATGTCGCATTTGACGAAGTGTCAAAAAAGGCGAGCGCAATCACCCCGGTTCCGGGTGGCGTAGGGCCGATGACGATCGCGATGTTGATGGCGAACACGGTAAAAGCGGCGAGGCTGTCGCTGTAGCCACGTGCCTGCGGCACGTCTATCCCAGACAGCCCACAGGGCCGTGGCTACAACTCCCGCGAAACGATTTTCGCCGTGAGAAACTTCAAGATCGACGGGTTGATTTCCGCCGCATGAACAAAAAACGACCCCATACGAGGCGACAAAACTGCGGCACGCGCCAGCCGATTGATCCAGAGTCTTCCACGATACATTTGGGCGCAAGCGCGAGTGAATTCACGCAAAGCTGATTGGCGGTCTTTGCCCCGATTAATTTCAGTGATCGCCTTTGCGGCCAGTTCTCCCGAGCGAAGGGCGTAATAAATTCCTTCGCCGGTAAACGGCTCCACGACACGGGCTGCGTCGCCGATGAAAAACAGACCGTCATGCGCGCAAGGAACCGGCGAACGCGTAAGCGGCGTGATCGTGCGCCAGAGTTGATCGGCAGTAATTTCAAAATGCCGTTCTGCCCATTGCCGCAATCTGGAAATTGTGGGAGGTGTGCCCACGAGGCAAAGATTCAACTCGGTTTCATTTACGGGAGCCTGGCCGGAGTAACCTTCACGAAGAAATTGCAGGACAACGCGTTTATCAAAATGTCGCGGCAGCGGGATGTGCGCTTGCAGTGCCACGCGTTCACGCGCTGGGCGTGGCAGTAAATTCCATAATCGCGCCACAGTAGAATTGCGTCCATCTGCGCCGACCAACGTCCGCGCAAGAAAATTTTCGCTGCCCCGAGTTTCAATTTTCCAATTCCTGCTGTGAGCTAATGCGGTAACGGTTGTTCCCTCGCGAACGTGCGCGCCGAGATCGCGAGCGCGCTTTAGCAGAAGATCGTCGAAAAGGCTGCGTTTCACCGAAAGCTCGCAATCAGATCCGGTTGGAAGATCGACAATCACTTTATGGCCCTCGATCGCGATGAACTCGACCGCAGCGAGTCTGGAATGCGGCAAATCACGAACCAGCTGCGCGATACCGAGGCGCTCCAGCACCGGCCAGCAAGATGGATTCAAACAGTCGCCGCAAACTTTTTCCCTGGGGAAATTTTCCCGCTCAAGAACGAGCGTGCGCAGACCGGCCAGCGCACAAAATGCGGCGCAGCTAGATCCAGCCGGCCCGCCGCCCACGATCGCGACATCAAACGCCCCCATCGCCAATCAGTTTCGAGCAAACAGGGCAGCGATAAAGTCGTTTTCGAATCTATGATTGATGCCTTCAACACCCCAATATGCGATGGCGCTTAATGAGCGCTGGCGCGCGATGTAATCCGAGAGCAGATTGACCTCAATGGGCTGGTCCATCCCAATCTTTCGTGTCGCCGGCATCCAGTTGCGGATTCACATTACGTTCTTACTGCTGATCGCCTGGCTGGCCTTCGGCTATTACGCGCAAGGCGGTTCTGCTGTGGCGGCGAGCCGCGTCATATTTGTTCTGCTCCTTTTTCTGTGCGTCGTGCTGCACGAATTTGGGCACGCCTTCGCGGCAAAGGCATTCGGAATCAATACGCCCGATATCACGTTGCTGCCTATTGGCGGAGTGGCGCGACTGGAACGGATGCCAGAGGAACCGGTGCAGGAATTAATCATCGCAGTGGCGGGGCCATTGGTGAATGTCGTCATCGCTCTCGGTTTGTTTGTAGCTGGCGGATCACAAGCCTTGCTCAATCCTTCGACAGTCGAAGGCGGCGGTCTCATCGCGCAGTTGCTGACGATAAACGTCGTGCTCGTTCTTTTTAATTTGTTGCCGGCGTTCCCAATGGATGGCGGGCGGGTTTTGCGCGCTCTTCTGGCCACGCGGATGAGCTATGCGCGCGCTACGCAGGTGGCCGCGACTGTTGGACAGGGTTTTGCGTTCGTCTTTGGCTTCATCGGGCTGCTCTGGAATCCGTTTCTGATCTTCATCGCCCTTTTCGTTTATATCGGTGCGTCGCAGGAAGCGGCCCTGGCGCAGATGAAAGATGTCTCACGCCGGTTTCCAGTCTCCAGCGCGATGGTGCGGGAGTTCCGCACACTCTCTGAAGACGCCAGCCTGCAGGAAGCGGTGGACGCATTGCTTGCGACTTCGCAGCACGATTTTCCAGTGGTGAATGAGACGGGCAACGTGACCGGGGTTCTCACCCGTCACGATCTCATCGCGGCCTTAAGGAAGAATGATCCGACGCTAGCGGTCGGTGACGTAATGCGACGCGACATTCCTACGGTGACCACGGGAACGCGCTTCGAAGACGCATTCCGGATCATGCAGGAATGCAACTGTCCAGCGGTACCGGTGCTCGACAGCATGAAGCGGTTGGTCGGTTTGCTTACACCGGAGAACGTCACCGAATTAATGATGATTCAATCGGCGATGCCGCGGCGGGGGGTCTCGTAACGTATCTTAGGAGCTGATGCGCATCGGCATCAGCACGTACAGGAACGGCGTCTGAATTTTCAAAACACCCGGACTCATCTCATCAATCAGATCGAGGAACACTTCGTCCTCAGTCAGCGCTCGGAGTGGCGCCATCAGAAACTCCGGATTAAACGCGATGGAAAACTCCCGACCCTTGTAGGCGACGGCGAGTGATTCCTTCGCTTCGCCCACCTCCGGAGTATTGGCAGTAATGTCGATGTTGTTCTTGCTGAAATTCAGTTTAATGGAGTGCGATTTGTCGCTGGCCAGCAGCGAGACGCGCCGTAGCGAGTTCAGAAACATTTCGCGCTCGAGTTTTATTCGCTCCTTTGCTTCGCCCGGAATGACCTGCCGGTAGTTTGGATAATTGCCCTCGATCAATTTTGAGACGAGCAGCGTTTTGTTTAGATCGAACGCGATCTGCCCGCCGCCCATGCTCACCTTGACTTCACCCTCATCGGTAAGCAGGCGTTGCAATTCTGTCGCGGCTTTGGTCGGAATAATTAGGTCCGCTTCGTGGCTGCGCGGGAATTCCAGTTCGATTTCCGCCATTGCCAGCCGCCGCCCGTCCGTTGCCACCAGCGTCAGCTTGTTGTCCTTGAAACTGAACAGAACGCCGTTGAGCACATAGCGGGTCTCGTCGGTCGATATGGCATAGGAAGTCTTGCGCAGGCCGTCGCGCAAATCTTTCTGCCGAATCGTGACAACTTTCGCCCCCTCAAACTTCGGCAACGGCGGAAATTCGTCCTCAGGCAGCCCGAGAATTTTGAAGAAGCTTTGGCCGCTGCGGATAGAAGCGGCATTCTTTCCATCCACATCGACCTGAATTTCGCTCGAAGGCAGTTCGCGAACGATATTGAAGAGACGACGCGCCGGGAGAGTAGTCGCTCCTGTTTTGTCCACGTGCGCTTCGCAACTGCCGCGCACGCCGACATCAAGGTCGGTTGTGGTGAGATGGATTTCATCCTCGGCGGCCTGCAGCAAAACATTGGAAAGGATTGGGAGTGTCGTGCGGGTGCTGACGACGTTTTGGACTTGTTGCAGACCTTCGAGCAGTTTTTCTTTGGTAACGCTAAATTTCATGATGAACAGAAGCGTCTAAGATGTAACGCCTTGGATTTTGTTCGGCAACCGCAATCTCTGACGCGGGGAAGTGTGCGCCACTGGGGAGTTCAACGCTGAAGCGAACTATCGATGAACGATATCGTCTGGCGAAGGTTGTCCTGCTCGGTCATCCGTTTCTTTACCAACTTGCACGCGTGCAACACGGTGCCGTGATCGCGCCCGCCAAAGGCCTCGCCGATTTCATTCAAAGACGCCTTGGTGAGCTCGCGGGCCAGATACATCGCCACCTGCCGCGGAAAGGCGATACTGGCCGGACGCCGCTTGCTTGTCATATCGGCCACGCGCACATCGAAATGTTCGGCCACGCGCCGTTGAATTTGCTCGATCGTAATGGAATGCCGTCCCTCCTCCTGCAAAATATCCTTTAGCAAATGCTCCACGACTTCCTGCGTCAGTTCCTTGCCGCTTAGCGATGCAAATGAGGCTACCCGCATCAGCGCGCCCTCCAGGCGGCGCACATTTGTTCGAATCCGGCTTGCGAGGAATTGAAAAATATCATCCCGCAGTTTGATCTGCATGCTGTTCGCCTTTTTCCGCAGGATCGCCATGCGTGTCTCGATGTCTGGCGGCTGAAGCTCAGCGGTAAGTCCCCATTCAAATCGCGAAACCAGACGGTGTTCCAGATTTGCGATTTCGGAGGCGGGACGGTCGCTGGAGAGGACGATCTGTTTATGCCCGTCAAAAAGCGTGTTGAATGTGTGAAAGAATTCCTCCTGGGAACGCTCCTTGCCTCCCAGAAATTGGATGTCATCAATCAAAAGAAGATCGGGCTGGCGATAACGCTTCCGGAACTTTACCAGATTACTGTGCTGGATCGCATCGATGAACTCGTTAATGAAGAGTTCGCTAGAGACATAGATCACCTTCATGTTTTTCTTCTTCGCCCAAACGTATTGTCCGATGGCTTGCATCAAATGCGTCTTGCCAAGACCGACTCCGCCGTAAATGAATAGCGGGTTGTATGTGCGCGCCGGCGCCTGCGCAACGGCAAGACTCGCCGCATGCGCAATTTCGTTGTTCGGGCCGACCACGAAAGATTCGAATGTGTTCCGTGGATTGAGCCCCGGCACGGTTGCGCCTGGTTTTGTGTCGCCCGGTGGTTCCGGCAAAACTTCTTTCAGCGGCGTGGGATTCTCCAGAGATGTTTGCGCACCAGGTCCTGACGGCGAGCAAAACTTAATCGAGCGCGGGCCGCCACACGTACTGACGATCGCGGTCTGCAACGCCGGCAGATAGTTACTCTCGATCCAAAACTGATAGATGTTATTTGGAACGCCAAACGTCAGCGATTTGTCTTTGGCCTCGACCAACTCGACAGCAGAAAACCAGCGTTTGAAACTATCGGCGCTAATCTGCGGCTTAAGCGCAGCCGATAACCGCTGCCACAACTGCGCACATTTTTTGTCCATAGCAGACTTGTTAACAGTGTTACACAAATGCCATACTGGCTCGCGCCCTGGGAAATCGCTTGGAAACACCGACTTGAGACGCAGCTATTCCCCAGCGTAAGCCGCTGTGGAAATGCGGAAAAAAAATGCCGAAAACGTGTAAATACGAGGGAAAACGGACAAATGCACGCTTCAACGTCGCTTTGGCTTCAATCTGCCGCGCATACGCACTCGATTGTTCTTTCGGGGAATTTTTGGTGTTCTTCATTCTCGCTGCTAAAAGTTTCTCAGGGATGTTCACAACTTATTCACATGCGCTTTGTTCCCGTCCTCGCCAGCGGGCTTGAGACTAGAAACCAGTTTAAAAATCGACAAGAAAAAAATGAATTTTATTTTTCATCTGTGACAAAAAATTTCTTGACTAAAAAAACGAAACGCGCGTGTCCGAGGGAAAACCAAAAATGATCGTTCCGGCTGATTTCGCCGCGACGCGCGCCCAGTACCGATCACGAATCGCGGCGGCGAACTACTCTGGCTGATTTGGATCCTGCGGCACTCCTGAGTTGACCGAAATCGTCTGCAGGCGCAATTTTCTCGCCCGCAGAATGCCAGAGGGAGCGCTCGGCGAATTAAAAATGCAGCCAATGCACGCGGAAATAACGAGCTGTCGGGAAAATTGTGTCGGCAATGCCAACCGGCCCGCGATGCGACGAATTCTTCTACGCGGCCTGATTATTTTTTTTCTTTCTACGCCGTACGCGTTTCCGATTGATGAGCTGGTGCCTCCGTTTGGCTTTCGTTGGAACGACTCGATGGCGCGTGTGGAAGCGGTGCTGCACGGCGCGAAAGCGAAAATCAGCTCGCGCGAAAAAAAAGAGAACCGAGAAGTCTGGACTGTGGAGGGCCTTGTTCATCCCGGATTAAAGCGGACCCTATTCACCTTTAAGCAGAGGGCGCTTGTCGCTGTAGAGCTACAATACGAATACCCGGACTGGTCGATCGAACGTTACAACCAACGAATGGGAGAAATTCGTAAATACTTCGACGAGAAGTACGGAACGGGAAAACTGGTTTCGCGTTCTCGCGATAACGACACGGACGTCATTCAGACGCTGGTTGGCTATCAGTGGATGGTCGGCACGACGATGCTCGAGCTCTTTTATTTCTCAGCGCAACACGACAACCTCGTTTACCGCACCATCACTGTTGATTACAAGGCGCTGTAGGCGGTCCAGTTTCCTCACCGCGAACCGCGCGGTGGGCATCGCTGCTGTGAGTTTCTTCTAGTCTTGGAGGACGCGACAAGTTATCACGTCCTCCTAGCAAATTGAGCCGAGGAGTTGTCATGCCAACGTCAGATCTCACTGGATCCTCGAGTGCCACCATTGCTGAAATTCTGGCGAAGTTTGGGACCGATTCAAAGACCGGTTTGAATTCCGTCGACGTTCAGCAGCGCCTGAATAAGTACGGACCGAACGCACTGGCGGAAGAAAAGAAAAGCTCGCTTTCTGCTTTCCTTGCTTATTTCTGGGGGCCTATCCCATGGATGATCGAGGCCGCTGGCCTCACGGCCTTGATCGTAAGAGACTGGGGCGATTTCACGATTATCGCCTCACTCCTATTGTTCAATGCGTTGCTAGGATTCTGGGAGGAACACGAAGCTTCCAACGCGCTCGACGCTCTGAAGAGCTCGCTGGCCTTAAAAGCACGTGTGCTGCGCGGTGGAAAATGGCAGGAAGTCGATGCGCGCACGTTAGTGCCTGGAGATATCATTCGCCTGTACCTGGGCGACGTTATCCCTGCCGACTGTAAGCTCATCCAAGGCGACTACATCAGCGTCGATCAATCGGCACTGACAGGGGAATCGCTTCCAGTTACGAAAAAAACGGGCGAAGACGCGTACTCGGGCTCAGTCGTGAAACAGGGAGAAATGGTCGCAGTGATTACTGCGACCGGGGCGAACACGTTCTTTGGACGCACCGCGAAATTGGTGGCCGGTGCTGGAAGCGTTTCCCACTTTCAGCGAGCCGTAATGAAGATCGGCAACTTCCTGATTATCCTTGCGCTGGTTTTGGTTGTGATTCTCGTGGCCAGCCGTCTTTTCGATATGCGGGGCCACTACGATCGCGTTGCTTTGTTAAGGTTGGCCGAAGTCGTTCTTATCCTCTTGGTGGCATCAGTGCCAGTGGCCATGCCTGCCGTGCTCTCGGTGACAATGGCTTTGGGCGCACGGATGCTTGCCAGGAGCAAAGCAATCGTTTCCCGACTCGAATCAATAGAAGAATTGGCGGGTGTCGATGTGCTCTGTTCCGATAAGACCGGCACATTAACACAGAACAAATTAACCCTTGGTGAAGCGGAACCTTGGGCTGGAACCGACGCAGCAACATTGATTCTGATGGCGTCATTAGCTTCGCGCGCGGCGGATAACGATCCGATTGATCTCGCAGTACTGGCTGGTCTGAAAG
>QHOK01000072.1 GCA_003218755.1 Verrucomicrobiota bacterium
GGGCTGCAACGACTGAAGCTGGATGCGATTTGGTTGGAGTTGCTGCCAGCCACAGAAGATGTGACAGCCGATCAGGGGAGGATTAAGAACTTCCAGAGGCAATTGCGCGCACACGGACTGGCGGGCCGATATTGTTTGCTGTATCAAAAACCCGCATCCGATGCACATGATCTCGACGGGATACGCTGCATCGGAATGTCGAAGCGTGAACTTCTCGACCGCCTCGGCGGCCCGAATGTTCTGCTCAATCTTGCCTATTCAATTCATCCGCCGCTGCTGTTGAAGTTCCAACGCCGCGTCTTTTGCGATCTCGACCCGAGCGAAATCTTTTATTGGATGACGAAGATGGAGATGGGGCAATCGTGCCATCACGAATTCTGGACGGTTGGGCTTAATGTTCACGGAAACGACTGCCAACTGCCGAAATCATCGCTGCCTTGGAAGACATTTTACCCCTTGGTAGACACTCAATGGTTCCGCGTACAACCGCGCCCGCGGACGCCGAAATTTACAACTGTGGGACAATGGTATTGGGGCGGCGCAGTGGAGGTTGCTGGTGAATTTCCTGATTTATCAAAAAAAATTGCGTTCGAGCCTTACCTGAGCCTTCCAAGACGGGTACCGGACGCGCAGTTCGAACTGGCGATGAACATAACTGCGGCGGACCCGGAACGAGGGCGGCTACAACGGCTCCGCTGGAAAATTGTCGATCCGCACCGGGTGGCCCGCACGCCGAGTACCTACCGCTGCTATCTTGCCAGCGCGGCCGGTGAATTCACCGCGATCAAAGGCGTCGACGTGGCATGGCGGACCGGCTGGATCAGCGATCGGGCCGCCGCTTTTCTTGCTGAAAGAAGTGCTGCGAGACTGGCCGCGGCTATCCAGGCAAGCGCGCAATTGTGCCGTGGAAGTTTTCGATTCAGTTAAAAACCTTAGAAACATTTTGAACTTTTAAGAGTTTTTATCTCGGCAGATGAGACCTCCGGCCGGCCATACAGCCAAGATGGCTGTGCTACAAAAGACGCGCTCGATTTGGCATTGCAAAACGATTTTCGGGTGATACTCGTTGTGCCGTTATGGCTGACCTAATTAAAGCTGCGGACCTGAAAGACCGGATGAAAAAGATCCCGGAATGGGAGCTGGAGAAGAAACATATCGAGCGCACTTTCGAGTTTGATGATTTTGCCGATGCGATCGATTTCGTAAACGCTGTGGCCGAGGTTGCGGAGGATGAAGAACACCATCCTGATATCGACATCCGCTACAATAAAGTGCGCCTGGTTGTCTCGACGCACAGCAAAGGCGGCTTGACCGAGCTTGATTTTGGTCTGGCCGAACGAATCGACACGCTGGCGGAGTAAAGAACAGTGATCGGTGATTAGTGATCTGTGATCGGCAAACGCCCTTCGTCAGTATCGATAAATTGGAACGACGTCTGAATGTCCGATCTGTCAGTCATTCCTGCCTCGGCTTTCCGGCGTTTCAAGATTTCGGACACTTCATCGTTCCAGCCGCGCTTGCGCATGAATTCGTTCCAAACGTAAATGTCGTCTTCATTTGGTCTGCGTCCGACGTCGAAGCACCATCGCAAAATCTCCTCATCAGTGCCGCCCTTCTTCACGCGCTCGACTAACTGATCGTAATTCACTCGGAGAAAGCGTACGCATTTCTCGTCGAACCCCTTTCCAAGATTAGCGTGATAGTCTGAAGGCAATTGGCCTTTTGCGTGCAATCGGATTTTATCCAGCATCCGGCCAAAATAGAAGAGGCCACCCACCTTTTCAGAAGGACTGCGAAGAGGAAACTGGGCCATGAAAAAATCTGAGCTTTTTCCCGCGTGGTTCAAGTCGGCCAAAACAATCCCTCACCTCAATCCTCTCCCTTTGCGAAAGGGAGAGGCGAGCCTTCTTGCATTGCTGAGTTGAACTGGCCAATTTGTCAGCACGGGTAAAACGTTAGCGTCGTATTGTGCGGGACTGACGGGGATTCGCCTCTCCCTGTTCTGGGGAGAGGATCAAGGTGAGGGGAAATTGTTTTTTCCCTTAGCCAAATTGCGATTCGATGCGTTAATTGCCTGCAATGGATCGGGTCGTTGGAATCGAAACCGAATACGGCTGTCTTCTGAGTGAAGAAGAACCGCACGTCAATTCGGAGCTGTGGCCGGCCAAGGTTAAAAATTATCTGTTCCGAACGGCGGATGCTGGCACGATCGACTTGCATTACCGCGACTACGAGGAACCGCCAGGAAATGGAGGATTTCTCCTCAACGGCGGACGTCTCTACCTCGACATGGGACATATCGAGTACGCGTCGCCGGAATGCTTGCATCTGCACGATCTTGTGACCTATGAACTAGCCGGCGACGACCTGCTACAGTCTTCACTGATCGCGCTCGGTGCCGAGGATCGTGTGTCCTTTATCAAGAACAACGTAGATCATCACACCGGAGCGACGTTTGGCTGTCACGAGAATTATCTGATGAAAAGAGAGGCGCAGTTCACGCCTCCAATTCTCGGAACGCTGCTGACGTTTTTAGCGACGCGGCAGATCTTCACCGGGTCGGGGCGCGTCGGTCAGTCGAATCCACTCGCGTTCGATTTCGAGCCGCCGCAATCGGAGCCCCAGGTCAATTTTCAGCTGAGTCAGCGCGCCGATCATATCGTGAACGACATTTATCAGTGGGTGCAATTTAATCGCGCCATCATCAATGCACGCGACGAGCCACTGGCTGATTACCGAAAATATCGCCGGCTGCATTTGCTCATTGGCGATTCGAACATGAGCCCGTATGCCAATGCGCTAAAAATAGGAACGACTGCCTGCGTTCTGTCATTGCTGGAAGAGGGCCGTTTGCCGCGAAATCTTGTCCTGGCTGATGCGGTGCAGAGCACACGTGATATTTCTCGTGATCCCACGCAGCGATGGATTGTACGTCTTGAGAACGGCAAAACCATCGGGGCGCTCGATGTGCAGTGGGAATTCCATCAGCTGGCGCAGAAGTACCTGCACAATAGCAGCGCGGAAACTAACTGGTTACTGGAAAACTGGGGATTCGTTCTTGAAACAATCCCACACAATCGCCAGGCGCTTATTGGCGGCGTTGACTGGATTACAAAGAAGTGGTTACTGGAAACATTTGTCGAATCCGAAGGACTGAGCTGGGACGATCCGTGGCTGCAGAGTATCGACCTCGAATATCATAATATCGACCCGCGCCGCGGATTGTTCTTTGGTGTCACGTCTGGAAAACGAATCGCGGAGTGGAACAACAGCGTCCGGCGTCCCGGTGCAACGCATGTTCCTCCGGCTAATACGCGCGCATCAGGTCGGGCGCGGGCAGTTGCCTTTTTCCAGAGCTGCAATTTCCCATATGTTATCAACTGGGACTCGATCGCTTGCGACAGCCGCGATTTTCTCGTCATGGGTAATCCATTCGAGACTTACAATGACGAAGTAGAACATTTTTTGGCAAAGCCGCGCGCGACGAATACCGGTAACGATGACGCTGATCGTTGAAGCTCCTAGCAGCGAGCGTGACAGGCTCTCAAGTCCAGGTTTCCACACGTGTTGTATCGAAAGGTAGTTTTGACCGCGCTGCTGGCGCTGATTTTTCTGGCGTTCTTCGGGACGCTCGGGCTGAGCGCTCACATGTTTCCCCAGAATTACGACTGGCGTTATCGGGTGATTTCCAATTTGCTCTCGCCGCGCGACAATCCTGGCCACTATTGGTTACCGGCCTGCGGGATCATCTTAGCCGCAGTGCTGATGCTGCCACTTGCCGGATACTTGCATCGCAATTTGGAGGTCGCCTCGTCGCGCGCCGCAGGCGTAAGTAGCGGAGCATTGGTAGCTGGAATCATCGCGCTGATTTGCGCGTGCCTTGTTGTACCCCAACACACGCACGATGTGTTAGGAATCCGGCGCCTGCATGAATTTATTTCCCGTTCATCGGCCGGATTCATGGCAATCAGCATGTTAACGGCCTGCTGGTGCGCATGGAAAGGCTTCAGGGAAAACCTGCTCGAAGCGCGCTTATTTTGGATCTGGTCGTTGGTGACGCTCGTGCCGCTCGCTGGGATTTTCCTCAGCGAATCTTTGTTGATTCTTACGCGATTGAAACCAGCGTGGGCGATGCCGATCCGCAGTGTTCTGCGGCATTCCGTCTTTTGGCACCTGGGTTTTTGGGAATGGTCGGGTTCCGCGGCAATATTCGTTTTTCTTTGCGCCGCTGTTTTTTTAACCCCGTCGCGAACAATTCAAACGCGTGTTACCTCGGAGAAAGTGGATCTAGGGAATCGAGCGGCCTGATGACAAGTACGGCTCACTCGGAACGATCGCAGCGAACTCACTGCAGTCTTTGCAGTGAAGAAATGCCGTAGTTTTCTTGAAGCTCTGGCGCCTCGGCGGCGACTTGCGTCGCATCAAGCTCGATCTGTTTCGGATCTTCTTCGGTCTCGATTTTGACGAAACCTTCGATTGGGTGCTTTACGGCTTCGGCCAAGTCGTCTAACGACTTAATTTCTCCGCCGTTCACCTTCGTTACGGTCAGATAAGCGAGGTCATCATATCCGATTGTGCTGTTGGCAGGCAGGACCTGGCTGAGGATCACGATGCGCCGATTCCTCTGCGGAAAGAGCTCGGATTGGAAATGGTCGAAATAAACCAAACGCTGAGGCGCTTCTCGTTGCCAGTTTGGTCCCCATTCCTTGAGATATTGCCGAGATAGCTCCTGAAAAATCAGGCCACCAAGGACAAAATATCGAGGCGGCTGATCCAGATAATACGGCGGACTCACGTAATCTTTCGCGTCGCGATGTTCAAGAGTCACATTTAGCTGCATCGGCTTGCCGTTACGCTGAATGTGGAAAGGGACAACGTCGCCCGCGTAAGCGTGAGCTGTCAGTAGATTTGTAAACTCGATCTTGCCGTAGAGTGGGTCCACGTAGTTGCCGTTTTGGTCAATTTCATGATTTCCGATCGCTGTCACGATGTCGCCAACCTGAAGTCCGGCCTTCATCGCCGGCGTGGCCGGTTCCACATTCGTAACGTACACGCCGCCTCCCTTGCCTTTTTCTTCAGCGAACTCACGCAGTTCCGGATCGCGCGTCGGAAAAAATGAGAATCCGGCCGAGGGAAAACCACGATAGTTCTGGCTTTCGGCCTCTTTCAAAAAATGCGTGATAATCGGCGCTGGTATGGCGTCCACTAATTGCGAGCGTGAATCGTAACGCAGTAGCAGTCCTGCCAGCTTGTTGTTCTTAACCAGCGGAACCGTGTAACTGTTCTCCCGATACTGCATCGGGATGCTGATGCGGTAGGTGAGGAATTGCCCAACGTCGATCGGGTAGGGCATCATTTGCACCGTCGTCACCAAACCTTCCGTCGCGAGCAAGGCGCCGGTTGGTTCCAATTGCCAGGCTGCAAGCCGGTCGCCGACCACCGTATCAGGTGTGATTTCAAGGGGTGTAATTCCGTCGAGAAATGTTTTCTCAACTGGTTCAAGGAGCGCAAGGTTCGCTTCGTAATCAATCACCTGCACGTTTGCCGCCGTTTTTTCGCCAGACTCGGCCCGCTCGAGTTCGACGTAGTTTTGGTTTGTAACAAGGTCGGCGGTGACGAGAACACGGCCTTTGGATAAAACTGCGCCAAGCGCTCGTTTTGAAAATGGCGCCTTCTTTTGCCAGGGCCGAAAGTAATCATAAGACTGGCCAGTCACATTTACGCGAACCAGCGCCAGCTGTTTTTGTTTACTCGCCGTCGCCGAAATAGCAGGCTCCTTTTTCGCCAGCGTCCCACTAGCTGCGACAAGAATGATGCCGAGAGCGATGAGAGAGTGTTTTACCATGCTAGATTTTGTTCGCCTGCGCCGGCGCGCCTGACGCCGGTCGTTCCTCAAGATTTTGTTCTTTCGCTACATTGTAACGCGTCTTGATGCGTTCGCGCGCAGCTTCCACTTTATTGCGATCAAGCACCAGCGGAGGGCCGTCACCGATCATGCGAATGACCAGCTGGCCCGGCGCTTGTGCAAAAGCCTGTGCCAATTCGTCGAGTGTCCGAATCTTCTTGCCGTTTACTTCATCCACAATCGCACCGCGGTAGGGCGCCAGATAAGTGTTAATCGGGTCGGGCAAAATGTTGCTCAACACAATCACGTCGGGATGCTGCAAATAAATTTGCTCCAGAATAAAGTATTCGAAGAAATGACGAAGCCGCAGATCGCTCGTGCGATACGCTTCAAGCATGTCAAGGTCTAGAGGTTGAAAAAGCAGACCGCCATAAAGGACATAACGCGGCCGCACATCGTAGCTGTGGCCTTGAATCGAGTACGGCCAGGGCTTGTATAGTTTGATTGTCACTGTCAGCGGTTGTTTGTCCCGCAAAATATCGAACTTGACCGAATCGCCTTTGAACTTTCGCTCGACGACCTCCTCGAACTGTGCGCGCTCGCCCTCTACCTCGACATTCGCATCGCTAGCGATGGGATGGCCGTCGATCGCGAGAAGGACGTCACCCGACCGAAGAATACCATCCGATGGGCCGGCCGCGACCACAGAGCTCACCAGCACGCCGCGATCGTCATCTTTTAACCCGAGAAACTTTCTTTGCGCGGGATTTTGCAACTTCGCGTAGGTGATGCCCTGCGCGACGTCGCCGCTGTAACCTTGGAATGCAACGCCGACGACTTTGGCGTCTTGCATCACCGGGCCGCCGCTGTTGCCCGGGTTGATCTGCGCGCTGATTTGGATCGTCAGATGCTGGTCAACAGACGAATGTGTGTAGAGCTGGAAATCAACTCGCGACACGATGCCGGTTGTAACTGACATCCGTTCGCCACCGATTGGATAACCATACGCTGAAACGGTGGATTCCAGCGCTGGAATTCCGCCAAATTTTAGCGGCAACATGTTTTTGAAAAAATCTGGAGCCGGCACAGTGATGAGCGCCAGATCGCAGTCATTCGCTATGAATTGCACCGTCGCCGGGTATTTGTTGGGATCGCCATCGCGCTCCACGGTAATATACCGGCTGTTGGCGACCACATGCGCGTTGGTCATGATGCGATTACCGCTGATGACAAACCCGGCGCCGACGCCGCGCTGAAGCCCACCTGCGTTCCACGGCGCCCTGTAATCAGGCTCCACCGAGGTGGCTGTGATTCGCACAAGGCTTTTCTGGACCGGACCGTTTGGCTTTGGCGGCGCAATTGGAACCGGCACCGGGACCACCGCCTGACCAGGTGGAGTCGATCGCGATGCGCCCGATTGCTGCCCGGGAACTTGCTGCTCAACAGGAGGCGGGGCCGGCGTGCTTTCCTGCGCGTACGAAACCGACGCAAACAGCAAAGCAGCGTAACCGATGACAAAAATGCGGTTCATGGACGGAAAGGCTCGAAAACTTAAACAGCCTGATCGAAAATCAACATTCGGATTTCAATTTGCAAGTGGTCTTTCGGGACATTACTGACACGGCAGATGCTCTGAGCGTTCAAATCTGCTGACACGCGAAAAATCATTTGCCGTTCATTGGCCCAGGAGCATCACTTCAAATTCCGGCGCGATCGAGGATCGATTTAAGCACTTTTTCTGACTCGAAGACTTCGCGGGCAAGATCGTAAGCAGCCCGGGAATGTTTAGGGTAATCGCGATTGATTTGCTTCGCTGCGTCAACGATTTCGCCCAACGATCGAAAGGATAAGAGTCCTGCTTTGCCATCATAGATTTTGGTGAAGCCGGTTTCCTGAGTGATAACCGGGCGGCCTGCTGCCAGGTAGCATGCGCTCCGGTCGCTGAACCAGCCGGTGTTGAGCCGGATATATTGGTCCTTGGCCACAGTGAACTCGCCTTTGGAGCGCTGGATGTAATCGCGATACAGCCAGTAATCAACGCTCATCTGAAGCGGGCACGTCAAGCGCCAGCCGTTTCGTTCGAATTTTCTGCGGGTCGTGGCGTGTTCAATGTTTGTCGCCATTTCAAATGTTTCGCGGGCTTTTTGCGGCGCGGAAACGAAACGCAGAAATTCACGCGACTTGCTCCAAAGATATTTCCGTCCGCGCCAGGAAATATCTTTCAAGCCGCTGGTGGACCAGTTGGCCACTGTGGTGAACACCGCCGCGCGGGAAGGCGATCGCTTTGTTCGCCACAGATCGGTCACCACAGGTTGCCGCGTTGGGAGCCATTTGAATCCATGTGTCGGAACGGGAAAGCTTTTCGTCCCGATGTTCTCGCCAAACGTGAAAAGCGCGCGATGCCGTCGCAGATATTCGATTGTCGATTTTACACCTTTGTCGATCTTGATTTGCTCAACGCCGGGGTCGCTCTCGACGTAAAGAATTCGATCGGAAACGAGCAGGTCCTCGTTAAATTCCTGCGTCCCGCAAACGTTCAGGATTGCATCAGCCTCGCGATAGAGTTGCCGGATTTTTTTTAATGGCAGGCCGGCGGTTGGATTGCCTGGCAAATAGCGCGCGCAAAACGCCCAGCGATTTTTGAACCCGAATTCTCGCGATAGCCGGCCTAGGAGCCGCGCTGCGTAATCGAATTCATTGGTGACTTCGAAAGTTTCCGGGTTGTACGGCAGGCGCGCGGAGTCTTCGATGTAATAAACGTCCTGCCCGAGCCGCTGCATGCCGACGATGTAATGAATGTGCTGCCAGATCACGCCTGCGATCGGCATCGACCCCATGAAGCCCATCACGACGATGCGCTTGCGTTTCATTAAGGAGAAAACGCCCAAAGCCGAACGCCAAACAGCGAATCTCGAATGCTGACAATTGGGCGTTGGACGTTGGAGGTTGAGCGTTCGGCGTTTTCTGCGATCACTGGAACTTCTTAACGATCACTGCCGGATTGCCGGCAACAATTGCATTCGGCGGTACAGATTTCGTGACCACCGATCCGGCCGCTACAACCGAGTTTTCGCCGATGGTAACCCCTTTCAAGATCACTGCATTCATGCCGATCCAGACGTTGTCCGCAATCTTAACAGGAGCGGCTTTGAGTTTGGGACGGGCTGGGCGGTTCTTGAAATAGGGGGCAAGAGCTTGCGCGTCGATCAGGCGCTGTGCAGGCTCAAGAGGATGAAAATCGGAATCGGCGATACCGACGTTCCAAGAAACGAGACAATAGGATCCGATCTCGATCTTTTCCTCCGCCATAATCAGCGCGCCATTGAGCAGAGTGAAGTCGCCGATCGTGCAACGACCATCCTCGCCAATCGCGAACGAGCAGCCCGCGTAACATGAAACATGCTTGCCGATAATTACTGCGCGCGGCTTTTTGGTCCGAAGCTTTCGAAAGATTTGGGCGCTCTCGCAATAAAATCCCTCGCCAAACTCCACATTGCGCGGAATTGGCTCTGGCCACCAATCGGCTTCGACGTGTCGGTCTTCTTTAACGTTGCTCACGAAGGAAAATGTCCTGAGCTGTAAAGCTTCGCGTAAATGCCGCCGCGCGCGACGAGTTCTGGGCCGCGACCTTGTTCGACGCTCCGACCGTGTTCGAGCACGATGATTTGGTCCAGGCTATGAATCGTCGCCAAGCGGTGCGTGGCGATTAAGGTCGTCCGGCCGCGCATTAATTCCTTGATCGTCTCCATAATGGCAGATTCGGTGGCTGGATCGAGCGCCGAAGTCGGTTCGTCAAGCAACAGGATGGGCGCGTTTTTTAGAAATGCTCGAGCGATTCCGATGCGCTGCCGTTGACCGACGCTGAGGTGTCCGCCTCTTTCGCCGACAAGGCTGTCGTATCCCTGAGGCATCTGCCGAATAAACTCGTCGGCCTGTGCCCGACGCGCCGCCTCAATAATTTCGTCTTCGGTCGCATCCGGTCGGCCATAGGCGATGTTTTCGCGAACCGTTGTCGAGAACAGCAGCGTGTCCTGCAGCACGATCGCGATCTGTGCTCGCAAACTTTTCTTTGTGATCTGGCGAATATCGCGGCCATCAAGGATAATTGAACCCCCTGTCGGATCGTAAAAACGCGGCACGAGACTGAGCAGTGTGCTCTTACCGGCGCCGGTGCCGCCTGCGAGTCCAACGATTTGATTCGGTTCGATGTGAAGATCGATGCCCCGCAAAACATATCGATCTGGCATGTAACTGAAGCTTACCGCTTGAAATGCAATAGCCCCTTTAGCGGATGAAATGACAACCGCTCCGGGAGAATCAACTACGTCATCCTGCCGGTCCAAGACTTCGAAGCACCGTTTCGCGCCTGCAGTCGCGCCTTCCATTGCCCAGGCTGTGTAGGTGAGCGATTCCAGTGGCTGGTAAAGCATTAATAGATAGGCGCTGAAAACCAGGAGTGAGCCGAGCGTGAGCGTGCCAGCCAAAACATGCAGCGTACCGATGTAGTACATCACCGCCGTGCCGACTACCATTAACGTGCTGATCACGAGCGCGCTGTTCACGTTGGTCAATGTCAGCCGCAAGTTCGCTTGTAAGCTTTGGCGCGCTTGCTGCTGGAACTGGCGGAC
>QHOK01000293.1 GCA_003218755.1 Verrucomicrobiota bacterium
GATGCCGAGCGCTTCGAACATTTTCTCCTGCAACTCCGGCTCGTAAATCCGTATGCTGCCGCCGCCGATCTCAACACCGTTCAATACGATGTCGTACGCCTCGGCGCGAACATCCGGGAATTTTTTCGCTTCGAACAATGGTATGTCCTCCGCTTTCGGTCGCGTGAACGGATGGTGCATCGCGTTCCACTTATTCTCCTCCGGACTCCATTCAAAGAGCGGAAAATCTGTCACCCAAAGAAAATCCCATTCCGGCGCGCCCGGCGGTCGCGCCCTACCTTGCAAATCCTGTATTTCAGCAATACGCAGCCGCAGCCGGCCAAGCACTTCGCAAGCGATTTCCCACTTATCTGCGGCGAAGAAAACGCAATCGCCTTCTTCGATATTGAGTTTCGATCCCAACGCCCGCTTTTCGGCCTCCGAGAAGAATTTCACGATGGGCGATTTCCACTCGCCGTTCTCGATTTTGATAAAGGCGAGTCCTTTCGCGCCGTACAGTTTTGCGATCTCAGTTAATTCGTCGGCTTGTCCAATCGTGATTCCGGCAAAGCCTTTCGCATTGATCGCCTTCACCACGCCGCCTGCATCGAGCGCGCTACGGAAAACTTTGAAACTGCTTTCGCGAAAAATTTCTCCGAGATCGACAAGCTCCATTTCAAAGCGGCGGTCAGGTTTATCGCTGCCGTATCGGCTAACTGCCTCGCGATAAGTAAGCCGATCGAACGGCGTTTTGATCTCGATATTGCGCGTGGCCTTGAAGATCGCCGCCAACATTCCTTCGGTAACCTTGAAAATGTCGTCGGGCGTGACGAACGACGCTTCGATATCGATCTGGGTAAACTCCGGTTGCCGGTCGGCGCGCAAATCTTCGTCACGGAAACATTTGGCAATCTGAAAATATTTCTCCACGCCGGCGACCATCAGCAGTTGTTTGTATTGCTGTGGCGCTTGTGGCAACGCGTAAAACTTTCCGGGCATGAGCCGGCTGGGCACCAGAAAATCGCGTGCGCCTTCCGGAGTACTCTTGGAAAGAATTGGTGTTTCCACTTCCACAAACCCCTGGCTGTCAAGAAAATCGCGCGTCGCGTTCGCAACCCGGTGACGCAGGCGCAGATTACGCGCGAGATGCGGCCGCCGGAGATCGAAATACCGCTGGGTCATTCGCAAATCTTCATTCTGCGGCTCAGCATCAATCGGGAAGGGCAAATCATCTGCGCGGTTAAGGATCGTCAGCTCGCTCGGAATGATTTCGATTTCGCCTGTGGCAAGGTTGGGGTTTTCCGTACCCGGCGGCCGTGCAGCGACTCGACCCGAAACTTGCATTACATCTTCACCGCGCAATGTATGCGCCTGCTTTGCCAATCGCGGTGACATTCACCCAGCCGGCAAGCATGACCTCCTTGCCGATGTCCCCTTTGCGAAGCGAATTGCAGTCGTGCGTGCGATACATGCGATGCCCGAAAGTAGCGTCTCATTCTGAGCGAAGCGAAGAATCTCGCAAGCGATTACGGGTCGCGACCACGAGATCACCAACACGCAAAACGCGTGCGCTACCTTGGCCGCGGGCGAGCTACGCCGGCGTTTCGCGCTCCTGCCGCCGAATGCGCGTCATGTGCAGAGCGGAAAGAACATCGATTACACCTTTGTCGTCTTCGACTGCGACACGCGTGCGTCCCACAAGAATGTGATCGGGATGCGGGACGGAAATAAGCTCCCCGCTGCTGAGTTCAATCCAAAACGGCTGGAACGGGACCCTACGCACCGCTTTTCGAACCTCATCAATCATAGATCACGTATATCAAAGCAATGTCGACCGGTCAAAGGAGCTCTGCGAGGCGATCCATCAGTTTCTCGGATGGCACGAGTTCTTGTTTTGCCGTCTCCATATTCTTGATTTTGACCTGTGGCCATTCATCACCATAAAGCACTGCAACCGACGCGCCTGCCTCTTCAGCGGCTTGGAATTGCCGGGCGACTTTAGTCGGGATGAGCGGGTAATCGACGAGAAAACCGCGGTCACGTAGTTGCTGGATTTGCGTGAGTGCGTCGGCGCGGCGTTCTTCCTTCGCGATCACGATGTAGATGTCGATTTTTCTGTCGCTCGTGATTGCTTTCTGCATCGCTTCGCGGGCTCGCGGGATTTCGTTGATCAATTCGCCGAGGACGACGTCGCCCATGGCGAAACCGAGCGCAGGCATTGATACGACGCCGTCGCTAAGTTGCGCGACCAAGTTGTCGTAACGTCCGCCGCCGGCAACGGCGCGAAATTTCCCGGCGCAGTCGAACACCTCAAATACGATGCCGGTGTAATAAGCAAGTCCGCGAACGATCCCGATATCGATCGCCACAAAATCCGCCAAGCCGCGCCCGCGCAGAGCATCGACCAGTTTGTCGAGCTTCTCGCTTTTGCCGCCGCTCTTTAAAGTCGCAAATACAGGCTCGGCGAATTTGCCGAGTTTCTCGGCGGTCTTCTCACGCGGCTCGCGCCCAAATTTGTCAATGGCCTGCAGGAATTCGCCCCAGCGATCTGCCGGCACGTCTTTTTCACGCAGAAAATCTGTCCAGAATTCGCGGTCGCTGATTCGGACGACGAAATCCTTTTCGGTCAGTCCGAACGTACGCAGAACATCGATGCAGAGCGCAACCAGCTCGATATCTGCCGCGAGATCCGATTCATCGATAATGTCGCAATTCAATTGAAAATGCTCCCGCAGACGACCGCGCTGCTGTTTTTCGTAGCGGAAGAATTGCCCGATCGAAAACCATTTGAGCGGTTTCTTGAATTCGCGCTCATGTGCCGCAACCACACGCGCAAGCGTGGGCGTCAGCTCGGGGCGCAGTGCGACTTCGCGTTCGCCCTTGTCAATAATAGCGACGGGCAACTTCGCGCCAGCGAGCAAAGATGTAATTTCGCGCCGCGCAGTCCTCGGGAAGAAAATCGCGAAAACCGGGTAAAGCCTGCATAAAAAATTACGTAGTGCCCAGGCGAGGCTGCGAATCAGCTGATCCGGAACGACCACCCGAGGCGGAATATACGAATGAAGGTGCAATGGGATGAGTTCCCGCATGGAACAATCGGGTTACATGCACGATCGAGCACATCCGTTTAATGAAAGCAGAGGCACAAACATGAAACAAACCAGATTGCTGAAAATCTTGGCCGCTGGAGCGATCTACGCGGCTGCAGTTGGGTTCGCACTCGCGCAGGAGACTACAACCACCACGACTACGACAGATCCTGTGACTGGCACGACGACGACTCAGCAGACAACCACCAGCGCTGCGGGCACCATCGTGACCTACACACCGGACTCGGATTACATTACGTTTCGAACAGCGCCGGATGCGGCGCCCGTGCGGTATTACTATACCAAGGACACGACCATTCTCGATCCCGAAGGTCGCCTTGTCACTTGGTCCGCCATTCGTCCAGACCTCCCGGCGACCATCTATTATACAACTGTTGGCGACCGGGTGGTGGTGCGGAAAGTTGTGCTGAGCCAGCCTGCCACGATTTACAAGCACGAGGAAACGACTACCACAACGACAAGACCGTAGGTAATGACGAAGCACGAATGACGAATGACGAAGGAAGCACGAATGGCCGAAATGATGTGAAGCGCTGATTGTTTTTCCTCGTCATTCGAAATTCGTCATTCTTTCGTCATTGGACATCCGTCATTCGACATTAGGTATTTGGCATTCCGAATAACCGCCGGTAGGGGCGGGCATGGTCGGGTTTCCAGTTGGCTGCATCTCACGTAAATTTGCGGCCGCATGGCTGCATCAAGAAAACAGAAACCCGATTTGCAAAAGAAAGTGCACGAAGTGCCGCACAAGCCTGGTGTGTACTTGATGCGCGACCGATTCAACCGCGTGATCTACGTAGGTAAGGCGCGCGACCTGCGCAAACGCGTAAGTTCATACTTCCTGCCGTCTAAACTCGCACAGGCCGATTTGAAAACGCGCGCCATGCTGGAGGCGACGTGGGATTTTGAGACGCATACCGTTCGCAGCGACGCGGAATCCGTTTTACTGGAAGGCAAACTGATCAAGGAATACCGCCCGCGTTACAACGTCTCCTTCCGTGACGACAAGCGGTTCCTCGTCGTCAGGGTCGATCTTTCGGAGGAATGGCCGCGGTTTCGGCTGGCTCGATTTAAAAA
>QHOK01000093.1 GCA_003218755.1 Verrucomicrobiota bacterium
CCGCCATTACGCCATCAACCACGACGCCTTCGCTGTCCGCGCTGCTTTGTCCCGGCTGCAACGGGCGCGTCTGGATCCCAAGGTAACCGCGTATGATCCGGCCCTGCTTTAACACGCTTTCCAGCGCCATGCGTACCGTGTTTGACGGGATCGCGAAACCCAGGCCCTGCGAGCCGCCAGTGGTCGAGGCGATCACAGTGTTGATGCCAATTACTTCACCCCGGAGATTAATTAGCGGGCCACCGCTGTTTCCCGGATTAATTGCCGCATTGGTCTGCAGCAAATCAGCGAAAACATCGCTGCGATTCGGCCGCCCTTTCGAACTGATGATTCCGTCTGTCACAGTTTCCTCAAATCCCAGCGGATTACCGATCGCCAGGACAAAATCCCCGGGTTGCACCGTATCGGAGTCAGCAAGTTTGAGCGGCTTGACGCCCGGATCATCGATCTTCAGCACTGCAACGTCGACCTGATCATCAGCGCCTATTAACCGCGCTTTTTGTGTTCGTCCGTCGCTTAGTTGCACTTCAATTTGATCAACCGGATTGCCTTGTCTGTCGGTGACCACATGATTGTTGGTGATAATATGACCCTCATTCGTCACGATGACGCCCGAGCCCAGCGCGTTCTGCACCAACGCTTCATCGTTTGGATTCCGCGACCTTCGCTGATTGGGGAAGAAAAACTCAAACGGATCAAGCCCGTACTCGCGTCGAATGCCGATCTTTTTCGATGTTTTAACCGCCACAACAGATGGGACCACGCTTTTAATCAGCGCGCGCCGTTCCCGATTCAAGGCCTCGAGCGAAGCGACTTGTTTCGAGTCCACGCTCGGCTCAGAGGCCAGAGTGTATTTTTCGGGCGTCCGACCCGACGGTAGCTTTAACCCTCCGTGTTTAAGACGGTAATCGTACAGCAGGGAAATTCCCGCGCTGACGACCAGGACAAAGAGCAAAAATTTCGCGAGATTTTTCATTAGCTGACATTGGAAAAAGTTCGTCCCTGTTGTTCGACAATTAGGCGCCGAAAACGTTGATTCTCCGGCCATTCCAGACGCGGATCTGCCTCGAAGATCGATATCGCGGCCGCGCGTGCGCGTCGCATTAAATCCGCATCAGTCTTCAAGTTGCCGATCTTGAGCGCAGGCAGACCGCTTTGCGCCGTGCCCAGCAGATCGCCTGGGCCGCGCAACTCCCAGTCCGCTTCGGCTACTTCAAAGCCATCACGTGTTCTTTCCAGAACGGCGAGCTTTACTGAGACTCCCTTCGCCTGAGCCGAGGTTAGCAGGATGCAATAGGATTTATGCTCTGCGCGGCCGATCCGTCCCCGAAGTTGATGCAATTGGGCCAGACCAAAACGCTCCGCGTTTTCAATCAGCATCACGCTGGCATTGGGGACATCGACACCGACCTCGAGCACAGTCGTGCTGATCAACGCATTCGTTTCGCCGCGCCGGAAACGTTCCATGATCTGCTGCTTTTCAATGGGCGCGATTCGGCCGTGAAGCAATTCACAGCGAAACGGATGTAAGCGTTGCTGCCACAGCTCGTACTCCGCTGTTGCGGCTTTGACGTCCAACTTTTCGCTTTCATCGATCAATGGATAAATCACGTAGAGCTGGCGACCCCTTTCTAGTTCAGTTCGCAAAAAGGTAAGAACCTCACTGAGCTTCGAGTCATCACGCGCGGCGGTGACGATTTTGCCCCGGTTCCGCGGCATTTCATCGATCGTTGAAACGTCGAGGTCGCCGTAAATTGTCATCGTGAGTGTGCGCGGGATCGGCGTGGCGGTCATCACCAGCACGTCGGGCGCCGGTTCGCGCGTTGTTAATCTGGCGCGCTGAGCGACGCCAAACTTGTGCTGCTCATCAATGACGACGAGCCCGAGGTTCGAAAACGAAACGGACTCGTAGAGCAACGCATGCGTTCCGACGATGATTTGTGGTTCTTCGCACGCGCTCATCTGGGTAGCGCACGCGTCTCGCGTGCTAGTTTCGGCGTCGCGCCGAAACGAACTTTCCTCGCGATACTCGTCATCCTGTGTCCAGACCCACGGATAATCCTCACCCTGACGAGCCAGACCTGAGTCCCAAGGGTTACGCAGAATATAGTGGAACTTCTCCTCTAAATCGCGATCCGATCGCGCATAACCATCAAATCTTTCCTTCTCCCATACAGCACCGGTTTTCCCTTCGATCTCATTGATCTGATGTGCTGAGAAGGATTTGATCGAGTGCAACAGCTCGTTCAAAGGCCAGAAGATTACGTTTCGCTTGTCGTCGTTTTTTTTCGGCCACGGTTGAAGCAACAAATGTGCGTGATCAGGCATCACGCAGGCCGCAAACAATTCGTAGCGCTCCTTATGAAAATGCCGTAACGCATCAAGGGTGATTGTGCGCGCATTTGGTGACAAATAGCGGTGTGATTTCGTGCGAATCGTTACTGCGTAAATTGCCCAAGGCTTTTCGAAATGGGGCAGCCGACGGCGGGAATATCTGGCGCTGCCGGCTGCTTCTCGTTCAAGGAAAGTCCGCGACGGCGCGACGCCGTCGCCACCACGCGAGACGCGTGCGCTACCCGGAATTTCCATATTCCCGGCAAACAAAGGCAAGGGACCGCTCTGTTCCTGTCGCGCGGCTGTTCGCAATGCAACGCGCACGCCCAGCGCCTCGAGCCAGCGCCGCAGGACATCGTAGTGTTGCTCGGCCAGAATTTGCGTCGGCGCCATGAACGCGGCCTGATATCCGGCTTCAACCGCCAGAAGCATTGCCGCTATCGCGACTAAGGTTTTGCCTGAACCAACGTCCCCCTGTAGCAAACGATTCATTGGATGGCCAGCCGCCAGGTCGCGCCGGATTTCCGCGGTGACTTTCCGCTGTGCTCTAGTCAGCTCGAACGGAAGCGACTTCACAAATTTATCGAACAACGCGCCGGGCCCGCAGTGTGCCTGGCCAATGCGAATCGATGCATTCGTGCGTCGCGATGCAATCAGGATTTGCATCGCAAAAAATTCAGAGAGGACCAAGTGTTCGCGGGCGGAATCGCGTTCCTGCCAATCGTTTGGGAAATGGATTGCCCGAATCGCAGCCGAGCGTGTCATGTCACGGTTCATGAGTGGGCGCGGCAATAATGTTTCGAATCCCGCAGGCGCGGGACCAACCTCATTTAAAAGCCGATAAACCATGCTGCGCAACACGCGCTGCGAAAGGCCCTCAGTGGCGGGGTAGATTGGAGTGATCCTGCGGAAATGGATCGAGATTTCTTCATCGTTCTCGATGACCTCGAACTCCGGATGATCCATGCAAATTCGCTTCCCGCGCAGGCGCGGCTTTCCAAAAACAACGATGCGCTGGCCGGTTGCGATCATCTTCTGCACGTAATGCAGGTTGAACCATCGGCACACCAGCGGTTCACTCAGCGCGTTTGCCTGTGATTCTTGCAGCGTGGCTTCAAAGATTTTTTTCCATCCACCAAAACGGCGCAGCGAAGTTTTGATCACCTCGCCGCAAAGACAAACCGGAACCTCGCTTTCTTCGCGCGGAAAACGCGGGAACTCGGTGCGATCTTCGTGGCGGCGCGGAAAATGAGTGAGCAAATCTTCCACCGTCTCAATCCCGAGACGCCGCAGTGCCAGGAGTTTCGGGCGCGGGATCCAATTGAGTTCCGACAATGATTGCGACATTCCGATCTGGGGAGCGCACGCGCCTCGCGTGCTGGTGACGGCGCCCTCGCCGTCACGAACTTTTTCTTTAGGGAGCTCGTTCATTCGATCGGCGCAGCTTGCCGCACCGCTTCAATTTGCATGGCAACTAATGTCTCACCGCCATACTCATCCGCGCGAATTCGGAATGCGATATCCCACGGCGGCGGCGGCAATTGATTTGCCATACCGTCAAAATAAACGGCCCGGCGATGGTGATCACCCTGGCGGAGACGAAAGATGAGATGTTTTTCGTTCACGACGCGCGGCGGCGCGACGGGCTCGATTTCGCGCGCAAAGAAAAGCGGCTGCGGATTTCCATTTCCGAACGGCTGCAACATTTCGTGCCAGCGCAGAAATTCGACATCGACCTCAGTGAACGCGAGCTCATGATCCAGTCGCAGGCAGGGCTGCAATGCTTCTTCGGAAAGCAACTCGCGCGCGATGCTGCGAAACCTTTCGGCAAAACGATCGAAATTTTCCTCGCGCACTGCCAGTCCCGCCGCCATTTCGTGTCCGCCGTATTTGTCGAGGCTGTCAGCGCAACGATTCAGCGCTTCGACCATATTCAACCCTTCGATACTTCGCCCACTTCCTTTGCCGATTCCCTTCTCATCGAAACCGATCACAATGGCCGGCCGATGGTATTTTCGAACGATCCGTGACGCCACGATGCCGAGCACTCCCGGATGCCAGCCGCGCGCGCCCGCCACTATGGCAGCATCACGCGCAGGATCGAACTCCCCGTTGATCTTGTCTGTCGCTGCAACAAAGATTTCTGTTTCCACTTGCTGGCGTTCGCGGTTTTGTTGATCCAGCTCCGCCGCGAGCACTGCTGCTTCGCCTTCGTCCTGCGTGAGGAGCAGTCGCAAAGATTTCTCCGCCGTGCTCAACCGCCCCGCCGCATTCAGTCGCGGGCCAAGGCGGTAGCCAATATCTTCGGGCAAGATTGGCGCACGAACTCCGGCGACTTGCATTAATTTTCTCAGGCCGATACGCAAGGTCCGCGCGATCTCGATCGCCCCGCGCTGAACCAGAACGCGGTTCTCGCCACGCAGCGGCACGATGTCCGCGACCGTGCCGAGCGCCACAAGATCGAGCTTTGATTTCAAATCGAATCCGGGCAATGGCCGCGTCTTGAGCAGCGCGTGACAAAGTTTGAAAACGACTCCGACACTGCACAGATATTCCATGCCGCACTGCGTCACTTTTGGATTAAGGATTGCAACGCAATTAGGCAACGCGGACTTCGGCTCATGATGATCGAGCACGATCACGTCCACGCCGCGTCTCTTAAACTCGGCAATCTCAGTCACAGAAGCGGTCCCGCAATCGACGGCCATGAGCAATTGCGGCCGATATTGTTCGAGACAACGCTCGACACTTTCGCGGCTCAAGCCGTAGCCCTCCTCCATGCGCAAGGGCAGAAACAGTTCCGGCGCGCCACCGTATGCGCGCAACATTTCCGCGAGCAACGCAAGCGAAGTCACCCCATCTACATCGTAATCGCCGAAGAGCACAATGCGTTCGTGTTGGTCCAGTGCAGCGAGAATACGAGAAACCGCCGTTTCCATTTGCGGCAGCAAAAATGGATCGCTCAGCGAACTGAGGCGCGGGCGGAGGAAGTTTTCAACTTCCTCCGCACAGCGAAATCCTTTTCGCGAGAGCAATCGCGCGATGCATTCCGATCCGCAAATTTCGCTCCACGCAATAGCGCCGCCATTCAGCTCCTCGCGCGACGCCAAAATCCAGCGGCTTTGCCGCGTAAAGGTTCCAGAACGCTTCCCCTCCTGCAACGCTGTAGCACTGGGGACAGGTGCATCGATTGCCTTGACTTCTACGCGGCTTTGCACTGATCAGTTTATTCGCAGAGAACTTCCCGCACCGGCGACGTTCGACCTTTCATTGACATCCGTAACACCACTCACTGCGCCGCTGTGGATGCCCATCCGCAGTTCGAATGTCGGATTATTTTTTAAAGCCTTGGTGATCTCCGTCGCGCATTGAACCGGTGCCTCGGGATTACTGAAGAAAACAAGCGCCATTCCGTCGCCGGTGGGCAGCCGCACTAATTTTCCGTCCCTTTCAGCTACACGGAATTCATTCGTGCTTCGTACGATTCGGCTAAGCTGCTGCTGGGCATCGTGCTGGTCGTCGATCAACAGTTTCGAATAACCCACAATGTCAATAAACAAGACGTGTGCGATTTCCAGCGGGAGATTCGACTTCGCCTCAGCCAACATATTCGTAATGCAACGCTGCGCCAAGGCCCGCTAGTTTCTCAGTCTGATTGTTAGTTGTCCAGCTTTGAAAAGTTGATGTCGATCTTATGAACGGTCTGCTCTTTGCTGAATGACGAATTCGGCTATTTGTAAATCTCGCGGATAGGTGATTTTGAAATTGAAATCATCGTTGACAACGAGAACCACCTTGCGACCGAGTCGCTCGACGGCTGAGACCTCGTCAGTTACGGAAATATTTTCTGCGTAAACAGCGCGATACGCCTCCTCGATTAACTGCCGTTGGAAAATTTGCGGCGTTTGCATCGCATAGAGTTGGTGTCGATCCACCGGCGCGTTGATGAGAAGATCGGCATCTGCGCGCTTCAACGTGTCGTTAACTGGCTCGGCCAGTACGGCAGCTCCGTGGATCTCGGATTGCCGGAAAACGCGCTCGATTTGTTCGGGTGTAGTCAACGGACGCGCGGCGTCATGCACGGCAACGTATTTCGCATCGCGATGGATGTGATGCAGACCGGCGCGCACAGAGTCTTGCCGGCGTTCGCCGCCTGCGAGAATTGAATCGACTTTTTCAAAACCGGCATCGCGAGCGATTTTTCTGATCTCATCATGGCGTTCTTCACGCGCAACGACAATGATTTCATCAACAGAACTGGCGCGGTCGAACGCGCGGATCGCGTGCGCGATCACTAATTCTCCTGCAACGGTGGCAAACAATTTGTCGAAACCCATGCGGCGGCTGTCACCGGCAGCGACGATGATGGCGCTCAGCATAAGGTTGAAGGGTTGAACGGTTGATGCGGACGCCATTGTTAACGCTCTAACGAATCACGAAAGTTGCTTCTGCACTTCCGCGCTCAGCGTTTTGCCGTCCACGCGACCGGTGACCTTCGCTTGTAACGCTTTCATCACCGAGCCCATCTGGGCTTTCGATGTGGCCCCGATCTCGCCGATCGTTTCCCGCACCACATTCGCCACCTCATCTGCGCTCATCGCCTGTGGCAAATACGCAATGAGGATTGCCAGTTCTTCCTTCTCTTTCTCGGCCAATTCCGCACGGCCGCCTTTTTCAAAACTTTCGATGGAATCCTGGCGTTGTTTCGCCTGCTTGCGGATGACTTGCGCGGCTTCAGCGTCGCTCAGCTCCGCTTCTGCGCCTGATTTTGCAATCGCGCCGTACTTCAAAGCAGATTTTAGCATACGCAGAACGCTCAGCTTGGTCGTATCCTTGGCGCGCATCGCCTCTTTAAGATCCGCGTCGATCCGTTGGGAGAGTGTCATAGAGGAAGTTAGGTGATCAGATTCTGTTGTCATCTGAGTGGCAGATAGGCAATGCGATTTATTCAGCATTGCCACTTGCTGTGGCACCTAGTAGCGGTGTCATCCCATACGCACGCACTAACAGAACACGCAGCATCCCTTTCCCCTGATGCTACGCCAAGACGGCGCGCATTTGCGTGGCGCAACGGTGCGCAGATTCCACGTCGCTAACCGACATCACGTTCAAACCTTTTTGTGTGCGCAGTAGCAAACCTCCAAGCACATTGCCCGGTCCCAACTCGATAAAGAATTCGCAACCGCGCGCCAGCATCCGCTGCATGCAATCGTACCAGCGAACCGTCGCTGTCACCTGCTCCTGCAATGTGCGCCGAATTTCCTGAAGTGTGTCGACCTCTTCGCCGGTGACATTGCTGATGATAGAGAATTGTGGAATTTGCATCTCTACCTCGAGCAACACTTCCCCCAACTTGCGGTAAGCGCTTTCCATTAATCGTGAATGATACGCGCCAGCGACATTTAACATCGTTGCGCGCCGAATGCCGTATTCCTTAGCTACGCCAACCGCCGCCTCGACCTTGGCGAGTTCGCCGGAAATTACGATTTGTCCTGGGGAATTAATATTGGCGACATCGACATCTTCGTCGGCAGCCAGTCGCCGAACATCATTCTCCTGCCCGCCGATCATCGCTGCCATGCCGCCAAGAGTTGCCGCGCAGGCTTCGTCCATGAATTCACCACGCTTCTGCACAAGTTTCAGCCCGCTCGCGAAATCGAACGTGCCCGCTGCCGCGTGCGCAGTCATTTCCCCGAGAGATAGGCCGGCTGCACAATCGATTGGAAAATCGCCCAACAATTGGCGAACTACCGCCAGCGCCGCCAGTGAATGCAGGTACAAGGCAGGCTGGCAATTCGATGTCGTCGTCAGCGTCTCCGCCGGCCCGTTCCACATAATCTCAGTCAACTGCCGGCCGAGGATTTCATCAGCTTGCGCACACAAGTTGTGCGCGAGTGGAAAGTTCTCCGCAAGTTCGCGTCCCATCCCAACGCCTTGTGCGCCCTGGCCTGCGAAGAGCAGTGCGATTTTTTTCGGCATGATCTTCTAGTTAATCGCGTTCCGCCAGGGGCGCGAGCGGGATTGTGCGTTTGTGCTGTCGAGAAAATGCGCCCGCGGAAATTGCTTGCGCGCGGTGGCTCACTCGCGAGCGTAAACGTTATCCGTTTTAACGTTGTAACCCTCTTAACTTTGTAACTTTTTCAATGCCATTTACGGTCCGCGAAATTGAATCACCCGATCCAGTCACGCGAGTGGCTGCAGTCGAGGCAGCGCTGCGACAGCCCGATGACAATGATATCGGCGAGAAAATAGTGCTCAACATGGGGCCATCGCATCCGGCCACGCACGGCGTTTTGCGGCTCGTGCTCGAACTCGACGGCGAAATCATTACAAAGGCTACGCCGGACATTGGTTTTCTGCATCGCGGGGACGAGAAAATCGCCGAGAACATGCAATACAATCAGTTTGTTCCTTATACCGACCGGCTCGATTATCTCGCGCCACTTTCAAATAACGTGGCCTACGCGCTGGCAGTTGAAAAACTGATGGGCTGGGAGGTTCCACCGCGCGGAAAAGCGATTCGGACCATTTGCTGTGAAACGTCGCGGATCTCCTCGCATCTGCTGGGCGTTGGCGCCATGGCGCTCGATCTCGGCGCGATGACGGTCTTTCTCTACACATTCACCGAGCGCGAAAAACTTTACGATCTTTTCGAGTTGCTTACGGGCGCCCGCTTTACCACGTCGTACACGCGCGTGGGCGGGCAAATCCGCGATCTGCCCGACGGCTTCATTCGGCGACTGAAGGAGTTCCTCGACGGTTTCGGGCCAAGCCTGAACGAGTGCGACAGGTTGCTGACTCGGAACAAAATTTTTGTCGATCGGACCAAAGACATCGGCATCATATCGAAGGAACGTGCGATTGCATACGCCCTCTCCGGTCCTAATCTGCGCGGGAGCGGGGTCGAACACGATTTGCGGCGCAAACACCCCTACCTCGATTATGAGAAATACGATTTCGACGTGGTGATCGGCAGCGTGGGCGATTGTTACGATCGGTATCTGGTGCGGATCGAGGAAATGCGCCAGAGCGTCCGAATCCTACGGCAGGTGATCGATAAACTTCCCAGCGGATCGATAAACGTCGCAGACTGGAAGAACATGACTCCTCCGAAATCGCACGTGATGACAAAGATGGAGGAATTGATCCATCATTTCATCGTGGTGACCGAAGGGCTCGATGCGCCACCCGGCGAAGTCTATTTCGCAGCCGAAAATCCCAAAGGCGAGCTTGGCTTTTACATTACCAGCAGAGGTGGCGGCGTGCCGTATCGGTTGAAAATTCGCGCGCCGTCGTTTGTGAATCTGAGTATCCTGCCCGAGCTTCTGCCAGGCTGCATGGTCAGCGATGTGCCGGCGGTGTTGGGCAGTCTGGACTTCGTCATGGGCGAATGCGACAGATAACCATGTCAATCTTGCAATCGGTCTCGAGATTCGCGCTCGTGCTCCTGCTCATGCTCGGCATTTCCTGTTCCGGCAAACGCATCACAAAGGCGAATGTCGATCAGGTAACAGAGGGAATGTCGAAAAAGCAGGTGGAATCGATTCTGGGGCCCCCCACTTCGCTTACTGCTGAGGATTTCGTGATCATGAAAAAAACAACTTACGTTTATCGGCAGGGCAAAGACACGGTCACAATCGTTTTCAAGGACGACAAAGTGCAGTCGAAAGACAGCACGTTGTCCGATTAATCTGCTGTAGCGGATTACTCTCCCAGGTGACAGTCTCGACGAGCATACGCATTCCCGCCGAGCTGGAGCGGAAAATGGACGAGGCGGTCGCGCGCTATCCGAGTGACCACCGGAGAAGCGCGGCCATGCCGCTGTTGCATTTGTGGCAGGAACACTTCGGGTTCATCAGCGAGGAGGCCGTACTGTGGATCGCGGGAAAGCTCGGCTTGCAACCGATCAATATTCTCGAGCTGGTGACCTTCTACCCAATGTTTCGAGAGCAGCCGCCGGGCAAAACCCACATCCGCGGCTGCCGCACACTTAGTTGCGCGATGGCCGGCGGCTTTGAGTTGATGGAAAACTTGTGCACGACCTTTGGTATCCAACGCCCGCCTGACGGCGACGGAATGCACAATCCGATTACGGTCAGTGCCGACGGAAATTACAGTGTCGAGTTTGTCGAATGCCTGGCAAGCTGCCACACCGCGCCAGTGTGCATGATCGGCGAACAAGTGCACGAGAACGTCGATCCAAATTCTGCAGCCAACCTTGTCCGCAATCCGCAATCCGCAATCCGCAATCCGCAACTTCGATCTCCTCCCCACTCTCTCGAGCACCGTCTAATTTACAAAAACATCGGACGCCCGGATTGGACGACCGAAATCGACTCTTACCTCCGTGATGGCGGTTACGAACAACTGAAGCAAGCGCTGACCATGTCGCGCGGTGACATCGTCAATAAAGTCAAAAACTCCGGCCTGCGCGGCCGCGGCGGGGCCGGATTTTCCTGTGGCTTGAAATGGAGCTTTATCAAACCGGACGAAAAACGGCCAGTCTATTTGATTTGCAACGCCGATGAATCCGAGCCGGGCACGTTCAAGGATCGTTACATCATCCACGAAGATCCGCACCAACTGCTCGAAGGAATTCTGATTTCATGTTACGCGCTAAATGCCCACACAGCGTACATCTACATACGAGGCGAATTCCCGGAGGGCGCGAAAATTCTCGAACGTGCCATCGAAGAGGCAGGCGCACATAATTTTCTTGGGAAAAATATTCTCGGCTCGGGATTCGACGTAGAGGTTTACGTTCATCGCGGCGCTGGCGCTTACATTTGCGGAGAAGAAACTGGTCTTATCGAATCGCTGGAGGGAAAGCGGGGTTATCCGCGGATTAAGCCACCGTACTTTCCAGCAGTGCTCGGCCTCTATATGTGCCCAACCATCGTCAACAATGTCGAAACGCTCTGCCACATAAAACACATCATCGCGATGGGCGGCGCGGAATATGCGCGCCTTGGCCGAGCTAACAACACCGGCACGCGGATTGTCTGTGTTAGCGGCGACGTCCAGCGACCGGGCTACTTCGAGATCGAAGTCGGTGCGGTCACGATGGGTCAGCTGATTTACGAGATGGCTGGCGGCTTAAGACCCGGCCGGAAGTTAAAGGCGGTCATTCCGGGCGGCAGCTCCGCGAAAGTTTTGCGCGCCGATGAGAAATTCAAGCTCAAGCACAGGCAATCGGACGGGTCGACAATCGAACGAGAAATGTCGATTGATGAGATCCCAATGGATTTCGATTCACTGACAGCGGCAGGTTCCATGGCCGGTTCCGGCGGCGTGATGGTGCTCGACGATTCACGCGACATGATTTGGGTGCTGAACAACGTCAACGAGTTCTACGCGCACGAAAGCTGTGGCCAATGCACACCCTGTCGGGAGGGTTCGCTTTGGATGAAGAAAATCACCGACCGCATGTTGCGTGGCGGCGGAGTTGTGGAAGATCCGAAAACGCTCAAGACCATTGGCGACAACATCGCGGGGCGTACGATCTGCGCTTTCGGCGAAGCATGCGCGTGGCCAACCCAGAGTTTTGTCGAGAAATTTCCAGAGGAGTTTGCCGCGCGCGCCCAGAAACCAATTCCCCCGCCGCTTCCGCCTGAATACACCCCGGAAGAATTGATCGAAGAAGAAGAAATTCCGACCACCCCGCTCGCGCATGATCCCGGATGGGAAAAAGCCGGCGCTCAAGGAACAATCTAGAATATGAATCAGGAAAGCAGGAAAGCAGGAAAAATTCTCAGAGATTCCGAAATCACGCAGCAGATCATAGCTGCCGCGATTCGCGTGCATTGCGAACTAGGACCCGGTTTTCTTGAATCGATATACGAAGAAGCACTCGCAGTTGAATTTGCGCTGAGCGGCATTCAATTCGTCCGGCAGTATCCAGTGCCGCTCTTTTATCGCGACCATCAGATTGGCGAACACCGTTTGGACTTCCTTGTCGAAGGCAAAATTGTCGTTGAATTAAAAGCCGTCAGTGAACTCGAGGACATTCATTTCGCAATCGGGCGCAGTTATCTCAAAGCAACAAATCTCCAAGATGGTCTGCTTTTTAACTTCGCGACCGCTGCTTTAACCATTAAGCGTTTCTGCCGCGAGCGCACGAGCTCTGACCGCACCGTCGACTTTTCTAAATGAATTTCCTGCCTTCCTGCTTTCCTGATTCGTTAATGAATTCCTGCTTCCCTTAGATATGTCTGAGCCGAGCACGCCAATGTTCAATGTCCAGATTGATGGCGTGTGGCATCAGTTTCCCAAGGGCACGCGCGTGATCGAGGCCTGCGCGCAGGTCGGTGTTTTCGTGCCGCGCTATTGCTATCACAAGAAGCTTAGCTCGCCCGGCAATTGCCGGATGTGTTTGATCGAAATGGGATTTCCAAGGCTGGGCGCGGATCGCAAGCCTGAGTTGGGCGCGGACGGCAAACCGATCATCAATTGGATGCCGCGTCCCCAGATTTCCTGTGCTCAGGACGTTTCCGAAGGACTGGCTGTTCGCACCAACTCGCCGCTGGTGAAGGAATGTCAGCGCGGCGTGATGGAATTTCTGCTCATCAATCATCCGCTCGATTGCCCGATTTGCGATCAGGCTGGCGAATGCCGTTTGCAGGAATTCAGCGTCGATTACGGCGATTCGAAATCGCGTTTCCTCGAGAACAAAGTTAAGAAACCGAAAAATGTGCAGATCGGTCCGCGAGTCACGCTTGATGACGAACGCTGCATTCTCTGCTCGCGCTGCATTCGTTTTTGCCAGGAAATCGCACACGATGACGTCCTCGGGTTCGTCGACCGTGGCAGTTACACCGTGCTAACGGCGCATCCGGGCAAGCGGCTGGAAAATAATTATTCGCTCAACACAGTCGACATCTGCCCGGTAGGCGCGCTCACGTCGACGGATTTTCGCTTTAAAATGCGCGTCTGGTTCTTGAAAGAAACCAAGAGCATCTGCACAAGTTGCGCTACCGGCTGCAACACCATCATCGGCAGTCGCGAGGACGTGATCTATCGCCAAACACCGCGAGAAAACGATCACGTCAATTCCTGCTGGATGTGCGATTTTGGGCGGCTGAACTTCAACTATCTCGAAGCCGAAAGCCGTTTGCTCGAGCCGCAGATTCGTTCCGAGGGAAGGCTGGTCGCCGCAGATTGGCCAGTGGCGATCGGGCAGGCGGCGCTCCAGTTAAAACAATTTGCTGGCCCTGAGATTGCGATCATCGCGTCCGGTCGGATGACCAACGAGGAGCTTTGGCTTACGTCGCAATTGGCGAAGTCGTTAGGCGTGCAGATGATCGATATCGTTCCGCGGCGCGGTCCGGGCGACGACATTTTGCTAAGCGAGGATCGCAATCCGAATACCAACGGCGCGCGGCTCATTCTTGGATCGACGTCTGAGCCCGGCGCAAAACTCATCGCAATCGCTGAGGCAGTGAAATCCGGACAAATCAAAGCGCTGGTGATGTTAAAGGAAAACGCGATGCATTTGGGCATTTCAGTCGAACAGCTCGCGCAGCTCCCTGTATTCATCGCGATGAATGTTCTGTCTCACGAGGCAACCGAGAGAGCGACCGTCGTTCTACCTGCGTGCGGTTTCGCCGAAAAACGCGGCTCAATGATCAACGGGAAAGGTCGATTGCAACGACTGAATCGCGCCGTGCGGCCGCCCGGGAACGCGTGCGATGATTGGGAAATTTTGCGTGATTTGCTCCAGGCAATCGGCGGAGGCGACTCGCTTCCTTCAATCGAAGATGTGTTTCGCCGGATCAGCGAAACCGTTCCGCAATTCGCCGGGTTGTCCTCGGGTGACGTCGGCGACCTCGGCGTGCACATCCTGCAAATAGAAGAACTACCGCCGATGCATCCCAGCGACGAAGAAAACATCGAGCAAGCCGTCGCGATCCAGGCAAGGCGCCGCGCAGTCCGCTCACACTGAGATGGATTTTGCCTTCGTCGTCACGTCACTGCTGAAAATCGTCGGCATCCTCGTAGTAATTCTGACCATGGTTTCCTATGCGGTTTACGCCGAGCGACGCGTCAGCGCGTTTATTCAGGATCGGCTGGGACCGAATCGCGTCGGACCTGCCGGGGTTTTTCAACCTGTCGCAGACATGTTCAAGCTGCTGCTGAAAGAAGATTTCACGCCGCGAGCGGCGAACACGTTTTATTATTGGCTCGCTCCATGCCTGGCCGTGATGCCGGCCATCATTACGATCGCGGTGGTCCCGTTTGGCAGCACTCTCTTCGGCGTTCCGATGGTCATCGCGGATGTGAACATAGGGATTCTGTTTGTCTTCGCCATCGCATCGCTGGGCGTTTACGGAATCGTCATTGGCGGTTGGGCATCGAATTCCAAATATCCATTCCTCGGCGGAATCCGTTCCAGCGCGCAAATGCTTTCGTACGAACTTTCGCTTGGGCTAGCAGTCATTCCGGTTTTTCTCCTGGTTGGAAATTTACGCCTGACCAGCGTGGTGCGTTACCAGATTGAACATGGATGGTTCATCCTACCTTTTGTCGGCGATTGGACGAACCCGTGGAAATGGCTGCTCGCCGTTCCCATGATCATTTCCTTCCTCGTATTCATGATCGCAATGTTTGCAGAGACAAACCGCCTGCCATTTGATCTCCCCGAAGCCGAACAGGAGCTCGCTGGCGGTTACAACACCGAATATAGCTCCATGAAGTTCGCCTTGTATTTTCTCGGCGAATATGCCGCGATGATCACCGGCTCGGCTATCATCGTCACGTTATTCTTCGGGGGCTGGCATTTCCCGGGAATTCCCGACGGCTCGCACGGATGGATCTTCGGCCTGATCAACATCGCAGTCTTCTTCACCAAAGTCTCATTGATGATCTTCATCTTCATGTGGGTACGCTGGACGTTGCCCCGTTTTCGTTATGATCAACTGATGCGCCTCGGCTGGCTGTTCTTTTTCGAGATCGCGCTCGTGAATATTTTCGTTGTCGCAGCAATTCTTGCTTACGCTGGAATCTAATCTTCCTCTTCCTCTCCCTCTTAATCTAACCTTCCTATGCCATTCCATCACGAGAAGCTGACGGTTTACCAACGAGCATTAGAATTCGCCGGCTGGTCACAAGATCTAATTGAATCGTTAACCAAAAGGACATCTACTCGCGATCATCTGGAGCGCGCTGGCGATAGCATCGCTTTGAATATCGCTGAGGGAAACGGCAAGTTCTCGCGCAAGAACCGCGCCCGATTCTTCCAAATCGCACACGGTTCAGCCTTGGAATCCGCTGCATGTCTCGATCTTCTTGTGGCGGGCCGCCGCTGTCCACCCGATGCGACTATCAGAGGCAAAGCGATCCTGGAAGAGATCGTAAGAATGCTGTTCACAATGCTGGATCAACTGGGTTGCCGGATCGCTGAAGACGCAGGCGAATATGGTGAGCAAGCAGACGAAGAGGAAGAGGTAGAGATAGATTAAACATGGCCATCACTGTTCCACGACCAAAACTGAACTGGCGCGAGCGATTGTATCTGCCCGCAATCGTCGCCGGTCTGGCCATCACGTTTAAGCATTTCAAGAACATGCTGCTCGGACGCACCAAAGTCACCATGCAATATCCCGAGCAAAAATGGGACAGCAGCCTGCCGGACCACTACCGCGGCGCGCCAGCCCTGGTGCGGGATGAGGATGGCCGTGTGCGTTGCGTCGCCTGTCAGCTCTGCGAATTCATTTGTCCGCCACGCGCGATCAAGATTATTCCCGGCGAAATCCCGTCAACAGATCGGTTCGCCAAGGTCGAGAAATATCCGGAGCAATTCGATATCGATATGATCCGCTGCATTTTTTGCGGGATGTGTGAGGAGGTTTGCCCCGAACAGGCGATTTACCTCCGGAAAGATTATGCCATCACTGGCTTCACGCGCGCGGAAATGGTGCATCACAAGGAGAAGCTGCTCGAAATCGGCGGAGTAATGCACGGCGTCGTGTTGAAATGGAACGAAAAGAAATGAGCAAGATTGCCAATTGCCAATCGCCAGTTGCTGATTCTCGACGCGTCGACCGTCCTTATTTCCGCAACCCGCAATCCGCGATCCGCAATCGATGATGTCGCCATTTCTATTTTGGTTCTTTGCACTGATGACGCTGATTTTCGGCGCAGCGGTCGTCATCAATCGTAATCCCGTCGCCAGTGCCCTTAGCTTGGTCGTTTCATTCCTGGGGCTCTCCGCGCTGTTCATGTCGCTCAACGCCTACTTTGTCGGCATCATTCAGGTGCTGGTTTATGCGGGCGCCGTAATGGTGCTCTTTCTTTTCATAATCATGCTTCTCAATCTGCAAGCCGAAGAACAGCGTCGAATCAATACGCTGGCATCCGCAGGAGGCATCGGCGTCGCCATCATTCTCCTCATTCAGATTGCCGTTACGATCGGGCGCTTCGAAGCCGCGCGACAGACTTTTCCGCCGCTCTCGGCATCGACAACTGATGATGTGCGGAACATCGGCGCAGCCCTTTTTCGCAACTACAATCTGCCGTTTCAAATCGTCGGTGTTCTTGTGCTGGTGGCGACCGTTGGCGTGGTGCTTTTGAGCAAACGCGAGCCTCGATAGAATGATCACACTCGGCGATTATCTCCTCGTAAGTGCCATTCTTTTTTCAATTGGGTTCGCCGGAGTGATGTTGCGGCGCAATCTCATCATCATTCTCATGTCACTGGAGTTGACGTTGAATGCGGCAAACTTGTCGCTCGTTGCGTTTTCGCGATTCCGTGTCGATCCAAGCGGTCTGCCCAATTACAACGCGCAGGTCTTCGTCTTTTTCATCATCACAGTGGCAGCTGCCGAAGTAGCCGTGGGCCTTGCCATTCTCGTCGCCCTGTTTCGCGCAAGGCAGACGACGGACGTAAAAGACATTAGCAGCTTGAAATTCTAGCCCACGAAACACACGAAATGACACGAAAGGAAGAGAGAACAGAATTGATTTACAAAGACGAAAGCTACGCAATTATCGGGGCGTGCTTTGCGGTTTACCGCGACAAGGGCTGCGGATTTCTCGAGCCCGTTTATCATGAGTGTCTGGAGATTGAGCTGGAATTCCAGCGAATTCCATTTTTGTCGAAACCATCGCAGACATTGCAATATCGCGGCCGCACTTTAATCCAAACATTCAGTCCTGATTTTATTTGCTACGATAAGATTATTCTGGATATCAAAGCCGTCTCTGAATTGTGCGATGAACATCGCGCGCAGGTCCTGAATTATCTTAGCGCGACCGGCTGCAAATTGGGTTTACTCGTCAACTTCGGTCATTACCCCACGATGGAGTACGAGCGTCTGCTCCCCAGAAACCAGGAACCTGTCGATCTCCAACTCTAAAAATTTCGCGTCTTTTCGTGTGTTTAGTGGGCCAAAAATGATTGTTCCCTGGGTAATCCTGCTCGCGCCGTTGGTTAGCGCGACTGTTATCACGCTGTTTACGCTTCGATGGAAAGGAGTGAGCAGTTCAATCTCAATCGCCGCGGTGCTTGTAAGTTTTATCTGTAGTTGTTTGATCTTTGCACACCGAACTGTCGCCGCGGCTGAGTTCACATGGATCGATATCAGTGGCGCCTTGCAAGTGCCGCTTGGCCTGACGCTGGATCAGTTGAGCAGAACAATGGCCGTTCTCGTTTCCGCTGTTGGGGCCGTCATTCACATCTATTCGCTCGGTTACATGCGAGATGACGAAGGTAAGTCCCGGTACTTCGCGGCGCTGTCGCTCTTCATGTTTGCGAT
>QHOK01000073.1 GCA_003218755.1 Verrucomicrobiota bacterium
ACGAACAGCTTTTGCATCCCTCCTCCCACCCAGGGCCGAGCATAAAATGATAAACAATCAATTGGCTGCGACCGTCGAAGAGATCGGCCAGGGTTTGCCTGCCATCTGGTCCGTCGAAGATATATTCCTTGTCGATCTTAACCCACGGCAGTTCACGGCGATGGCGACTCACTTCGTCGCGCAATCGTGTCAGCTCCCTCTCGCGCGTTAGCAAATCCTTGCGCGCAACTAGCCATTCAGGTTCTGACACCACTTTAGGATTCACTTCGCTTTTGTCTGTTTTTCGTTCCAATGTCTCGGTTTTCATTTTGTATTTCTCCAGTTTCGTTTGTTTGATGATTTCGGTCGCATTTAGAAAAAAATTTCCCACGGCGAGCGCGGTCAACCCGCTTGCTGACGTCGCGCTCGCCGCGATGAACCCCACGTTCGCAAGACAAACCGGGCAGATACGACGCCTTCGTTTGTCGATCTTTGCGTGACGATCTGGGCTTTGCTCAGACCGTAGCGAACTCGGCTTCGCGCTTGAGTTCGCTCGCAAGCGGACACTCAGCCGCCACAGGTCTGACTTCCACCCGAATGCCGTACGGCAGACCAGGGCATTCCTGCGCGATCGCCACCGCTTCATCGAGACTGCCGACGTCGAGCAAAAAGTAGCCACCGATCGCTTCTTTCGATTCAGCAAATGGTCCATCAGACACCACGCGGTTTTTGCCCGAGACGATTTTGCCTTCGCGCTCGAGCGGGTTGCCGGCGACGGCTTTGCCTTGGTCGGTCAGCCGCCTGAACCAGGCCATCCATTGGTCTGTGACTTTCTGTGTTTCTTCGGGCGAAAGGCTCTTGTACCAGTCGTTTCCGCGAAACAGCAGCATATATCCATTCTGATTTTGTGTGTTCATATTAGTTTTTAGTTGATGATTGATTGTTTTTCTCGCTTTCAGAAATACGACGAACGGGTGACCGAGTTTAGGACAAATTATTTCGCGTTCAGGTCGCTCTGCCAAATTCCAAACGGGTTACCCTCGGTGTCCTGGCACACGCCGAAATAACCCATTTGCGGCACGGCTGTCTTCGCCATGCAGATTTTACCACCGAGTTTCTCGATTTTTTTGGAGAACTCGGTGACTGAATTTACGCTGACGTAGTTGGTAATCGGCTCTTGCGGTTGTTTACGTTTCTTGAGCGCCCCATCGGGAGTATCGTCGCCGCCACCGGTATCAATGTGCCAATACTCCTGGGGTCCTGGGAACCTCTCAATTTTCCAGTCAAATAAGTCGCCGTAAAATTTTCTCGCGCGTTCGACGTCATCGGCCGGGATTTCGAACCAAACGATGCTCGCAGCCTGTTTCTTCTCTGACTTGCTCATGTTTTGTCTTTCTGTTGATGTGTGATTTTTAGTTCTGTCAGAGATACGACGAAAGAGCCCTCCGATTTAGGACAAAATTTTCCTGGTCAAGCGATCTGGCCGTCGACGCAGCGCTGCAGTCGTTTCAAAAGGAACGCTCGCTCCGATTTGGTCTCGGCCAGTTCAAACGCTTTCCGGAATTGTTCGGCAGCAACTGCATTATTGTTCAATCGCATCTCGAGCTCGCCGAAGACGGAGTAGAATAGGTAGTAGGAATCTAATTTTTCGCGGCTGCGTATGGCGCGGAGTGTTTGTAATCCCGTCTCCGGGCCGTGAACATTTGCGACAGCCACCGCACGATTGAGCGCCACCACGGGCGAATCATCGAACTCGATCAATCGATCATAGAGCGAAAGAATCTTGGCCCAATCGGTCGATTTATAATCGATTGCGGTGGCGTGACACGCGGCGATCCCCGCTTGAAGATGATATTCGCTGATGTCGGTACCCGCAGCCGATTCGTGGAGGTGAAACATCCCCCGCGCGATCATCGTCTGATCCCACACCGCTCGGTCCTGTTCTTTGAGTCGAAGCAGATTCCCTTCATTGTCTTGCCGGGCTGGAATCCGCGCGGCATTCAACAGCATCAGCGCAAGCAAGGCATGCGTCTTGGGCTGGTTGCTGGTACGATGTTGCTCCAGCAATTCCGTGAGACGGATAGCCTCGTCGCAGAGTTCTTCGCGCACGAGGTTTTCGCCGCTGGACGCTTTGTAACCTTCGTTGAACAGCAGGTAGAGCGATTGCAGGACGCTGTCGAGTCGCCGCGTCAACTCGTCACCTGTTGGAATCTCAAATGGAACCTGCGCTTCCTGGATTTTTTGTTTTGCACGAGTCAGTCGCTTTGCAATTGCTGCTTCGGTCGTCAGGAATGCATGACTGATTTCCGTCACGCTGAAACCGCAGAGTGTTTTCAACGCGAGCGGCACCTGCGCTTCCGGCGGAATGACTGGATGGCAGCACACGAACATCATCCGTAATCGATCGTCCGCAATTTCGTGTTCGGAAAAAATTGCGGCTTCAGGTGCGGACCCGTCACGCTCCATCAATCGCGCGATTTCGGGTTCTTTCGCACGGAAAACTTTTTCGCGCCGGACGACGTCGAGCGCGAGATTGCGGGACGCGCGCATGATCCAAGCGGCAGGATTTTCCGGGATCCCGCGGTATGGCCACGTCTGCAACGCGCGCGCCAGCGCTTCCTGCACCACGTCTTCAGCCAGGTTCAAATGCTCGATCCCGAAAATGCCGGTCAGCGTCGCCACCATTTTTCCCGACTCATGACGGAAAAGATGCTCGACCAATTGAGACACGCCTGCTGATTCTTGCATGGCAGCTTGAACACTACGCGTCTGCCATATGCTCGCTAATCGCAAAGGCAATACGCGAATTGCTTAAGACAATATTTGATAGAAGACAACCGGTTCTCTGTGCTCGCGCGATATTGCGTTACACATGCAAGCCCGTCCCGTGGCGAAACAGCTGGAATTCGTTGAGCCGGAGCAGTTCAGTTTTAAAGACGACGGCGTTTTCCAAAATAGTGTCCTGCCGGTACTATTGTATCGACAAGCATTCATGACAGAGGCGGGAGATCGCGCTTCTGTTGTTGAACAACGTTTTGCTGAGAATGATTGGACCAATTCGTGGCGAAACGGTGTCTATTCCTTCGCCCATTATCACAGCACGACGCATGAAGTCCTTGGCGTTTATGGCGGCACGGCGACCCTGCGACTCGGCGGCAAGCATGGCAAGAACGTCGAGGTGCATGCCGGTGATGTGATCGTAATTCCAGCAGGTGAAGCTCACCAGAATATTGGCTCCAGCGCGGACTTTGCAGTTGTTGGAGCCTACCCTGATGGACGCGAGTGGGATTTGCTTCGGGGTCTGCCTGGCGAGCGCCCACAAGCCGATCACAATATCGCGACTCTGCCAATTCCGGATTACGATCCGATCTACGGTCCTCAAGGCCCACTGCGACAGGCCTGGAAATCCGTCCGTGCTGGGTCGAAATGAGTCTGGTCTCTCATTGCAGCACACTGGGTTTTTGGACTCCCGGCGGTCACACTTCAGTTTGTAGCGGATGTCAGGCGCTACAGCGCGAGAAAACAAAACACGCCTCTCCGTTCCGCTCACCACGCGGAACGAAAAGGCGCGATGGACACAAACGAGACTGAATATCAGTCCTCCTCCAAGATAACGCGATCGACGACTTGGTTAGTGCCGGTGCCTATAAAGTGGACCCGGACCGGAACGCCGACTTTGATTTTGGTTCTCACCATCTGTCCATCCAGGACCCTGCCGCTTCGCGTCACATATGTGACGGTCTTGCCGAAACGATAACGCACCGGGCCGGTGGTTTCTTTAAGGACTATCGCGCTTCCAGGAGTGTACTGTGTAATTGTCCCATTGGCTTCTGTCGTGGTTGCGGTGGTGGTAGTGGTCCGTTGCCGCGATTGCTGCGGCAACTCCTGTGTCTTCATAAGCGGCTGCCGTATGGTCTGCCCCCACGCAAATGACGCCACCATTGCCAGGGCAATGCTCAAGAATACTTTTTTCATGTTTTCCCCTTTCTGTTAAGGTTTGGGGCGGCGATCAGCTTCCCGAGTCGCGTTTTGTTTCCGGCCGGGCGGCCAGATTGCCGCTGTAATAAAGATTCGAATACGAACCGTCACGCGGATGCCGAAAGCATTGATGTTGCGTTCGAATCGCTAATCGCGGTGAGTATCAGCTCACTCGCGCCTGGCTCGGATTCGCCTAAGGTACGGCATGGCGCGGTCACAGAATCTCTCTGTCGTTGCAAAGTTTCGCGCGATGCACGAATCCGGATGTTTCGTGCTTCCAAACCCATGGGATATCGGAACAGCGATTTATTTGGAACGACTCGGATTCAAAGCACTCGCCACGACATCGGCAGGCTTCGCCTTTTCGCGCGGCAAACCCGATGGCGCCGTTCCGCGTGATGAAATGCTCGCGCACATTCGCGAAATTGTGGAACCAACGGCGCTGCCGGTGAACGCAGATTTCTTGAACGGGTTCGCTGATAACCCCGAAGAGCTCGCTGCAAATGTGAAGCTTTGCGTCGGGACAGGCGTCGCTGGACTCTCGGTCGAGGACAACTCTCAGGATCCCGCTGCGCCGCTCTATGAGAAAAAGCTGGCAATCGAGCGCATTCGCGCGGCGCGCTCTGCGATTGATGCTTCGGAAACTGGCGTGATTCTAACCGGACGTTGCGAAGCGTGGTTGGTCCGCGATCCCACTCCATTGCGTACCGCCTTGGAACGACTCACTGCCTACGTCGAAGCCGGCGCCGATTGCCTCTACGCGCCGGGCGTCACAAATCGGGATGAAATTGCGCAGATCGTGAAGGCCGTCGCACCGAAACCTGTGAACGTCCTTGTCTCCGGATTCAATCATCAGCTCTCGTTCTCCCAGTTAGCCGATCTCGGTGTGCGCCGCATCTCTGTCGGTTCCGGGCTTGCCCTTGCTGCGTGGGGCGCTTTCCTCCGCGCCGCTGAAGAGATCAAAACAAACGGCACATTTAACCTTCTGGCCAATAACGCTCCTTCCGCCGATTTGAACGAACTGTTTGGGGCTAGATACTGACGGCGATGGCCCAACATCCTCGCCTTTGATCCCGCATAGTCTTGGTCAAGGCAGTTCTGCAAGCGCTTCGCGCATTACCCCCACTGTGCGCTCGACATCGGCCCATGTGTGGGCGGTGGAAATGAATCCAGTCTCAAATTGCGATGGCGCGAAATAAACGCCGCGCTTCAAACAAGCATGGAAAAATCGGGCGAACATTTTCAAGTCGCTTCGTCGCGCTCCGGCAAGATCGGTAATTGGTCCAGAGGCAAAGAACAAACAAAACATCGAGCCGAGCCGGTGAAAAGTGATGTCGATTTTTGCATGCTTGATCGCGTCGCGCGCGACCTTTTCAAACTGCGCGCCCAATCCTTCCAGCAATTTCCAGCCGTTGATCCCCTCGAGCTCGCGTAGCTGCGCCAGACCGGCGGCCATCGCCAGCGGATTGCCGGATAACGTCCCGGCCTGATAAACTGGGCCATCTGGCGAAAGCTGGTCCATGATTTCAGCGCGTCCGCCAAATGCGCCGACCGGTAAACCGCCGCCAATGATTTTGCCCAGCGCGGTCAGATCAGGTTTTATTCCGTAGATTTCCTGCGCACCGCCACGCGCTAGACGGAAGCCGGTGATTACTTCGTCGAAAATCAGAAGTGCACCGTTTCTCGTGCATTCCTCACGTAAGACGGAAAGGAAATCGTCGCTTGGAAAATAAAGCCCCGCGTTGGC
>QHOK01000094.1 GCA_003218755.1 Verrucomicrobiota bacterium
ACCGTCATCGGGTAACGGTATCCAACGAAAGTGTAAATGAATGCAAAGGGGAGGAAGTTAAAGCTCAACGCGGCGACTGAGGTGACAATGTACGACCCAAAGAACAGGTCAACTAGCAAGAGCGCGAAGACAAAGGCCGTCAGCCAAATAACAAAAAGCGCTGCTTCATACGACAGGATATTAAACCCGAACAGCTTAAGAAAACCCCACACATAGTAATGAAACAGGGTCTCTCGCGAAATAATACCATGAAACCAGGCCGCCTGATATGGATGACCGATAACGTTACTTTTTAGATACCCGAGGTCATTGCCGGACTCGTCAAAAAGTGCGTCTCCGTTCCACGGCGCGGTCCGGAAATTCCAGAGGTGCGAAACTACAAAGAACAGGATCCAGAAAAGAAAGAATGCTGTTTTTGGCTTTATTAAAGATCTGAAACCGGTCGCCAGGCCACGTGGGTCTGGCAGGAAGGCGCAAAGCAAAAAGAGCATGCTAAGCAGCCATCCGATCGGCTGCCACGGATCTCCCCAAGCCAATTTCCGGTAGTGCGCCGTCGCGCCCAGGGCGCAAATGACCAGACTAATAAGTGAGAATCCGAGTAACAGAACGCGGGGTGTAAGAAGTCGCGATTTTCTCTGAGATAGGATCATAAGGCTGGGGCATCGGGTCTGCAGAATCAAAACGCTAAAACGGCGTAGCGTTATGCGATGCGACGGGTTGTTATCCGTTTACAGATCGATCGCGCTTACACTATTCCCATGCATGTTTAGGACGTAGAGCTTCCGATTCGCTAACGCCAGCGCTGATGGCCCTTGGAGCCGATCAGGGGCCTTCGGCGTCAAACTGCCAAGCCTGGTTCCATTCAAATCAAAAATAAGCACTGCGTCGGTGTGGGCGCTCGATGCGTACAATCGGCCTGCTTTCGAATCTATAGCCAAATCTTCGAAGCCAGCTGGCTGTCCCCATTCGGGGATTACCCATTTAGTTAGAAACCTCCCATTCGAGTCAAAAACCTGTATCCGTTTGTTACGCGGATCGGCGACGTAAACCTTATTGGTTGTGGGATCAACCGCGACCGAAGTGGGGTCGTCAAACTGACCGTCGCCAGTCCCTTTGCTGCCCCAAACCGCCAGCACCTGTCCATCGGGGCTAAACTTAACGATTCTCGTGTGGCCCTGATCGACGACGTAAATGGAGTCATCGGGGCCAACGGCGATCCTTCGTGGACCGTAGAATCCAAGGTCAGGGCCTTTCCATTCGGCAATGAGTGTACCGTCTGGAGCTAACTTCTGCACACGGTGATTACCAGCGTCTGCTACGTAAATGTTGCCCGCCCGATCGATGGCGATCCCATTGGGCTGTTCTAGTTGCCCTTGGCCGCTTCCTTTCGTTCCGATAATGCTGAGAAACGTGCCCGTCGGCGAGAATTTCTCGATCCGCCCGTTACCCGTGTCGGCGACCAGAATGTTTCCGTTGCCATCAACGGCAATTCCAGTCGGCGAATCAAATTCCCCCTTTCCGGCGCCCCTTCCGCCTTCAAAGACGTTACTCACGCCTTCAGGCAGTGAACTGAGCCGAGGAGGCGGTGTATCCGGCACCTTGTAAATTACTAGCCCATTGTATCTGTTGTCCTCGAACACCTTTGGGAAATAAGTGGCATAAAGTTGTTGGTTTGGACGCTTGATGAACTGACCCTGCCGAACAGCATTGTCGTAGGCCACGTAACTGATGCCATTTTCTTTCAAGAGATGATATACTTTCCACGGGTCCTTGCTCTCGAACAGCTCTGTGTAAAGCCTGTCGTACTTGCTCGCGTTGTAACCGGCTGACCATCCGTAGTAAGGCCAGCCATACAAGACCCGCCGTCCGGCCATCAAGATAGGATGATTGACGAAGCGATCCGTTAGAAAGATATCGCGCGGCTTCGTGTTTTTCTTGAGCCAATCGATCAATGGATCGTTCTTATAAGTCACTTCGCTCCAGCCGGTGTTGTGGATTGGAAAGAAATCAACGACGCCACCCGGGATGACCAAAAGGAAGAGAATAGTCGCAACGAATTTCCCGGGCAGCGTAGTTTCGCCCAGTGAGAGACGCCATAAACGCCACAGAGCAAAGGCGACGAACAGGTTGGCGATGATTACCCAAATGTGCAAAAATTTCTGATTGGCAAACACTTCGATGGTGAACTGGAAACAAAACGCAACTCCAAGCAGGCTCAAAGCTGCCAGGAACAGGCGCCTTTGGAACCAGCTAGCAAAAATCAGCGCCAGTGCAATAAGCAGCCATTTAAAACCAAAGATGAAGCCGAGATACTTGGCCACATTCTCGGCGGTTGGCTGGTCAACCATATAACCCCAGTGAAGCAGCCGCGGCATTTGTGCGCGACCGCTCCCAGTGCTCAAATAGAGCATCTGTGGCAGCGCGATCAGGCCTGCGGTTACAGCCAGCACCAACATTTGCCTTCGCAGAGGAAATAAGAGAAACAGAACTCCCAACACAGCGGTTGCTGCAATAAAGACTGCGCTGTTCCACATCGGTAGCAGACCAAGCAGGACGCCTGAGAAGATGAAGCCTGGCAGGGTAGCGCGAAAAGTTTCTGTGGTAACGACAGCTGGTTGCTTTGCTTCTGTTGGTGCTGAGACGTAAGGCATCTCATTTTTTGATTCTACGAGATTTTCGAGCCGACTCGCGCCGTTGGGGACTGTGTCCGGTAGAGTTTCTGGCAATATGGTCGCTTCCGGCGTGACTGTATCAGGAGAAGGATGCGTTTTAGTTTGCTTCGCCGGTAGCGTGCGATAGCGGATAACCAGAAAAACAAGGACGAGCAGCAGTATCCCAATGGCGCTGGCGAAATGCCGTTGATTGAGAAAAGTCACCTGCGACCAGGTACCCCAGAGTTCACCGCGATAGGGGAAGATGCTCGGGAGATACTCGCGCTGTTGCCTAATGGCTTGAATCGCAGCGCGCACTGAAGCTTGTTTCTGAAGAAACGGGACGTAAGAGAGCGAGCCAAAAAAGAAGAAGAGGAGAGAACCGAGGCGCCCGACTGCGCGGGAATTGAAAACCACTTCGCCGAGCACCATCGCTAGGATGAGCATCGCCACCAGCGTGGTGATGCTAAGCAGATTAAGACTCCATGCCGGATCAAGCCCGAGGAATTCAAGATTTCCCGCCTGAAAATAAAACAAAAAGTGGTAGCGAATGCGGTCGCCTGAGAAGTGTGGATACTCGGTGGGAAAGTTGTGCCCCACTGCAAAGCTCTGCATGATCGCAGTATTTGGCCCGAAATCGCTGTATTCAGGGTTGGCGATCTGCAGCTTACCGCCGCTGGAATTAAAAGAGGCAAACATCATCCACGACACGAGCACCACGTATCCGGCAATGAGTAGCCAGTCAGCTAAACTCGAACCCTTGGGCCGCGGCAGGGATGAGTCGGTTGTAGGGTGGCTGTGACCCCTGTCCGAAGCGCCTCTAAAAATTCCACGTTTCCACTTAGCCCAGCCTAGGACCGCGACCGCTGTGGCAAAGAACAAGAGATTACCCCACAGAAGCGGCTGTGACGCCCACGCGAATGCGAGCCCAACCAGATACGTGAACCATGAGCTAACAAGTAGCCCTACGAGAATGGCTGCTGCGCAGCGATGTGCAGCGGATACAAAGCGATAAAAGCGCCGGCAAAGAAAATCACCGAGACAAACGGCCAATCCGAAATAAATCAGAGCTAGCATACCCAACTTCTCCGTGATTTAACGGCCAGCACAGGCGCAAACCGTAAACGCGTGATTTCTTCCGTCAAACATGGCTCACAGCTTTTTTACCCCACGGCCCAGCGGTCCGTCTCTACCAGCTACAGAATCCATTGCTAGGGCTGGATTTGGTCAGTCCAAAGAAATAGCCACGTGGCCATTCCATTGATTGCAACCGAGACGCAGAAGAGCGTGATCTCGCTGATGGTTATTTTTGGGCCGTTGCCTGTCAGCAAAAGAAAAATCCAGGGAAGGAGAACCATGGCGTAGCGATATGAAAACTGCCAGCTTCCGGGGTTTCCGTGGCACCAAAGCACGAGCGTCAAGAAGGCGATCGCCACCCATGCAGCCACCTTATATCGTCCACCCGGGCGAAAGAGGAGGCATAGGAAAGGACTGGCAAGAAAGATTGAGCAGCCAAATCCATTTGGGAGGATGTAAGGAAAGTAGGAAATAGTCTCGAACCCTTGAAAAAGCATCGTGTACATATTCCACGGAATAGCATGGATCGAAAACAGCCCGTGCTCGTACCAAGGTTCCTGGCGTACTTCGGGGATGTGAAAGTAGCCAAAATCGAAAATTGAATGGAACCTCGCGAAGTTATAGGCGGCCGTCAGGAGCGCGAGGATTGCTGGCACACTTAGAAATCGGATCGCCATGGGTCCGTTTTCCCAGAGCTCTCGTTTGATCCCGCGAATGCGGGACCAACTGACCGCGCCTCCATTTAAGCGGCGCCTAAGAAAATAAAGATAAAGAGGTAGCGTGATGAGCAGCTCAGTGCGATTGCCAAAAGCCAGCGCGAAGAACGCTCCTGCGACGAAAGGAGATGGTTGCACCAAGGTGAAATAGAGCGCCGCAGTTTCTCCCAGCAAAGCGAGACCGAGAGCGATTTGCCACGCGCCGCCGAACCCGAGGTTGCACCACGTCCACGTCCCAAAAATGGGAAACAACGCCAACAAAATCCGCCGAACCAGCCGGCTGCCTTCGAGACTGGAATAATCGGCTCCGAATGCCTTTGCGAGTTGAAAAAAGAAATAAACACAACAGCCGGCAATCAACGCTGCCAAAGCGTGTCCGGGAAAATTGTGGAGCACGCCCGTTTTTTGCAGAAGCGCGATCGGAACCATGCTAAGCACTGCTCCCAGCGGAAAGGCTGAATAGTATCTGTCTTGGTGGGGAATCATTTCGTTAAGCCAATCGGGCGGCTTTTCCCGAAGACCCAGGTGGCCACGCAGCAGAGCCGAAGCGATCTGGCTGGTGTAATCCAGATCGCGCAGCGTCGCATTCGTCGAAAAGTAAAAGGCGACCGCCGCCAACAGCGACAGGCCGGCTGCGATCCGAAATTGCCGGACAGTGTCACGCCGTTCGTGAGCCATCATGATTTCTCACTTTCACTTTTCGAGTAACGTCGCCCCAAGAGTTTTTCCCAGGCCGCTCTCGTTTCCGGCGGCACGTTTTGATCAGCGTTGACTAGCCAGGAAACGGTCGCAAGCGAGTTCACGATGACCGAGAGAGCGATAAGTCCTATTATTACATGGTGCGACCGGAGCAAGGCTACTCCACCCGAACCGAGAAAGATGACGAGACAGAAGATCAGGAAAGGATAGAGATCAGCGGCGTAACGTTGGGCGAGCAAAAAATATGATAGGATGCAGAGAAATTGGCCAAACAGAGCCACAGTCGCGCCCCGCTCGAATGCGTCGGCACCTTTGCGTCGAACAAGGCATGTAATTCCCATAATGGCACCGAAAATAAGCCAGCCAGAACACCAGGGGAGAGAAAGATAGACTTCGCTAAAGTCGTTCGAATAGAGAGACGGATGTTCATAGAAATGGCGATCTGCCGCTAAGAATGGCGGCTCTCGCTGAAGGGATGGAAAACGAAGGCTGAAGTAGTCAGCGAAGCTGTTGAGGATTCGACGCGGGCTGAACACACCAAATTTGTGGGCAAATTCGCGATGAACCGGGTTGATGTAATAGTCGAAGTTCACTCCGCTGAGGCTGCCGAATTTTGCGTAGCTTAGCCAAACATAAAAAGTGAGTGCGGCGCAAAGCGGGAGAGCCAGCGCCATTAGATTAGCTATTCGATTTTCCCGCTGAAGTTTTAGAGCTAGAAACGGGGCGATCAGGATGAAAGGCGCGCCGAACGTGACTCGGGACAGTAAAGCACCACCGGCACACAGCGAGAATCCCAGCAACGCCCGCGTCAGGGCGCTGCCCTCGACCAGTCGCGATCTGAAAGCGAAAAGAAGCGCAGCCAGCGAGAAGGCGAGTCCCCAGATTATGGCTTCATCGTAGATAGAAAGATTCCCAAGCAGCAAGAGTAAGGGCGAGCCGAACGCGAAGCCGATCAAACACGCGTTGCCCAGCCAGTTACGGGCGCGCGATGAAAGCAACGATGAACACAAAGCTGTGCGCACCAGGCCGGCAAAGGCAAACAGCGCGATGACCCCCGCGCAAAATCCTGAAATCCGGGACCATTTCCCGTGTCCCGCAGGGTAAACGAAATTCAACGGAATACGGAGGAGCGCCGGGAACGGTCCAAAGTACATGCGCACCTCGCCGTTCACGATCATTGCTTCATGCCCGATCGCCTCCGCATCGACGTCCACGTTCCCGCGCAGAAAATGTTCCGCCTGCGAGTCATAGGCGCCGCCGAGCACCTCCTTGACAAAAATCTGCCGTCCGCCTGTTGTGGTGAACACCCAAAGAAGCGCGCTCAACAGCAACGTGAGCGGCAGAAGCCGGGGAGCCGTGGGAGAACTCAGAGGAAGCTGATTACTTTCTGAAATCCAATGCGCCTTTTTTAAGCGCGTACACGTAGCCCACCATCAGGATCGTGATGAAACTGAGCATGCTCCAGAAAATGATGCTGCCTTGTTTGATTGCATCCCGATACACGACCGCCCATGGATACATGAACACGATCTCGAGGTCGAAGAGGATAAACAGCATCGCCACCAGATAGAACTTCACGCTGAAACGCGGCAGCCGTTCCCCCTGCGGGATCATCCCGCATTCATAGGCCATATCCTTAGCTCGGGTGCGTTTTCCGCTCTTGCCTACCAATATGCTGACGAGCAGAGCGGAAACGGCAAACAGCATCGCGACGACGATTTGCAGGAGAACCGGCAAATATTCTCGCAGCATCCCGGGAATCTGGCCTGAAGCCAATTCGTTGTGAAAAGTCGGCTTATCTTACGCCGGCGAGATGACCATTCTGCTGGGCAATCGCATTGGCCAAAGCCGATGGTAAGCCCTTGTATTTCTTACCATTCTTCTTGACCGCGCCCCGCGCCACGAGGTTTTGTAATTTCTCGTAAGCTCGCAGCCGCAGCATTTCTTCACCGCCGCTTGCAGCGTTCCGCGCCCGAAGATTCTCGTGCACGATGTCGAAAAGCTGCTTAAACTCAAAAGAAGAGCGCCGGGAGAGGACAGCAACCAGCTCCTCAGTTACCAGGTCAGGAACACGACGGGAGAATGCATTTTTCTTTAGAATAGCCATAGGGCGAAAAGGATAGCACGTTTTCCATAAACTGCAGCAGTTTTCTTCGCGCGTACGGCTGGAAAGGCAAAAAAAGTGCCGAAATGACACAGCAGGAGCCCGGCGCGCCCGGCTTGCCCACCATAGCTGGGTGTAGGCGGGCGGTCACGCCTTGCCTATGGCGTCGGGGACGGAATGGGTGTCGGCTGCGGCGTGGCCGTCGCAGAAGCGCTCCAGCCGCTTACGCCGGCTTTCTGTCGTGCTGCCGTGCCAAGGCTACTAAGAATAGCAACGCCGATTGCTGATTGATCCAGTGTGATTGGCCCGACTGACTCGGCCACGTAGCCGTCGTGATCGTATCTTTGCGACGAGGCGATGGGACTCAGGTGCTTCGTAATGATCTCCGGCGATGGGAGCTTCGTAAGATCGACGGAACCAGCCACTGCTGGCATGAAAGCCGCAGCCATTAACAGCATTGGACGCAACGAAGCATCGAGCCGGGAATACAGTAGCCCGGTATCGATGTACGCAAAAAAATTCGTGGGTGCCGGCAGCAATCTCTCAGCAGCTTTATAAGTTTGGGAATCTGAAAGTCCAGACGAGCCGGCGCCGCTGCGTTTCATTGCCTCTTCAACTGAGACTGGGTTAAGACCAGCTACAAGAATCCGATCCGACAGGGCGATTGTTGGGGTGATCGCCACGAAACTCGCAGCCGATTGTTTCGAAAAATAGCGCACGCCGTCCTTCTCCGTCTGCGTCCAAGTCGCACCTTCATCGGCGCGTATGAGGGCATCAGTGATCTTGCCGGCTTTGGCCGCGTCCGTGACCGGCAGTGTCAGGAGCAAAGATGGCCAATGCGCACTCGACGGCCAGTCCGCCAGCGATGCCAGCTCGAGGCCAAATGCAGCCTTCCAATCATCAGCGGCGATCCCGCTATCGGCGAGCGCCTGAAAAACTTTCGTACCAGCAAAGGCCGCCGCCTGGTTCAGGGTGTCGATTTTCTCACCGAGATTAAGAAGCATCGACAGATAAAAAAACGTCTCTTTCGTCCCGAGCGAGACGGAAGACCGGGTGAGTGTGGCCTCGTGCTCCAGCTTCGGCATCCCGAGGAAAAGCACGTCGTGTATTTTCCCGTTCTCGAACCGCATGGAACCGGCGATGCAGCGCATCTTTTCGAGCATCGTGGCCTCGCCGGGAGTGGGCCTTGATCGAACAGCAGCGCGCAATGCTGCAAGGCGTTCGGAAAATATTTTTGGCTGCAGATAAAAGAACGCTGCGTAATTCGAGGGCCGGTGCGAGACGGCTTCGCGATATGCTTCGTCTTTCTCGAGTGTAGCCTCCGCATTCTTAGCTCGGTGATCGGCGCGATCGAGCAGTGCCTTTAGTTCTGTCACGTCCGTTGCCGCAAAGAACCAGGGACGGTCATACGTCGTCGCGAGAGTAAACGGAGCCGCCGTGACAAGCTCGATTTCGCGGCGCTGGTATTGCAGCTTCTCGCGTTTCGCGGCCGGAGTTTGTTCCAACAATTTCGAGCGCCATTTATTGATGATTTGCTCCGCCTCTTCCTGGCTGGCACGAAAACGAAAACCTCCAACGAATTTTGGATTGTTGTTATCCATGGAGGTCAAAGCGACGAAGGCGTGCTTCGGGTCGAGCTGTCCGATCTCCCGCAGCGTTTGAGCCCCGAAAGCGTTCGGGGTTGGAACGTTGCCCAACGGCTTGCGCAGAAAATCCTGGACCGCAAGTTCACGGTACAGCTGGTAAATATCGCTGCGATACCATTCGTCGCGGCTTCGATTGAAGTCCGGCATGTGTGCCAGAAAAATTGTGTCCCGAGGCAGAAGCGCGCTTACCGGAGCGCTCGAAATTTGTTGGGAAAGTTTCCAGTAGTACCAACCAGCGAATGCCGCGGCAGCGAGCGCGAGGATTAGGAAGATCAGACGTCTCATGGAAGCGGAACTGTAGCGGCAGGCGTCGCGCTACGAAATTTAAATAATCGCTGCTCTAAAGATTTCTGCAGCCGACACGGCTGCCGCTACAGAATGAAAATTACGCCCGGGGATGAAATTGCCGATGCACAGCTTTAAGCCGCTGCTGATCGACATGCGTATAGACTTGCGTGGTCGAAATATCGGCGTGGCCCAGCATCTCCTGGATAATCCGCAAATCGGCGCCGTTTCCGAGCAGATGGGTCGCGAAGCTGTGTCGGAGAAGGTGAGGGTAAACGTTCTTCTCCAGTCCGGCCCGCTGCGCGTGTTTTTTCACGATTTGCCAGATGCGCGCCGTTGTTAACTTGGTGCCTCGCTCGGAAAGAAAAATTTCGCTGCCGCTACGCCGCTTCACAAGTTTCGGCCGCTCCACGGAGAGATAGGCTGCCAGCGCTTCGCACGCTTTTCGGCCCACCGGCACCAGGCGGGTCTTGTTACCTTTTCCCGTCACACGCACGATGCGCTCTTCAAAATTGAAATTCTCCAGCCGGGCATTTGCCAGCTCCGAAATGCGCAAACCGCTTGCGTAAAGCAACTCGATCATCGCGCGATCGCGCAAGCCGTGAACAGTTTTCGTGTCGATCTTTTCCAGGAATTGCTCTACTTGTAATTCATTGAGGGTTTCCGGGAGATAACGCTCGATCCGCGGGAGCGCCAACGCCTCAGCCGGATCGCGTTCAACTATTCCTTTCCCTGCCAAAAACCGGAAAAAAATCTTCAATGCAACCACGATGAGCTTAATCGAAGAGGCGGAAAGGCCGGCTCGTTTGCGATGGGCGAGATATTCGCTGATGACCGGTAGAGTTACAGCATGCGGATTATCGATTTTTTTACTGGCAGCGCACCAATGCGCGAAGTCGCTCAGAGACCTTTGGGTGGAGAGCTGGTAATTCTCAGAAAGACCGCGCTCGACTGCCAGGAATCGAATAAACGAGTCGATTGCGTCTTCCATCATGCAAACTGTAGCGGCAGGCGTGTCGCCTGCCAAACCGATGGTTGTAGCCGGCGCGACTGCCTCTACAGAGAGTGTCGCCGCGGCGACCGCAGCGAGCCATCCTTACGATTTATTGACAAGGCAATGCGATGTGTTCGATGTTTGTTTACGATGAGTTTGGATCTCAATACCATCTTGAAAGATTGGCCGCATGAGAGCGGCAGCATCAAAGTGCGCAAGATCGCTGGGCTGGATGGCCGCGAGAAATTGCAACTGCGAGTCGATCTCGGTGTGTTGCAAATGGAGATGACCGGGCGGCCAGATGGCCGGCGTCCGCACAATTGCGAGTCGCTCTTGGAATATCATCAAAGGCGGGCCGCCCGCACCGAGCACAAACGCGAGACCTACGAGCTCACACCTGAGCAATGCGCGGACCTTCAACAGGAAGGCATCCAATATTATCATCGTTATCTGAGCCTCTTTCAGATCAACGATTTCGAAGGCGTGGTGCGCGACACGCAACGCAATCTCGATCTTTTTACGTTCGTCGCCGAGCACACAAATCGCGAGGACTTTTCCTGGGCCCTGCAGCAGTTCCGGCCTTACGTGCTCATGATGAATACGCGAGCCAAGGCATCCATTCTACTTGGCCAGGGAAAATTTGCCGAGGCCATCGCCGAAATTGAGCGCGGCCGTGACGCGATTGTGGATTTTCTGCAACAGTCAAACTTTCCGGAGTTGGTGTCGAAAAGCTCGGAGATTGCTTTTCTCGACGAATGGCTTGAGGAAGTGAAGGCCAAGCGCCCGCTTTCGAAATTAGAGATCATGCAACGCGAGATGGAAACTGCGATTGCAAAGGAACTCTACGAGCGCGCTGCTGAGCTACGAGACGCGATCAAGCTGCTGAAGACGCAGAAGTCGGCGTAACTTGGCGGCTGGACGCAGCTATCCGGATCGACGGCAGCGATGTAGTTATCTGAGATATGAAGACTGCATTCTATTCGCTCGTTCTGACTGCTTTTGTCATCCTTCCGCTCCGCGCGGACCTTACGATCGTCTATTCAACGACCGTACAACCGGCGAGCCACGGTCAAAAAGAGCAACCAACTCCCAGTGCGGTCGCCGCTGCTACGAACATGACCATCAAGGTCAAAGGCGACAAAGCGCGCATTGATGCTTCTCCGCAAATCACTGCAATTTTCGACGGAAGAACTGGCGAGTTGATCAATCTGCTGAATGACCGGAAGACTGTCGTCCGCATTTCGCCGGATAAAATGAGAGCTATTGCCGACATGTTAAACAAGTTCAGCAGCAACAAAGCAGGCTCCGACAAACCTAGACTCACACCCACTGGCCAACGGGAAACGATCAACGGCTATGAGACCGAGCAATACACCTACGATGGACCCGATTTTAAGGCGATGTATTGGATCGCACCGAACTATCCCAACGGCGCTGCCGTCCTGGCGCAACTCCAATTGATCAAATCTGAGTTTTGGGATGCGGCTAACACGAAAATGCCCGACTTTCGCGATTTCCCCGGCCTGCCGATCCGGATGCGCATGATCGTCGGCAAGGAAAACCCGGCAGGCGAGCACGGCGACAGCGCCGCAGGGCACCCGACGGAAATTACAAGCACCGTTACACGTGTAAGCCTCGATTCGATAGCCGATAGCCAGTTTACCGTGCCTGCTAATTTTAAAGAAACAAAGCTGCCGGACATCTTTAATAAAAACGCGGCGCCACCTGTTTCGCCGAATCCCTAACGCAAGGGTTTTTGGTTCCGGAGCAGGCGTTCTGTAGCGGCAGCCGTGCCAGACGCAATGTTTCGGATTTTGCAGGCGATACACCTGCCGCTACAATTAGCGAGCCATGCCTTCACTTGTGCTGGCATCGAGTTCACCAAGGCGAGCTGCATTGCTTTCCGACGCTGGATTTGAATTCGAAATCGTACCACCGCGGCTCGCGGAAAAATTTGATGTCACTGTTACACTACGCGAGCTCACGCTTTGGAATGCCATTCGCAAGGGAATGTTCGTCGCACAAACGCGTCCCGACGCCGTCGTGATCGCAGCCGACACGCTCATCGCCCTCGAGAACGAAATCATCGGTAAGCCGGCCGATTTAAGCGACGCCGCGCAGATGCTCCGGCGGCTGAGCGGTCGAACTCACGAAGTTTGCTCGGCCGTTTTAATTTACCACCAGACATCGGGAAGATCGGCGGTCTTTCATGATACTTCGCGTGTTAGCTTTCACCGCCTGAACCGCGCAACGATTAAGAATTACCTTGCCAAAGTGGACCCGCTCGACAAGGCTGGCGCCTACGCTGCGCAAGGAACCGGTGCAGAGATCATTGCAAAAATCGAAGGCTCATTCACGAACGTCGTCGGCCTGCCGATGGAGAAGACAATCCCTGCGCTGGCCAAATTCGGCATACGGCCAAAAAAATCCTAAGGTCTGGTTCAGCGATTCGTTAGGCCGCCGGCGAAAATGAGGAGGCGACCAACTGCTAAAACGAGCACCAAAATTGGAATTACGAGACTAAGACCGTTTAACAAGAACCCGACCGTAGCCATTTTCCCGCTTCGTATTGAGTTTCGTCTGGCGTTGAGTCCTGCGAGGAGCCCAGAAGTCGCGAGCACAAGAACGACCAATCCAAAGAATGGCAACCCCCAAATGATATCGCTGCCGCCTTTACCGAAGGGAGGCATTTCCATGAGCGACAGGAAAACCAGAACTTCAGTTCCGAGCGCAACGATTGCTGTAATCAAGGAGAAGTACGTCAAATGATGTGTTCGCGATTATCCGAGCGGAGTCGGATCGTTTTTGTCTGCAGATTGTGCCGTGCTCGAATGAAACGAACCGTCTTGCTCTTGGCCCGCATCAGGATTGAATGGGTGACTGCCGTGACGCCACCACGTGCGCGCACACCCGGCAGGAGCGCGCTGTCGCTGATTCCGGTTGCGCAGAAAATGATGTTCTGGCCGTTGGCCAGATCGTCCGCCGAATAGACGCGCTCGAGGTCTTTCTCGTAACCGTCCCCGATCAACTTCTTTCGTTCCTTCTCGTCACGCGGCCACATTTTGCATTGCATGTCGCCGCTGAGACATTTGATTCCCGCCGCCGCGAGTACCGCTTCGGGCGAACCGCCGATGCCCATGTAAAGATCAACATCCGGCTCGGGCAGCGATGGCGCGATGGCCGCGGCGATGTCGCCGTCGCCGATCATGCGCAGGGAGGCACCTGCCGCGCGAATTTGTTCAACAATCTCCTTGTGTCGCGGTCTGTCGAGCATCATCACCGCCACATCCTGGACGCGCTTGTCCACCGCGCGCGCCACGATCGCCAGCATCTCCGCGATCGGCATCTCGAGGTGGAGCGAATCGCCGCGTTTTTTCATGTACTCGATCACCCGCGGGCCGTACGCCAGCTTAGACATGTAAAATGAGGGAATATCCCGCAGCGCCACTTTCACTCCCTGCTCGGGACTGGCCGCCGCGATGCAACTGATCGAGTTCGGCGCGCCCTTGGAGATGTTGGTCGTGCCATCGATCGGGTCGATGGCGATATCGAACTGCGGCGAGCCAGGAATCCATGTGCCCAGCTGTTCGCCTTTGAAAATTCCCGGCGCTTCGTCCTTGATTCCTTCGCCGATCACCACCTCGCCGCAGATGTTCATGAGATCGAACATGCCGCGCATGGCGTCGCAGGCGGCTGCGTCGGCCGCTTCCTTGTCCCCGCGCCCGAGCCAGCGCAGCGAATTGAGCGCTGCAGCTTCTGTCGCGCGCACAAAATCGAGTTCGATGACGCGCTCGATGTCCTGATAATTCTGTTTCGGCAGTCGCAGAGCCACGGAACGTCAATTTTCACGCAGGTTGCGCGCGATGACAAGATATCAGGGCGTAATCACTTCCCGACGGCGAAAGCTTTTGATGTTTCTGAAGTGTTGCTCTCCATCGCCGCGTCAATTCGCGGGAAACCGTCTTCAAGAATGAGCGGGACTAGCCGAGACGCCGAAGTTTGCGCATTTTCGTTTAAACCGATCTCGAGTAATGCGCCGCGATTCCACGATGCGACGGACGGCGCGCCATCGAAGACGAGATTACCCAGCGAATACGCGATTGGGCAGCCATGATAAAAGTCGAGCGGCTGAACGCAATGCGGATGCGAGCCAACCACCAGATCGACCCCACGGTTCACTAGCCAGCGGGCGAGTTCGCGTTGTTTATCAGTGACATTCGCGCTATTTTCAATTCCCCAGTGAACCAGGCAAACCACTAGGTTCGCGCGCGAACGCGCACTGGCGATCGCGGCAAGCTGAATAACGGACGCCACACCCGACGCGTTATCGATCGCGCCATTAAAAATCTGATCGCCCTGCAATTCGGGATGGCGCCCGAGATGGTCCCAGTGCGCTGTGTAAATCACGTATTCGTCTTTTAATTTCGGATCGTTCCCTTCGAGTTTGCCGATCACGTTGTGCGATTTGAACGAGCGAATCTGCTGTTTGATGTCGATGTTCGCTTTGGCATTGAACCTCACCGGTCGGAATTCTTTCGTGATCGCCGATTTCTTGAGAGCGTCGAAATCCTGCCCGCAATCGGTGAATAATTTTTTCGCAACCTCTAGCGTGATCCAGGAACGGACGGAAATCGCGTCCATGTTCTTGTTCGGATTATCGAGCTCGAAGTTTTCTTTGCCCCAACTCGATCTCACTACCTGCCACGGATAAGCCGCCGGTTCCGTTTCGTGGATGATGATCGACGCTGCGGCGCCTTTTTGGGCGGCGATCTCATATTTGTAAGTCCAGCGACCGTAGTAGGTCATCGCCTTCCCCTTAAACATTTTGTCGTCGAGTTTTGCGGGATATTTTGGATCAGGAACTGGCGGATCGCCGATCAGCATCAGCAAAGTCTTGCCGCGCACATCGACATCTTTGTAATCGTCCCAGCCGTACTCCGGCGCGACGACGCCGTATCCGACAAAGATTACGTCTGACTTGTCGATTTTGATCTCCGGTTTAAGACGCGCTGATGAAGCCACGAAACCATCCGGATATTTGAGATCGACCGTTTTGTCGCCAACGCTGAACGACATTCGCGGTTCGCTCGTAATCCCGGCCAGAGGAACTTCCTGTGTGTATGTCCCGTCGGGATTGCCCGGTCTTAATCCGATCTGTTTGAACTGATCAGCGATGTATTTGACCGAAAGTTCTTCACCTTTCGTTCCCGGCGCGCGCCCTTCGAATTCATCCGACGCAAGAATCTTGATGTGCGCGAGCAAACCGTCGGGCGTGATCGTCTCCAGCGCTGGCTGCAACCGCAACGCGAGTTCATCGTCCGCAAGAAGCGACGTCGCAGCGAAGCAAACGATTGCAGCAAGCGGCCGTGTAATTTTCGTCATATACGCAGACGTTGTAGCGGCGTTTGTGTCAAACGCCGAACATAACACAAGCATGTCGATATACGCTTCGCAGAAGCGCCTCTACAACTATCTGCTTTCGTGCGATGGCCCCGCAGGCGATTTCTTTTTTTCCTGCGGGCCGATGCCGATCTTTTTCAGGAATGGCTGGACCGATTGTTTCCGGCCGAGGAATTTCTCGATGGAAATGTTGACATCACGAGAATCGCCCGGCTCGTAAATTTCGCGGCGCAATTTCATGCCGGCTTGTTTATCGAGATAGCCATCCCTCGCTTTTTCAAAAACGGTCGCCATATCAGCAGCGATCGCATCGGCCCATGCGTAGCCGTAGTAACCAGCGTCGTAACCATTCAGATGTCCAAAATACGAAACGAAAGTCGTGCTTGGATCGATGGGCAAAAAAACCTTTTCCAGGATCGGATTCGATATGGCCACGCAATCGTAAGACGCATCTTCGGGGTGCTGATCGTGCAGAGCGAGATCAAGCGAGGCGAACGCAAACTGCCGCCGATAAAAAACGCCGGCGTTTGCCAGCTTTGCATCATTCATTTTGTTGACGATGTCCGCCGGAATCTTTTTCAACGGATCCCTGTAATCGGCCGCAAACGTGTCGAGCACTTTCTTATCCCAAACCCAGTTTTGTAACATCTGGGAGGGCGCCTCGACGAAGTCACCGGGGACATGCGTTCCGGCGAAGCGGCCGTACTTCGCGCGGGTGACAATCGAATGCAGGGCGTGACCAAATTCGTGGAATAACGTTTCTACGTCTTGGTGTGTTAACAGGGAGGGTGTATCGGCGGTCCCAGGCGGGAAGTTGCAAAGTAATGCGACAGTTGGCCGCTGGTATTTCCCCTCCGGCAACAGCTTACCGCTGATAATGTCGAACTGCGCGAAGTGATTGAATTTTCCTTCGCGCGGGAACATGTCGAGGTAGAACATCCCGAGCGGCTCGCCCGTGCCGGAATCGCTGACAAGATAAAGCTGGAGATCATCGATCCATTTGTAGGGCGCGACGATTTTTTCAAACTTCAGACCGAAAATGTTCTGATAAATGTTAAACATGCCATCGAGCGCCTTTTGGAATGGGAAATACGCGCGCAACGCTTCCTTATCGACGGCGTATTTTTGCTTGTTGCGCTGATTGCTGTAATAGCGCCAGTCCCATACCATGATTCGGGCGTTGGGATCGTTCGTATCGGCGGCCTTCAGTTTTTGTAATTCCGCCAGTTCACTGTCGAATTTCGGCTGGCTCCCGGTAACCAAATCGCTGATGTATTTTTCCGCATTCGCTCCCGTCTTGGCCATTTTGACTTCCGTCTGGTAGTCGTCCCACGATTTGTAACCAAGGTGCAGGGCGATCTTGTTCCGGAGCGCGAGCATTTGATTGAGAACAGGAACATTTGTGTCTTTGGCGAGAGTTTCGCGAATGACGTAAAGCTGCTTGCGCGTCGCTTCGCTCTTTGCGTTTTCCTCTACCGTATTGAATTGCCAGGTGACATTTGCCATCACCGTGTAGACATCATCTCCCGTTTTGATGCCGGGCGAGGCGAGGAAGCTTTCCGGCAGCCCATCCAGATCAGCTTTTGTGAACATGACCGGAGCGTTTGCCTTCACGATGTTGGTGTCAAAATCGTTCCCGAGTTTGGACAATTCCTTGCGCAGCTGTTCGACTTCCTTGCGCTGATCCGGCGGTAAATCTAAACCGGCCCGTCGATAGTCGCGCAAGGTTTCCTTGAGCAGCTTCTCGTCTTCGCCCGTGAGTTTCGGATGCGTATCCGCGAAAGCTTTGATCGCCTTGTAAACGTCCTCGCGATAATCAATGCCGACCGCCCATTCCTGGAAAACTTTCACCGCATTTTCTCCCGCGGTGCGCATTGCGGGGTTTGTGTTTGTTTCCTTTATGATCGTGGCCTTATTTGCGGCGAGTCCGGCCTGATAAGTGGCATCATCTAACGCGACCACAGTGCTTTTGAAGGTAACTTTGCCGAGATCCTGGGCGCCGATTTGATCCAGCGCAGCATTCGCCTTTGCGATCGCATTCTTTATCGAAGTCTCTACCGCTTCCGGCGTCTGCTCCCAGTCGGGAATCGTCAGCACCGCGTTTGCCTTCGCGGCAACGGCTCGAAAATCATCGACAGTTTTAAGTTCGGCGGCTGAAAAATTTGAACTCGAAGCAGCGAGGATGAGTGAGATGCAAAGGGACGAAGACTTTATGAAACGGTTCGACATAAGAGTGGAAAAGCTGAAGTCGGCCACAGATTTACACAGATTTTCACAGATGGGAGAAGGAATTTTGATGAATCTGTGTTTCATCTGTGTTCATCTGTGGCGACCGGCACTCGGAAACGCGTGCTACAATGATCCAGAAATTTTTCCTAGCCTTTATTCCGATCTTTGTTGCGATCGACCCTATTGGGCTGGTAGCGGTGTTTATGGGGCTCGCCACCAGCGCCTCGCGGGAACAGCGGCAGCGGCAGGCTTTCGTGGGAATCTTCACCGCGCTTTGCGTCGCAGTCGGAGGCCGCGAATTGCTCAGTCTGGGGACAGCTGATCGTGGAGCGAGCGACGATTTCGGGGTTGTCCCGCTCGGGATGCCATTGATCGCCGGACCGGCGCTGCTGACCGCCCTGCTGATTCTCGTTGATACGGTGGGCTTGGTGTTCACGCTGGTCTCTCTTTTGATCAATCTCGGGTTGGTTGCGATCGCGTTCTGGAATGCCGATCGGGTCACGCGTTGGATGGGCAGGCAAGGCTTACGCGGTGTATCGAAAATAGTCGCGCTGCTGCTAGCTGCCATTGCCGTCAGTCTAATCCGCCGCGGCTGGCAAGGCGCGTAATCGAGGCGAGCGAGAATAACCTTTCAACGTACCCCACGCTCCAGGCTCTCGCCGGGCCACCTCACTTCGACATCACTCGAAGTTAAAAAGTCGTTTCGAAACGTGAGCCGCTCGCGATATGCCGGCGTGCTGAGGGCCAGAATTCCTTCAACTCTGCGCTTTTATCCCCAGCCTGATAGCGCCGATTAAGTTCAACCTCAATTGCCTTGATCTCATCCTGCTGTGGCAATGCCATCCCGGAATATATGTACGCGGGCACCTCATTACGCGTCCGGGCTAACGGAACCATTGCGTAAAGATCCAGGCGGCGCTTCTGCAGTTGCTCCGTGGTCCAATCCTTGTAAACCGGGCTTGGGTATCCCCACACTTCTGCGCTCCTTGCGTAGCGGTCATAGGTGTAACCGCCCGTCACCGCTGGACCGGGCGGTGGTGCCGGCTGTTGGGCGCAGCCGACGAGGCCAACGGCAAATGCTGCTAAGAGTAATCGTTTCATATTTTATTTTTGATACTTAGTTCTTCAGAAAGGCTTATCGCCTAATTAAACCACAGAAATCCTTCGCAGTCGCACGTTTATTTTGCCTTCTTGACCGCGACGTTTTACTTTGGAGCAATCCAAGTCCAAACAACCGACCACAGTCGATTCAGATTAACATACCCAAAGCTGAGCTCAGGGTCATTGACAGGCCGGCCTCTCTTGTTACTATCCTTGCTCCCATGAGATTTCCGTTACCACTTACAGCGAAAATCGCGGCCTACGTGATCAGGCATAAGCTGCGTGGCACGAAGAAATTCGCCACGGTCCTTCAGCTCGAGCCGTTGCACACCTGCAACCTGACATGCACCGGTTGTGGGCGGATTCGAGAATATTCCACGTCGCTCAAGGACATGATGAGCTTGGAGGACTGCCTCGGAGCGGCAGAGGAGTGCAATGCGCCAATGGTATCAATT
>QHOK01000074.1 GCA_003218755.1 Verrucomicrobiota bacterium
GCTCGCGCTTGAAACCGAAGTGCTCACGATCGAGACGATGAGCCAGCCCGGCGTCCTCGCAAAAATCGCCGAGCGCCTCGCCGAGGCAGGAGTCAACATCGAATATGCTTACCTCGCAGGCAGTCGCGGAGCTGAAAAGGGACTGATCATCCTGCGGCCATCCGATATTGAAAAGGCGCGAAGCGCGCTGCGTGATTTGTAGAGCGCTTCTGTTGTAGCCGGTATCGGTGATGCCGGCTTGGGCTGCCACCAATGGTGTCCTTGATCTTCACCATTCATGATTGCCAATGCGGACTCGATGCTGGATAAATGCGCGGCGCGTTTATGACTTCGGTAAGAACCTTCCTCGGTTACCCATATCCGCTGGGCGCAACATGGATGGGTAACGGCGTCAACTTTGCTCTCTTTTCGGAAACGGCAGCCTCAGTTGAACTATGCTTATTCGACAACATTGATGCCATGGAAGAAAACATTCGCATTCCGGTTACTGAACACACCGATCAAGTCTGGCATGTCTTTTTGCCCGACGTGCGCCCGGGGCAATTGTACGGGTTTCGCGTTGCCGGTCCGTATGATCCCGAACGCGGGTTACGCTTTAACAGTTCAAAACTCCTGCTCGATCCCTATGCCAAAGCCATCGCCGGAGAAGTGAGCTGGGCAGATGAAATGTTTGGCTATATCATCGGCGGTAAGAAGAAAGATTTGACTCGGGACTTCCGCGATGATGCGTGGGGAGTGCCGAAGTCGGTCGTCATCGATGCCGGGTTCGACTGGCTAGATGACCGGAGACCCGGCACTCCGTTGAACAATTCCGTGATTTATGAGCTGCACGTGAAAGGCTTCAGCAAACTTTGGCCCGATGTGCCGGAGGAGTTGCGAGGCACTTACGCGGGCCTCGGCAGCGCGCCGGCCATTGATTATTTCAAAAAACTTGGCGTGACCGCGATCGAGCTGTTGCCCGTACACGCGCATATCGACGACAAGAGCTTGGTCGATCGCGGCCTAACGAATTATTGGGGTTACAATACGATCGGATTTTTTGCGCCGCACGCGCAGTACTCAAGCAGCGGACAAATGGGCGAACAGGTCGTCGAGTTCAAATCGATGGTGCGCAGTGTTCACGCCGCCGGCATCGAAGTGATTCTCGATGTGGTTTACAACCACACCGCGGAGGGAAATCATCTCGGCCCGACGCTTTGCTTCCGCGGGATCGACAATCTCGCTTATTACCGGTTGCAGCCGGACAAGCCCCGTTTTTATCTGGATTTCACCGGCACAGGCAACACGTTTAACCTGCTTCATCCCCGGACGCTTCAACTGGTGATGGACAGCTTGCGTTACTGGGTCTTGGAAATGCATGTGGACGGGTTCCGCTTTGACCTTGCTGTGAGTCTGGCACGTGACCACGAAGGCGTTAACAAGCTGCACGCGTTTTTCGAAATCATTCACCAGGACCCGGTGCTTTCTCAGGTGAAGCTAATCGCGGAACCGTGGGACGTTGGTGAGGGCGGCTATCAAGTTGGAAATTTTCCTGTGCTTTGGGCTGAATGGAACGGGAAATATCGCGACACGGTTCGCGGTTTTTGGAAGGGCGATGAGGGCCGCATTGGGGAGATGGGATACCGGCTCACCGGGAGCCCCGATCTTTATCAACACAATGGGCGGCGCCCGTATGCGAGCATTAATTTCGTCACTGCGCACGATGGTTTCACACTGTGGGACCTCGTGAGCTACAACGAAAAGCACAATGAGCTGAACGGCGACGGCAACAACGACGGCGACAATAACAATCTGTCGTGGAACTGCGGCGTGGAGGGTCCCACCGATGATCCGCAGATCAACACCTTGCGCGAACGGCAGCGGCGGAATTTCCTGACCACGCTATTTCTTTCCCAAGGCGTGCCGATGCTCTCTGGTGGGGACGAGCGGGGAAGATCGCAGAACGGCAACAACAATGCTTATTGCCAGGACAACGAGATCAGTTGGCTCGATTGGGCGCACAATGAAAAGCAGAACCAGTTTCTAGAGCTCACGCGAAAGCTGATTTGGTTTCGCAAGGCGCATCCGGTGTTTCGTCGGCCAAAATTTTTTCAGGGCCGGCGGATACGCGGTTCGGAGATTCGGGATGTAATGTGGTTCAATCCTGGCGGGAGCGAAATGAGCGAGGAGGAATGGGCGTCGCCGTTTGTTCGCTGCATTGGCATGCTGCTGAGCGGCGACACGATCGATGTTTTCAATTTTGAAGGCGAACCCATCCGCGATGACACATTTCTGCTGCTGATTAACGCGCACTACGAACCGGTCCCATTTGTCCTGCCCGGCCAGGAATACATCGAGTGGCAATTGATTCTCGACACGATGGATCCGAACGGTTTCCTGGCTGAGCCGAAAAAATTCGCGTCGGGCGACGATGTCGATCTTGTCGGGCGTGCTTGCTGTTTGCTTCAACTGGTAAAGGGCGCGCAGGCGCAAGCCCGCGAAGAATCCTGGAAAAAGCGGCATGTCGAATTTCCGCCGCTTAGCGCGGAGGAAGAACGTGCGGCAGCCAGCCGGGATCGGCTTGTCCGCCGGAGCCTTGGCGAAGCCGGATGATCCCAACCGCGCGACACATTGATGGAGGCTACGGAGAAGGAAATTCATGCAACGCATTCTTGTGGTGAGAAACGAATTAGTTTATAGAGATACGAAGCGCGTGTTATCATGCGCGGCCGATTTTTTGGTCAGTGATTTGCCATGACACCGAGTTCTCTTGTGATCGTCACTGATCGAGGCAGTTTGAAAGCATATCGGGTGAATGAGACGCCGACGCGCGGACCAAGCCTGCAACTAGTACAGGCATTCAACATCACCGACGCGCACGGCAGACTGGTCGATAAGGTGAGCGATTTCGCGGGACGATTTCCGGTCACCGATGGCGCGGGGCCGCACCATGGGGCGGCGTCCATTGCGGAACGGACGCAGCTCGTGGCGGAAACCGATCGCCGCATTCAGAAAGAGCTCGCTGATCAAATTACAAAGATCGTTTCACGTAATGGAAAGGAAGGCTGGTCGTTTGCGGCGCCGGCTGAGATCCATGGAGCGATTGTCGATCTTTTACCCCCCGCTGTGCGCGACCGGATCGTCGAACACGTGAAATCTGATTTGGTAAAGGTGGAACCGGCGAAACTCATTTCGCGGTTTCGTTCGTTGCAGCAAATTTCATAACGCGATGCTGGAATATTTTTGTTCCCTCAACGCCGGAGGGCTCGTTAGTATCTAATTAATCATGCAACTGCCTGTTAAGATCTCGTATCGGGGTCTGGAAAAATCTGACCAGATCGACAACCTTGTTTTGGATTATGCGGCGCGACTGGAAAGATTTTGCGACCACATCAACCGCTGCGATGTGGCCATCGAGCAAACCAACCACACGCATCAAAAAGGAAATCCGTACCGGTGCCGTATCGATGTCACTGTGGCGCGGGGTCACGAGCTCGTCGCCGATGAGAGGCAGAAGGACAACGGCACGCACCAGCCGCTCAACAAGGTAATCCACGACGCGTTCAAAACGATGGAGCGCGAGTTGCGCCGTGTCGTGGACAAGCAAAGACGCGACGTCAAAACACACGCCGACACCCGTTCACCGAAGGGAGCATTTGGCGACCGCTGATCGTATCGAAAACATTTCAGGCAGGGACGATTGATCTCAATCGTCGCTGCCTTTGTTTCAATTGGCCTGTCGCGCCGCTCACGATCACCAGCCCAGCGCTCGTCAACCAAAGCCAATAGCCCGCACCGTAGCCGACGATTTTCTCATAGGTCGGCGCCTCGCTCGCAATCATGGTGTGGCGGAAAAGAAACGCGACCATGAAGGGTGACGCTAGAATTCCGAACAGCAGCGCGACCTTATTCTTTCCGGCAAAAGAAAATACCCAGGCAGCAAGCAACACTGGATTGGCCAGCCACTCGAAGTATCCATCAAAGACTCCTATCAGCCCGATCAATAGCAAATACCAACCGGGAGGCGGTGGCCCTGGAATGTGCGCCTCAGTATAGAAACAGTTCTGCGTCAGCGACGCCACGAAAACGATGACGCTGAGGAGCGTAATGATTCTTGGAAGCCGCATCACAAGATCAAGGTCGAGTATAGTAACCGCACCGCGCGAATAGAAGCGCTATTTCGAAACGGAGAACGCGGACTATGGTGCGCGGATTTCGCAAATTCAGAGCCGCAGAACTCTTCTGACCAAAAACAATCTGCGTTAATCTGCGGACGAATTAACTTTTCTTCGCGTACTTTTCGGCTCCGAGAAAGTGCAGCGAGACATAAGGCTCATCGCCAATGACCCAACTGTCGTGCGGAATTGGAGGAACGTGAAAAAGTTCGCCCGTTCGCAGTGCCACCACGCGCCCATCATCGAACGCAACCGCCGCGGTGCCGAAGAGCACTAATCCAACGTGTTCAACGTTGCACCGGGTCGCACCCACACCCGGGCCGACATGCTCGCTCCATTTCCAGCCCGGCTCATATGTGGCGCGACCAATTGTCATGCCGCCGAGATGCACAAGCTTGAAGCGCCCTTTCTCCATCACACGAACTTCGTCCGGAGCCTCGAAGGATTTGAGAATAACCGCTATCTGCTCGCTGCTCATGCGCGACTTAATAATCTGTACGACAAAAAAAGCCCAGCTACTCCTGGCGAGGGCAGTTTTCGCGGCATCGACAATACCAGACTCCCCTGGGTTCGCCAAACGGTTGTCAATACTAAGGACTGAACCCCATTTCTCGTTTCCCGCGCGTCCGCTAGGGCGACTAAACCCCAATCGCGCGTTATCCAGTTCTACTGCAACAGCGGGCTGTGCGCTGCTACCGGCGGCCGATTAAGATTGTGGTACAGTAAGCCAATTCCAGCCGGAAAGGTCGGAGTATCGGTAAATGCTCACCAGCTGGTAACTATTCCCATAAACGTCGGTCAGTCGCTCAGCCTGTTTTGTTAGGTCGAAACGATGCAAAATTAACCACTCCGCTCCTAATGACCCTCCTTTCGTGAGGACGTATTCCTCGTGCAACGTTGCGCCGTCCAAATAGTGTGTATGATCCGGTCGCTCGAGGTAACGTTTATAATAGTTTACCAACATCCCGTTACGGAAATCGTGATCTGAAGTGATGACGACTTCTCGACCATCGGAGTTTATTTCCATGAAATGGAGAGCGGAGAGGTACTGGCCGCGACCAAATCGAAGTAGATTAATAGTCTTGGCGGCGTTTCCGCGACGAAGATTGCCAACAGCGCCAATGCTACACCGAGCCCGGCAAGCCCTCGACGCAATAGGGCTTCGTAGCCTGAAGGGAGCAGTACTAAGGAAGTCGCGACGCTGATCATGAAATACCGAACGTATAGTTGTTCTGGCCGTCGAATTGCAATCAGTCCGAGCGGCGCCAAAATAACAACAGCGTAAAAGATCCAATCATCGTCGCGGTTAGACATCAACCAAATGAGAACCATGCATATTGCGGCCGCCGCGAGTAGAGCTACGATTCCGGCCGCCTGGCCACTCGCAGGCCCGCCGAGCATGTAAGAAGCCGTCTTGATCAGCAATGGCGCAAGCTGATACTTAGGCCCGGCGCCCAGTTCCGTCCTGCGAATCGCGAGGAAATAGAAGACTAGCATGAGTACGATCGG
>QHOK01000292.1 GCA_003218755.1 Verrucomicrobiota bacterium
CATTGGGAAATTTGATCAATCGGCCGCTCGGGTGATCGCCGGAAATGTATTTGCCGCCGAATTCCCACAGAGTGGTATCGAGATACCCAACATCAATTACGTCACCCGTGGCGTCACCGATTTGTATGCGATCACCTACTCGGAAAGGCTGGCGAACGAGGATGTAAATCCAGGCGATGAAGCTTTTCATCGGAGTTTGTACGGCGAGCCCGATGATGATTGAGCCAACGCCGAGGGCAGCAATCGCGGCATACCAATTGACGAAAATTATCGATATGGCAATGACCGCCATAGCAAGGGCGACGACCAGATGCATAATGCGCTGAAGCGTAAAACGAGTGGAAGGATCCTCGATGCGACCCAGCGCATAAACCGAGATAGCTCGTGCGACGGCGAGAACGATCACGATCAGGGCTGTGCCGCGCAGAATTCGCCCAACAATACCGAGAGTTGATTGCGGCAGCGGAATCAACTTCCAGCCGAGGATAACGTATGCCGCGACACAACCAGCAAGGACCAGTGCGTGTATAATGAACCAGAGTTTGTCTTTGCCGCGTGGCTTAACCCCTTCCGAACGTTTTTCGCCAGTAGCTCGCTGCAGCTCTTTGCGAATTTCGGGTTTCCGTGAAATTTCCTCAACCGTCTCGGCCATCATTATTAAATCGCATTCGGCGAGGAAATGGGTGCAACTGTAGTGTGCTGTCGGGCTGGCGGTTGTTTGAAAGCCCTGAAGTTCCAATCGTCAATTTCATGCCGATGGAGGAATTGAAAGCTGGATACAAGCGGTACGAGATCGCAGCGCTGCCGAAAAATAAATCAAAATCGGTGGCCCAGGCCGTGTTCACATCAGCGCACAGCAAATCCGAATGCCAAGAAGACCGATCTTCGCCTGATTAGCGATGAATGGAAGGTGCGCTTTTGGACTAAGAGGGTAAATGCAACCAGAGCTACTCGCCGCCGAACAAAGCGCGAGATCGCGGTTCGCATTTTACTTTGGGCGTCTTTTTCTTTGCCAATTTTGGCTCTGATTTTTGTGTTGCGAGGATGCACATGAACGCAGTGGAAGGCAGTTGAATTGCAAAACTGCCTGGGCTTCAAACGCTCGGGTAACCGTCGAGAGCAGAAGACTCACCGCGCAATCGAGCGAAGCCCGAGCTTAAAAATTACAGGACTCTTCGACCTGCTGATATGGCCAATATGAAAAAGATCACGCATAGGAGCAGGAAGAGACCGAACAGGAACTTGGCAATGGCAGCAGCGCCAGCAGCAATACCGGTAAATCCAAACAACGCTGCGATAATCGCGATTATCAAAAAGATAACAGCCCAACGTAACATCGTTTTACCTCCTTAAAAATGAATCGAACCGAGCGATCAGTATGCGTGGTTATTTCGCGTGACTAGATGCGATAATAAGTGGATGCATCATCTCAATTACTCACCGTGGAGCTTATCGGAACGGCCTTTACAACGCGTTCGGCCAAAAGCAGTCTGAGACGCGTTTCGTTAATGTGAAGATGCGAATCTTGGTCTCCAACGATGACGTATCGCGTTAACGGCACGCCGGCCGATTGCGTTGCGCTCGGCATGCACCGCTGGGGACACGTAGACCTTGTTCTTTCCGGGATCAACCTCGGCCTAAACTTGGGCAACTCATGCTGGCATTCCGGCACACTGGCAGCAGCGAAACAGGCAGCGTTGCTCGGATCGCGCGGCATCGCTTTCAGTACAATCGTAAGCGACAGTCGCGAGCCGGATTTTTCAGCGCTCGAGCCTTACGTCGCCGAAGTGCTCGATCTGCTGATGCCAAACAAAACGCTATCTTTGGTGAATGTGAATCTCCCGCAGAAGCCGAAAGGCGTTCGCTGGACTCGCCAATCTGTACGCCACTACGATGGCAAAGTTGTTCCCGACAAGGACCCGATGGGGCACTCGATTTTCTGGTTTACCGTCACACCTCTGCAAGGCGCCGCGGAAGGAACCGACCGCTGGGCAGTCGAGCACAACTGGGTGTCGATTACTCCGTTACGCCTCGATCTTACCGATGAAGCAGATCTTGCTCGAGCTTTGGCACTTTCGGATACACCTTCGATGAAGGTCGCGAAGAAACAGCCCGGTACCAGCCGCTCGCGCAAGAAACACTAAGAGGCGCCAGGGGCCCTAATCGTGTTGCACGTGCGCGCATATAAGAAGCGGCGGGAGTCGCCTCCCGCCGCCCGTTAATCCCAGACAACTAGGCCTGTCGTCCGCCTTGCTGACCGCCGCCTTGTTGGCCGCCACCGCCCGGTTGGCCACTGCCACCGCCCGGTTGGCCACCACCGCCTTGCTTTTCGCGCTCGCGCTGCTGGCGTTCACGTTCCTGTTTGTCGCGCTCTTCCTGTTGGCCGCCTTGCTGTTCGGGAGCGCCAGGTTTACCCGGTTCGTTCGGATTGCCTTGTTTTTCCATAGTGCCTTTCGTTTTATTACTAACTTCTGACCAGTCTCATCGCATTTTGCGATGAAACCTTCGTTTTTCTGTAAAATCGCCCCCGAAGGGCCGTTTGGACTGGACAATTTTGCAGGAAGCTTACGCCCGCCGCCAACCGAGGTTAGTGCTTACACGTTATCGAAAATCTTTCCGGCTGTTTCGGTAGATTTCGCCCAGGAATTGTGTAGCGAGGGAACCAAACAAGACCGGCCGTCCGAATCCCATTCGAAATCGCGTTCGCAGCCAATGGGTGACAACAGATCCACTGCTTCAGCACTGTACCAGACCGCAGAACAATTCCACATTCTGGTGGATAGCGTCGAAGAATACGCCATCTACATGCTGGATCCGAATGGAAACGTCGTGACGTGGAACACAGGCGCAC
>QHOK01000095.1:0-10532 GCA_003218755.1 Verrucomicrobiota bacterium
ATCGAGATGAAATCGCCACTTCGTACCACCGCGCCGGGAGCGAGTCCGTCAGCATGCCGTGCGACAATCTTTTCAACCAGCGTCAGGCCCATATTAAATTTCCCTCCGAACAGGTTTGCCCGCGAATCACACTAATAAATGGGCTAGAAAATTCGCGTCAATCCGCGTGTTTCGCGAGCCACTTTCTTTGTTTGAGCCACCTCATTTCTTGGCGGCGCGTTTGCCCAGAAGTTTCGCGATGTCGAAGTCCACGAAATCGGCGTGATGGAAAATGATTGATTCGATCGAGCGCTCCATCTTGTCGCCCTCATGACTGTGCGTGGCAATGATGTGCAAGACTTCGCCGGGAATCCCGTGCTTGTAAGCGAGCGCGACGCCGCTGAAGGGGTGGCGCACTTGCTGCCCGAACTTTCCCTGAATCACTTTGCCGGAGGCGTCTTTGTCGTACTCGAGCGGTTTGCCTACGTCGGCGAGCAGCGCGCCGGCGATGAGATGATCGCGCTGGATGGGGATGCGACAGCGAAACGAGTTTTCAAGCACATCGGCGATGGCGATGCATTGTCGCGCGCAGGAATTGAGGTGCTCGACAAACTTCATGTCGATGTCGCCGGCCAGCAGGGTGAACTTAACCGCGCGCAGTTCGTCGAAGGTCCAGCCCTTGCCGCCGCACCCCGTGGTGATCGCTTCGCTCCAGACCGCTGCCACTCGTTCGCGGAGCGACTTGTCCTTGATTTTCCTCAAGCTGGGAAAGAGTTGCGCGATTTGAGTGACGCCATAGCTGGTTCGTTGGTTTGCTATCATGGTGGTTACCTCGGTTTCACCCGATACTTTTGTCATTCGTCATTCTGATGATTCGTCATTGGAGAGCGAGCGGGACTTGAGGGCTTGAATCGCAATCCGTTTGATGCAGACTTTCGAGCGTCGTCCCATATTCCTGATGCCAACTTACGAGTATTCTTGTCAGAAGTGTGGGCAGAACTTCGAAGCGTTCCAGTCAATGCGCGACGAGCCGTTCCGCGAATGCCCAAAGGAGCTTTGCCGGTTGCCGAAGTGGGGCCACGGGAAAGTGAAACGCCTGCTGGGCACCGGCGCGGGTCTGATCTTCAAGGGATCGGGGTTCTACACCACCGATTATCGCAGCGATTCGTATAAAGAAGCGGCCCAAAAGGAGTCTCCAGCGAAAGCAGCCGATGCTGGCGAGAAATCCTCCGCCAAAAAGGAAATCACGAAAGGTGCTTCGCCTGCTCAGACGAAGACCCCGGAAAAGGGATCAGCAAAAGAATCCAGCGGGTAATGTTGTAGCCGGCATCGTTGGTGCCGGTTGCTCAGCGGTGCACACATTCCGACCGGGATCAGCGATCCCGGCTACAGCTCAGTCGAATCCACGAGCCGACCTTTTCATCTCGACAGGTTTCTCATGGCAAACGCTCCCGGAAAATTAACGGTGGCGTTACTTTGCCGCTCTACAAATTATCTTGCCGTAATGCTTGACAAACCGGCGGCGCATTGTGGTAGAAGGTAGCGCGCGCTGCTGATCCATCTTGGGCATGAAATCTTCGATTCGCATTTTTTCACTTCTCGTCGCGAGCTTGTGGAGTGCAGTTCTTCCGGCGAATGCGCAGGTCAACGTGACCCAGGAGCATAACAATCTTTCCCGCGATGGCCTTTACATCGACGCGGCGTTCACGCCATCTGCCGCCGCTAACCTCACGCGCGACCTCAACTTTGACGGCACGATTTCGGGCAACGTTTACGCCCAGCCGCTTTACATCGAGGGCGGCCCGAACGGGCCGATGATCATCGCCGTCACTGAATCGAATAACGTTTATGCGCTTAACGCCACGACCGGGACGGTGATTTGGCAGCGCACCGACATCGGCCCGCCTGTCACTTCAGGTCTTCCCTGCGGAAATATCAATCCGGCTGGCATCACCGGCACACCCGTGGTCGATCTCGCCTCTCGATCACTTTTCTTCGACGCATTGATCGATGGTGCAACCAAGAAGCATTTTATTTATTCGTTGAACGTGGACACTGGCAATACCAATCCGGGCTGGCCGGTGGATGTAAACGCCACCGCCACGTACAATGGCATCACCTTTACTTCCCTGGTGCAGGAAGAACGCTGCGGACTTGCTCTTGTGAACGGGATCGTGTACGTGGCTTACTCCGGATATAACGGCGACTGCGGAATGTATCACGGCTGGGTGGTTGGCGTTAATATCAACAATCCTTCCAGCGTGATGGCTTGGGCAACGACAGCTATCGGCGGCGGTATCTGGGGGCATGGCGGTGTTGCCAGTGATGGCACCAACATGTTCGTCGTCACGGGCAACACGTTTAACACGGGCGGCGTTTGGAGCGGCGGTGAAGCCATCATCCGCTTGCAAGCGGGCCCGATCTGGAGCGGCCAGCCTACCGACTATTGGGCACCTACTAATTGGTTGAATCTGGATGGTGGCGATACGGATCTGGGGGGTGTCAGTGCCACGGTGATCGATGTGCCTGGAGCTACGCCTTCGCAGCTTGTGCTTGCACTGGGCAAAGATGGCAACGCCTATTTGGTGAACCGTAACAACCTCGGCGGCATCACGACGCCCGTGGCCCAAGCAAACGTGGGAGGGATTAACAGAGGGACATCGGCTGTCACTTATCACACAAGCCAGGGAGCATATTTTGGTTTTCATTACGATGCGGGCGCGATCTCCGCCTATAAAGTTACCGCGACGAATCCACCCACGATCGTGAGCGCCTGGAGCATGAGTCAGAGCGGGCGGGGATCGCCGTGGGTAACAACGACTGACGGAACGAATAACGTGATTGTATGGGTAGCCGGTGTTGCAGGCGACCAGCGTGTACACGGCTACGACGGCGACACGGGCACCGTCATTTACGCCGGTGGCGGCGCTAACGAATTGATGACGGGCACCCGCCAGTGGAACACTGGCATGGTTGCTCGCGGCCGGATTTACTTCGGCGCCGATAACAAGGTCTATGCTTTTATGCTGCCCACCGGAACCCCTACGCCTACTCCAACTGCAACAGCTACTGCTACACCTACACCAACCTCTACTCCGACAGCCACACCTACTTCGACCCCTACGGCATCTCCTACTGCGACTGCGACCCCAACACCGACAGCCACGCCTACAGCCACTCCGACGGCTACACCCAGGCCAACGCCCACTGCGCGTCCCCACGCAACGCCGAGACCACGGCCCACCCCGCCGCCGCGCCCGGCTGCGCCGCAAGTGAAACAAATCGTGATAAGTGATTTGCGATTGGTGTCTTATGAAATCGCGGGTTACGGTGAGTTGCGCGCGGGTGATTGGGTAGCGCACGCGTCTCGCGTGCTGGCGATAGCGTCCTCGCCATCGCGAACTTTTTCTGTACGCTGTAATTCTTAACAAAAAAGTGGCGCACTGTGGTAGAAGGAAGGTCGAATTTAATCGACTGCGGACCTTTAAAAGCTTTACTTTCCATTTCTTCGCTTGTCGCTGCAGGTTTGTGGAGCGCGATTCTTCCAACAAACGCGCAGGTGAACGTTACGCAGTTTCACAACCATGCGTCGCGGGATGGCCTTTACGTTGATTCGGCCTTCACGCCGGGCGCTGCGGCGAACCTGACGCGCGACCTGAACTTCGACGGGACGATCGTTGGCGACGTTTACGCGCAACCGCTTTACGTTGACAACGGCCCTGGGGGCAGACCGGCGATCATTGCGGTAACCGAATCGAATAATGTGTATGCACTTGACGCTGTGAACGGCAGCATTAGCTGGCAGGGAAATGTGGGCCCTCCGGTGCCGGCAGACGATCTCAATTGCAGCAAATTTGATCCGATGGGCATCACCGGCACACCCATTATCGATCTTGCTTCACGGGCGCTCTTTTTGGACGCGATGACGACGCCCGATGGCGGCCCGACCAAGAAACATTACATCATTTCCCTTAACGTGGACACGGGCGCCATTAATCCCGGCTGGCCGGTGGACGTGGAGGCGACGGCTTCATACAACGGGATCACCTTTACTGCAGCGATCCAACAGCAACGACCGGCGCTCGGCATTGTGGGCAACATTCTTTATGTTGGATATGGCAGTATGATGGATTGCAGCCTCTATCATGGCTGGCTCGTGGGCGTGCCGATAAATAATCCAGCCAGCGTAACAGCATGGGCCGCTAGCGCCAACGGCGGGGCTATATGGAGTACTAGCGGTGTTGCTAGTGATGGCACTAATCCGTTCGTTGGTACCGGCAACACTTTCAGCACTGGAGGGATTTGGAGTGGCGGTGAAGCAGTAATTCGGTTTCAACCAGGTCCGATCTTTAGCGGATCTACGAGTGATTACTGGGCTCCTACCAATTGGACGACTCTTGATAGTGGCGATCAAGATGTGGGTTCTTGTGGTCCATTATTAGTGGACGTACCAGGCGCAACACCGTCCAGTCTCGTGGTTGCGCTGGGGTAAAGATGGCAATGCCTATCTGCTTAATCGCAGTAACCTCGGCGGCATCACTGCGCCAATAGCACAAGCACAAGAATCCTTTAGTTATATATTTGGCGGACCAGCCACCTACCGTAATGCTCAAGGCACGTATGTTGCTTTTCGCGATAGTAGCAGCGTATCCAAAACTTTTCGTATTACTGCAACCAATCCACCTACTATAGTCAGTGGATGGAGTGTGAGCCAGAACGGTTGTGGATCACCTTTCGTCACTTCCACAGATGGCACAAACAACATGATCGTTTGGTTCGTAGGTACTGAGGGCGATCAGCGCTTACATGGTTACAACGGAGATACGGGTGCTGTGGTTTACGCCGGTGGCGGCCAAAATGAATTGATGGCGGACGCCGACACCAACTGCTACGCCTACTGCGACAGCAACTGCCACATCTACGCCAACCTCTACTCCGACTGCCACGTCCACTGCGACCTCAACAGCAACGGCGACTCCTATATCTTCTCCTACTTCAACTCCAACTACGACCCCAATACCAACTCCGACAGCCACGCCTACAGCCACTCCGACGGCTACACCCAGGCCAACGCCCACTGCGCGTCCCCACGCAACGCCGAGACAACGGCCCACCCCGCCGCCGCGCCCGGCCGCGGGGTGATAGAGGATCAGTCGTCTGAGGTTGAACGTTAGCTATCAGAGGTCGGTAGTCAGTGGTTCACTAGTCACTGAATCCCATTTGGGTTGATTCGGTACGTCCAATCCGGAGGATGGTCGCTTGATGAATTTAGGTCGCGCAACACTTCGTCCACAACTGAGCGATTTGGGGATAACGTGCAAACGGGGTCGGTGGTTGCGGCGTTTCCGGTCAGCAATGCGGCCTGGCAACGGCAACCGCCAAAATCGATCTCCCTCTGCGGACAACTCCGGCACGGCTCCGGCATCCATTCAGTTCCGCGAAACCGGTTAAAGCTTTCCGATTGCCGCCAAATCCAGTCGAGCGCACGACCTCGAACATTTTCAAAACGCAAATCAGGAATGGCTGATGAGGCAGTCGGACAGGGAAGCACGTCACCGATCGGGTTGACGGTGAGATAACGCTGTCCCCAGCCGTTGAGACACGGTTTGGGCCAGGTTTCGTAATAGTCCGGCAGCACATAGAAGATGTCGATCCGGCCGGCGAGTCGCGCTTTTGCTGCGGTGGCGATTTCTCGCGCACGAACAACCTGTTCGCGAGTTGGGAGCAACGCTGCGCGATTAAGAAAAGCCCAGCCGTAAAACTGCACGTTGGCCAGCTCGACTCTCTCGGCTCCAAGCGTTTCCGCGAGCTCAATCAATTGCGGCAGGCGATCGATGTTGCGCCGGTGGATCACAAAATTGAGGCTGAGCGGAATTCCTTCTGCGCGAATTTTTGCAGCAACATTCAGCTTGCGCTGATGCGCGCGCGCCCCCGCGATTTCGTCCGCCAGACCGGTCTCATCGGATTGGAAACTTAGCTGGACAGAATCGAGGCCCGCATCGTGCAACGCGCCCACGCGATCATCATCCAGGCCGATACCACTGGTGATGAGGTTCGTGTAGAGATTTGCCTCGCGCGCGGCTCGAACAAGTTCGGCCAGATCGCGCCGGGCAAGTGGTTCGCCTCCGGAAAAACCAATTTGCAATACACCTAGCGCAGCTGCTTCACGGATTACGCGGGTCCATTCATTTGCCGTCAATTCTTGATCATTTCGCACCTGTGTCGGGTTTGAACAGTACGGACAATGGAGTGGGCACCGATAAGTAATCTCGGCGAGCAAAGCGTATGGACGCGGCGCGATCATGTGAGTTCGATCAGCTTACGCTGTTGCAAATCCGCAAGGGCTTCGCGCACATCGGCGGCAAGCGTTTTGGGATCGATGTCGTATTCTTCGGCCAACGACTGGATGATCTCACTCACCGTTTGTCCATCGCAGCGCGCGAGAATTTCCATGGAGGTTTCGTTTAACTCGAGGACGCCTTCCGGGAAAAGTAGGACGCTGTTCCCAGTTTGAGGATCGGTTTGCAACCGGACTCCGCGGGCGAGTCTTGGCTGGGCGGAGCCAGCGATGGTGGGAGTTTGCATTTAAGAAGAACCGTAGGCGTGATGGATCGCATTGAGCATAGACCAAAGCACATCGCATTTAAACTCGAGGGCGCGCACCGCCCCGCGCTGCAGCTCAGGCGTGTTGCAATGGTCCAGCGTTATGGCGAGCGCTTCATCAGAGTCGCGTCGTGCCTGGGTAACTCTGCGTCGGAAGTAATCAAGGCCGCGCGAATCAATCCAGGAATAATGTTTTTCGAAAGCCGCAATACGCGTCTTCATCAGATCGGGCGCAAAAAGCTCGGTAAGCGAGGAGGCGACAGCGATTGGCCACGGCTGAGTGCGTGCGAAGTTCACGTACGCATCCACTGCGAAACGAACTCCGGGTCGCAGATGCCGATCTTCGATGAGCTCGGTGCGCGACAGCCCGCACGCTTGCCCGAGTCGCAGCCAAGCTTCGATGCCGCCTTCGTTTTCAGCATTGCCATCGTGGTCGAGAATGCGATGAACCCAGAGCCGACGCACTTCGCGCACGGGGCAGTTGGCGAGAATAGCCGCGTCTTTGACCGGAATATTTCGCTGATAATAGAAACGATTGGCCACCCAGCCGCGGAGTGCTTCCGGCGAAAGCCGGCCTTCGTTCATCGCGACGTGGAACGGATGTTTATCGTGGTAAGCACGCGCGCCGATGGCTCGCAAGTTTTCAACGAAAGTTTCGCGGCCCCAATGCCCAGTGGTCATAAGACGATTTCCAATCCGTCGTGCGCGATCTCGATTCCCACCTGCTCGACTTGTGCGCGTTCTCGAGTGCCAGGCATTAGAATCGGGTTCGTGTTGTTTATGTGCGTGTAAATCTTCCGACGCGCCGGCGATTGGCGCAACAAATCAAGGCTGCCGTCGGGGATGGGCAAATGATTCATCTCTCGCGCGCTGCGAGCGCCCGGCCGCACGATAGCGAGTTCGCCGTCACTCCAGAATGTGCCGTCAAATATGATGACATCGGATCCACCGACTGCTTCGCGCAATTCCTCGGTCAATTCACCGACGCTGGGCGCGAATAGCGCAGTTGCTCCGGACGTGTCGTCCCGAAATTGAAACGCAACGCTCCTGGGCAATTCGATCGCTCGAAAACCGATGCTGCCACCTAAGGATTGAAAATCAGCGCTGATCTTTCGCCATTTGATTCCGCAGAACCGCGCTAAGACACTGTCAATCCACGCGAGCGCCGCTTGCGTTTGATCGGCGGCGTAAACGATGAGTGGCGTTTCTTGTTGCCGCAAGAGCAATAAGCCCAGCGCATGATCGATATCGGCATTTGTCAAAAGAACTCCTGCTATCGGAGTGCTGCGCGGTGAGTCGCGGCCCGGCTGCAATTGCGGCATGCTTTCGATTTGCCGCGGCAAATCAGGCGATGCGTTGATCAAGAACCAGCGCTGAACGGCTTCCGAGTCGCCGCTGATCGCGATGCTGGATTGCGTCTGCGAGGCAATTTTCCCCGTGCGCGCGGCGACGCAGTTCACGCAGGCACAGTTCCATTGCGGCAAGCCACCACCGGCTGCGCTGCCGAGAATATGGACGCGAATCAACCGGAGTTCCGCAGTAATTAGTCCCGTTCGATCAGACCGCGCCCGCGTAACACGTGCACTCAAAAAAGATCGGCACGGTTTTCAACATCGGTTTGATCCAGCGCTTTTTGGTTCGTCTCATGACTTCCATAGATGTCATACGTCAAATGGGTCATATGGGTCAAATTATTTTTTTGATGAAGCTGATGTCGCCGCTTCGCTCGACGCGTGCAACTCGAATCTTGGAAAGATCGTCGGTGTGCGCGCTAAGACGCATGTCCTCGTCCAGATCATGCGTGGAAACGTGGTTGCGCCGCATCATGCGAAAATCGCATTGGCCATCGCGCACGATGATGTCGGGCTTGCCTTTGACCAGGATCCCAAACCCATGGGAATAGAATGCCAGATATGCGAAGAGGCGGTGGAGTACCACTAAAACCGCGCCTCCGCCGAGTGTGGCGAAAAAAGCTGCCGAACCGTTGATGGCGCGCGAAAGCACCGCGGCAAGAATCACGAGCAGGACGGCGTCGAACGGAGTCTTGCGCGAGAGTGAACGTTTGTGTCCAAGCCGCATTGTGGTCAGTGTGACAAGAAAGACAATGATCCCACGCAGCGAAATTTGAATAAATGTCAAATCCTTCGGTTCTACCCCCAAACCAAGCAAGGTTTCAAAAGAGTTCCAGAATGCATTCATAGGTAAGATTGTATCGCCGGAAGAAGCTTTGTCGCGCGCATGCTGGTCCGGCGCCGCTTGCGCGAGAAAGCTTCGCGTGGCATAAGACGACCGCTCGCAGGGTTTGACCGGCCCAACGCACGAAATTTATGCCAACGGCTCCACCTCCTTCCCGTGACGTCGCGCTGGAAACGCGCGTGTTTTGGGAACGCTTCAAGAAAGAAATCACCGGGGCGCTCGTCATCGTGCTGCTAGCGGTGAGCGCGTTTACCGGTTATCGCTTTTATTCCGATCGACGCGCCGCAGCTGCCTCAGCCTTGCTAGCCAGCGCGAAGGACGCACAAGAGTACCAACAGGTGATCGCCCGCTACGCGAACACGCCGGCAGCCGCCGATGCTTATCTTTTGCTCTCCGAAGCTCAGCGGAGCGAAAAGAAATTCGCGGAGGCGAACACAATGCTTCAGACCTTCATCGCCAAGTACCCACAGCACGAGCTAGTGAGCACGGCGCGTATGGCAATGGCAGCTAATCTGGAGTCGATGGGGAAGACGGATGAGGCGTTGGCGATGTATCAGCAGATCGCATCGGCCTACCCGAACAGTTTCAATGCGCCGATGGCTTTGCTCTCGCAGGTGTACATTCTGAAAACGAAAAATCGAAACGACGACGCGCGCCGCATCTGTGAAACTATCCTGACGCAATACCGAACGAGCTTCTGGGCCGGCGAAGCCATGCAACAATTGCGTTTGCTGAAACCGAGTAGCTCAACGGCGCCGGGGCCAGCACAGACCGCAACAGCCCCGCCGCTATTGGTGCGTCCTCCCGAGGGGGCGCCGCCGCCCGCCCCGCAAGCTCCGCCACCGCCAAACAAGCCGTAGCGGTAGTTATTCTGGCGTTGCGGGAGACAACTCCCACGCGTCGCTGATTAACGTTTCGAGAACTGGAAACGTTTCCGCGCGCCGGGTTGCCCGGATTTTTTTCGCTCTTTCATGCGCGGATCGCGGCGGAGCAGCCCCTCCGCCTTTAGCGGGCCTCGCAAATTCGCATCGACTTGAAGAAGCGCCCGCGCAATGGCCAGCTGCGCCGCGCCGGCCTGTCCGACCGCGCCACCGCCACTGGCATTAATCCACAAATCATAAGCATTCACGGCCTTGGCGGTTTGGAGCGGTTGGAGGACCACGTTCTGTAGCGGCGCGGTTGGAAAATAATCTTCGAAGCTGCGACCATTGATATCAATTTTCCCGCTGCCCGGCGTCATGCGAATGCGCGCGACCGACGTTTTACGGCGGCCTGTGGCGACGAATTCTTCAGTCTGCGACATAGGATCAGGATTTCCTCGTGGCGAGTTTCACAGTCTCAGGCTGCTGCGCGGAATGCGGATGAGAATCGCCGCGATAGACTTTTAACTTCCGATAAACGCGCCGACCGAGCCGATTATGCGGAATCATTCCGCGCACGGCCCGCTCGATTAGCAGTTCAGGATGTCGAACGCGGCGCGCCCCGACATTCTCAGATTTGTGTCCACCCACGTAGCCTGAAAAACTCATGAAACTTTTCTGTTCTTCTTTCTTTCCGGTAAGGCGCACTTTTTCTGCATTGATGACGATCACAAAATCGCCCGTATCCACATGTGGCGTGAAAACAGTCTTCTCCTTGCCACGCAACAGATTCGCTGCCTTTACCGCCACTCTTCCCAGCACCTGGTCCGCGGCGTCGATTACCCACCACTTGCGCGGGACTTCGCTGGCTTTGGCAGAAAACGTTTTCATCTC
>QHOK01000095.1:10702-28212 GCA_003218755.1 Verrucomicrobiota bacterium
CGCGGTTGCATGGTGATTCGTCCGTGGGGTTACGGAATCTGGGAAAACATGCAGCGCCAACTTGATGGGATGTTTCGCGCGACCGGCCATCGCAATGCTTACTTCCCGCTTTTCATTCCGCTGAGTTATTTCGCGAAGGAAGCGGAACACGTCGAGGGCTTCGCCAAGGAGTGCGCTGTCGTCACGCATACGCGCCTGGAGGTGGATGCTGATGGAAAAATGAAACCAGCAAGCCCGTTGACGGAACCGCTTGTGATCAGGCCCACTTCAGAGACGATCATCGGCGCCAGCTACGCGAGATGGGTTCAGTCTTACCGCGATCTGCCAATTCTAATCAATCAATGGGCAAACGTCGTCCGCTGGGAAATGCGGCCGCGCCTGTTTCTGCGGACAACAGAGTTTCTCTGGCAGGAAGGCCACACAGTCCACGAAACCGAGGCGGAAGCGCGCGCCGAAGCCAGATTAATACTCGACATTTACGAACGCTTCGCCCGCGATCATCTGGCACTTCCTGTTTTCAGCGGCGAAAAATCCGAGAGCGAACGTTTCCCCGGCGCGGTGCAAACCTTGACCATTGAGGCGATGGTGCAGGACCGGAAAGCGATCCAAGCCGGCACCTCGCATTTCCTCGGCCAAAATTTTTCTCGCGCGAGCGGCATCCAATTTCAAAATCGCCAGGGCAAACAGGAATTCGGCTGGACCACGAGCTGGGGAGTAACCACTCGGTTAATCGGTACTGCGGTGATGATGCACGGGGACGATGATGGCGCCGTTCTGCCGCCGCGGATCGCACCGACGCAAATTGTCATTCTGCCAATCGCCCCCAAAGAGCAAACACGCGCGGCAGTCCTCGAGACTTGTGACAAAGTTGCAGCGCGCTTGGGGGAGAGTCGCTATGCCGATGCTCCAATCGAAGTGTTCGTCGATCGGCGTGATCTCGGCGGCGGCGTTAAGAATTGGGAATGGATCAAAAAAGGCGTGCCGTTGCGCGTCGAGATCGGGCCGCGTGATCTGGAAAAAAATTCGGTCGAACTCAGCCGGCGTGATCAGCCGGCTAAGGCGAAAGAGTCGATGCCCATGGAAGAATTCGTTGCGCGCGCGCCGGAAATTCTCGCCTCGATTCAGGATTCTCTATATGCGCGGGCGAAAAAGTTCCGCGATGCGAACACGCGCGTGATCGATTCGAAAGAAGACTTCTACGATTTCTTTACGTCAAAAAATCCCTCGAAACCGGAAATCCACGGCGGCTTCGCCCTCGCACACTGGAACGGTTCACGCGAAATTGAAGAACAAATCAAGAACGACCTGAAAGTGACGATCCGCGTTATTCCGCTCGACGATTCCTCCGAGCCGGGGCAATGCATTTTTACCGGTGAACGGAGCGCGCGGCGCGTCATTTGGGCCAAGGCATATTGAGGGATGTCGCAGCCTATTGACGGCGCGCTTCGCTCCTGTTTATTCCCGCTGCGCAATGGAATTGAAGCTCTACAGTCGCGAGTGGTGCTCGTGGTGTATTGACGCGAAGGATTATCTGACCGAGAAAGGCTATCGCTTTCAGGAAATTAACGTGGGCGAAGATCGGCAAGCGTACGAGGATATGAAGCAGCTTTCCGCTCAAACCTACGTACCCACGTTTGTGGCAGGCAACAAAGTCCTGGCCAATTTCGACACCGATCAGCTCGAAAAATTTCTGAACGAGCACCAGATCAATCCGTAATGCTTTTCGGAGTCTTTCTTACACTCGGCGTGGCCGTGCTCAGCGTCGGCCTGCGCAGTTTTCAAAATTCGTATGCACAGAAAGCGGGCGCGCTCGGCATTCTCGCTGCCACTTTTCTTGCAGTTTATTTTGTTACCGGCAGCTGGATCTGGGGTGTGGCGGCCGCAGTGGGCTGGCTTTTTCTCCCGTGGCTGGAAATTCTCACGCGCATTCGTGCGCTCCGGCTTCCGAAAGAAAAACAGCTTCGGCCGAAAAGTCCGCCGTCGTCGGACACTTTCCCAGCGCTCAGCGAGATTACGCGCAAGATCGAGGACGAAGGATTCGGGCACGTAGGCGATGCCGGCTGGGATTGGGAAGATTACCGGCAATTTTTCCGGTTGTTCTACAGAGAAGAGGATCGCGCCCAGGCCGCGATCTGCCTCAACGAACAGCATGATTTTTCGTTCTATTATCTGCGCATTTCGTCGCGTGCCAAAAATGGCACAGTTTGGACGACATGGAATTATCCGCTGTCATATGGCTTGAAACTCACTCCTCTCTTCCGCATCAATCGACAGCGGCCGGATCGATCGTTTTGGCAGCTTTATCAAAGTCATCGCGAGTTTCTCAGGCGAAACGGTGTTGATCCCGCTGAAATCGATGCGCTCGATGAAGAGCAGATTGAAACTGAAATGGAGAAGGACCTACGCGACCAAATCGCGCATAACATTCACAAAGGTGTCCTCAAACAGACCGCGACAGGCGACGTTAAATATTCCTGGCGCGGCATGATCTATCTTTGGTGCCAGTTTCTGGTGGATCTGGTGCGGCTGTAGTTCTCTTTCTGTCATCCCGAGCGGAGCGAGGGACGTCGCAGTTGGAGCTTCGAACACGCTGACTAGAAAGCATGATCTAGCATGCTTCTGAAGATTCCGCGTTTTCGCTCGGAATGACGTTAGGCGCGCAATACTTTATCTCTGGTTTCTGCTTCATTTGGTGCGCTGGCAATCGAGCGTCCCAGCCGGTTCATCTGTTCATTTGAACTTGCTATATCGCGCGGGTTGAACGATTATGCCGGCATGCTGACGGAACGGCAGAGAAGCGTTCTTGATTTTATTCAGCGCGAGCAACGTGAAAAGGGCATTACGCCAAGCACGCGCGAAATCCAAAATCATTTTGGCTTTGCCAGCCAGACATCGGTGATGCAGTACATCGCCGCACTCGAGCGAAAAGGTTTCCTCGATCGACATGCGCGTAAGGCCCGGGCTTTGATCACTCCAGCCATGAAGGTCAGGATCACGGACATTCCGATCTACGGCCAGATCCCGGCGGGCATGTCGGCATTGACCGAGCAGACGGTTGAAGGTCACGTCTCGCTCGATATGCGCTCGGCGAATGTTCTAAAAAATCGCGGCAGATTTGCGTTGCGCGTCCGGGGGGACTCAATGATCGGTGCGCACATTGTCGATGGTGACATTGTGATTTTGGAAGATAGCAAGGAGGTCCACAACGGCGATATCGTTGCGGCTTTGATTGATGGCGAAACATCATTGAAGCGTTACGTTGTCGAGCACGGTCGCCCGTATCTCAAAGCGGAAAACCCGCGCTACCCGCATCTGGTTCCGGCCCGCGAACTAAAAATTCAAGGCGTGATGGTATCGCTGATCCGCAAACAAGAGCGCCGGAGGAAATATTAAGCCACAGGTGAGAAGCCGGTCTGGCAGCGGCCGACGAGCTACAAGTTGCTTACAAAGTGCAAAATGTTCTCTTGAACATATTACCGAGGAGCGCCATGTTTTCTTTTAATGGCTTCAAGCAGCAAGATTATCGATCTGCGGAAACTGCTGGCAGAGCGTTTCCCCCATGCCCCTGCTACGGCGGCAACATGTTTAGTCACTGGTTTACCTTTTCTTGATCAATCCATTGCCGGCGGATTGCCGCGAGGCGCAATCACCGAATTAATCAGCCCACGAACAAGCGCGGGAAGCGCGTCGCTCATTCACGCTCTCATCGATGGCGCATATCGCGATACTTATTTCCTGGCGCTGATTGATGGACGCGATTCGTTCGATCCCTGCGGGTTAAATACTGCCTCACTGCGACACCTGCTTTGGGTCCGTTGTAGCAAAGCATCTGAAGCGATCAAAGCGGCTGATCTACTCTTGCGGGATGGCAATTTCCCGCTGGTGATTGTCGATTGTGTGCTGAACTCGCCGGAAGAATTGCGCAAAATTCCGCAAACGAGCTGGTATCGGTTGCAACGGCTGGTCGAATTAGCCCCTACGGCATGTCTTGTCCTCACCAGATACGAAATGGTCGGCAGCGCACAACTGAAGCTTGTTCTCGAAAGTTCGTGGAACCTCGACAATCTCGAACACGATGCGACATCGCAATTACGCTGCCGTGTTCAACGATCGCGGTTCCGAGCAGAGATCGGCAGTCAGAGACCGGGGGTCAGCTGAATTATGTTTGCCACGATATATTTACCGAATTTCTATTTGCAGGCCGCCACCCGGCATCAGCCGGAACTTCGCGCAAAACCGATGGCGTTGATCGAAGGACACGAAAGAAAACCGGTCATCATTCAATTGAACGAGGCCGCGGAAAAGACCGGAATTCGAAAAGGAATGACGCCTAGTCAGGCTCTGGCCCGCTGTTTGCGCGTGGTGATCAAAACTCGTGCACAGATGCAGGAAAAATCGATGCAGGAAATCTTAATTCGCTACGCGTTTACTCTTAGTCCCTTTGTAGAAGCAAGCGCCCCCGGCATTTGCACAACTCAATTCACGGATAACCGCAATTTGAGCGAAAAACTTTCGCGCGTTATTCAGCACTTGGCTGAATGCGAAATCCGCGCACAAGGCGCGATTGCTCCCACGCCAGATACCAGTTTCCTCGCAGCACATCTGGCCCGGCCAGTTTTGCAGGTCGAAGATGCAAAAGAATTTCTTGCTCTATTGCCGATAGAAACCCTCGGAACATATTCCACGGCTTTGTGCTGAGAACATCGCGCTGCGATGTGGCGACCGCTGTAAGCACATTGTGATCAGCGGTTCTTCTTTGGTTTTGCTAGGTTTTCAGTTTGCTTTGCGACAAAGGACTTTACGCGCACATACTCCTTCTGAACACCGTTAGCGAAGTCGCGAGGGCCGTACTCGAACAGCACAACGAAGCAAAACGTGAAAACGATGAACAGAGCGAACCAAAAAAGCCCGCGCAGAAGCGCCATCCAAAAGACTAGCCGCTGCGAACGGGGCGATCAACAGCGACGGGACGGCCACACACTCCTATCCGCACCATTTATCCGGAGATTTCGCGCGAAGCGCAGCGATATGTGGTAACGGCATCGTTGAATTTTTCGAATAAACATCGACAATTAGCGTTCGCATGCGCAGCCTCGCCGCGGCGAGTGTTCCGCCTACAGTAAAGGGTAGGTACCGAAGTGGCCAAACGGGGCAGACTGTAAATCTGCTGGCTTTACGCCTTCGCTGGTTCGAATCCAGCCCTGCCCAAATCTTCACGGCAGGAAAGTCCGCTGAGACAGCCGACGTACAGCACTTCCTTCCGGCCTACGCCGTGACGTGTCTCAGTGGCCTCTTCGCTGGCCACCGTCACGTCGACCACCATATCCACCGCCGCCGCCACCGTACCCGCGTCCGCCACCACCGGGCGGTCGTGCTTCGCGTGGCCGCGCTTCATTCACCGTCAATGGCCGACCTTCGATGGCTTGGCCATTGAGTTTCGAAATGGCGTTTTGAGCCTCCTCTTCCGAACTCATCGTGACGAAAGCAAAGCCTCGCGACTTGCCGGTGAATCTGTCCTGCATGAGAGTTACTTCCTGCACAGCTCCAGCCTGTGAGAAAAGCTCCTGCAGTTCATTTTCCGTGGTGTTGAAGGGAAGATTGCCTACGTATAATTTAGTTCCCATTGAGTTTATTCTGGAAAACGCAGCCAGGTCACTGTTCCCGCTTATCGGATTTCAAATCGTCACTGAATAAACTCAACTGACAATCCACCAACTTCCGGGCTTCCGTTTCCGTTTCGGCTCACTTGTAAAATGGTTCGAATAGGAAAGCAATAGAAATCGCGGAGCAATTCGTCCGTCCAATCATGGGTAAACCAAGCAGCGCGAACGGCAAAAAGGTCACTGCGCGCGTGGCAGTTGTGGCCGCAGGGGTGGTCAGCCCGCTGGGTTTTGGGCTGACCGAAACGCTGGAGTCGCTGTGCAACTCGCGAGATTGCGTGAGCCCAGTCATCCGGTTTTCGGTCGAGCAATGCCGGTGTAAAACCGCTGGTCAAATCCCCGACGATCGCCTCCTTGCGAGTCGGGGCGATGTGCCACGTTCGCGACGCCTGCATCGCGCGTCGCACATGATGATTGAAGCGTTAAAGGAAGTTGTGACCCAGGCGCCTCAATTCAAACCGGAGTTGACGGTAATCGGAACGACAAGCGGCGGGATGTCATACGGCGAAGATTACTACCGCTCATTACATCAAGGCAGACGTCTGCGGCGCGCGCCGACATGGATCGCAAATTATCCGGCGCAAAAGCCAGTGCTCGACGCTCAGGAGACCTTTGGAATTTCTTCGCCGTGCCAAGTGATCGCGAACGCATGTGCCTCGGGCACGAATGCGATCGGTCATGCGTTTGAGTGTGTCCGATCGGGTCGCTACCAGCGGGTGTTGGCAGGCGGCTTCGATGCAGTGTCGGAGATGGTCTTTGTGGGGTTTGATTCGCTTCAGGCCTCGACACCCGAGAAATGCCGCCCGTTTGATCGGAACCGCACAGGTATGGTGCTCGGCGAAGGCGCCGCAATTCTTGCGTTGGAAAACCTCGACCTCGCTGGCGAACGAGGTGCGCCTGTTCTGGCAGAAATTATCGGCTACGGCATTTCTACGGATAATTTTCACATCACCCAGCCCGATCCTTCGGGCGTCGGGCCGCAGCAGGCGATGGAGCGAGCTCTCCAAAGCGCGAACATTTCAGCGGACGCAGTCGATTACATAAATGCCCACGGAACAGCCACACTATTTAACGATGCGGCTGAGGGAAAGGCGATTAGCAGGTTATTTGACGGCGTGCCGGTGAGCTCCACCAAGAGCATGATGGGTCATTCACTGGGAGCCGCTGGCGCCGTCGAGGCCATTGTCTGTTTGCTGGCGCTCCAGCACCAGTTTCTCCCAGCAAACATTAATTTTGGAGCTTTGGATGACCATCTTGCTCTAAACATCGTAGCGAACGAAGCGAGGCCTGCTGTAGTACGCACGGCGCTTTCGAATTCCTTTGGCTTTGGCGGGACGAATGCTTCGATTCTGATGCGCAAATCCGAGGCATGAGTCTGGCGATTGCCGGCATGGGGTGGGTAACGCCTCTTGGACACGATGTTGATTCAGTATGGGAGCAGCTGCTTCGTGGCCACGCGGCATCCGCGACAAAAATTTCCGAACAGTTCGGAGATCGACTTTACAGCGTCTTCCGCGTACCGGAATCGGCGATGGCGGGAAGTGCCCATCCGCGCCTCCGCCGTGCGAGTGCGATTTCGCGATTCGCCGCAGCAGCAGGTTTGGATGCGATAAAGGCTGCGGGAGTAAAGCTCGATTCGGAGAAGGCTGAACGGACTGCGCTCGTCTTCGCTATCTCAAATGGGGGCGTGATTTATACCAAACGTTTTTACCGCGATATCGTTGAGGCCGGCGCGCAGAAGGCTAGTCCGCTCTTGTTTCCAGAAACGGTGTTTAACGCCCCGGCGAGCCATCTCGCGGCGATTCTCGGTATTACTAGCGCCACTTATACCTTGGTGGGCGACGGAGCGGTTGGGCTCGCGGCGATAAAAATGGCCGAAGACCTGATGGCAAATGAGGCGGTTGACTATTGCCTTGTCGTCGGAACGGAAGAAATCGATTGGCTCTTGTGCGACGCCTACCGGCGATGGCGGTTGCTTCGCTCGGCGCCTCCCATTGAGCCATTCAGTGAGCAACAACGCGGAATGATTTTGAGCGAAGGAGCGGGGGCAATCCTTCTCGCACGGGAGGGCCCGTTCACAATCGAATTCGCTCATCCGGGTGGATCTTTCACGAAGCGCGCGGAAGCGGGTAAAATTTTGAAGCGAATTCTAAGCGATCTCGGCCAAAGAAAAATCGATCTCGTCATCTCGAGCGCTAACGGAACTTTTATTGATCAAGCGGAACGCAGAGCCTTAGAGCAGGTCGTCCCGGAAACGCTTGTTTACACCGCCAAACCCGCGTTGGGCGAGAGCGTCGGCGCTGCGGGACTGTGGCAGGTCGTCTTGGCGGCGCAAGCGTTGCGTCATGCGGAGCTTCCGCCTGTGCTTCACGCGCACCCCGGCATTACGTTGCGGCTTTCGCTTTCACGCACGCCTATGGCAGGAGCGCGCCGCGCAATCGTTCTAAGCTGTGGACTCAATCAGCAGGCGGCAGGACTCCGACTGGCAATCCAGTGTTAACGAAGCGGGACGAGCTTCCAGTTGACTTTTCCATCCGCGATTTCAAGCCATGCTACACTTGGAGGCGCACCCTGTTTGGCGCGCGTCACGCAACCGGGATTCAGAAACAAAACATTTCCGCGCCGTTCGTATCGCGGGACGTGCGTGTGTCCATGCAGCACAACATCGACGCCATCCGGTGGCTGGTCAGGCGGTACGTGTTGCAAACGGAATTTCAATCCACTTCGCGCAAGATCTACAATCAGAGGCCAATCCAAATTGCTGTCGCAATTTCCTCCCACGACCGTTACTCGCGGCCCGACGGCTCGAAGCTCATCGAGAATGGCCTCCGTGCAGACATCGCCCAAGTGCCAGATTTCATCGGCGCCTTTAGCGATTTCTTTCACTTTTTCCGGCAAACGATTGTGCGTGTCCGCGAGCACGAAAATGCGCCGCATCTCTTCCTTTGATTCGCTGAGGTTCGACATATCTCCTTTAGGTCAGATCTTACTCGCACCGCAAAGCAAAGACGCGTGGACCAGGGTATCTTGACGAAACGTCCCTCGACCGCGACGCTCGATTAGCTTACGTAATTCTACGTATGGCCATCGAAGTCAAAATTCCCGCTGTTGGTGAATCGATCACCAGTGGTGTCGTGTCCGCGTGGCATAAGAAGTCCGGCGAGTTTGTCAACGAAGGCGAACCGCTCTTCACGCTGGAGACTGACAAGGTTTCCACCGAGATCGTTGCCGAAAAAGCAGGCTTGCTCGAAACGAAGGTGCCTGAGGGCCAGGAAGTCAAAATCGGGGAAGTGGTTGCCACAATCGATGATTCAAAGCAGCGACCGGAAGAAAAGAAAGCGCCTGAAGCAAAGAAGGCTGAGAAGCCTCCGGAAAAAAAGAAGGAACCCGAACAGAAGAAGGAAGAACTCAAGGTAGAAAAAAAGGCCGCAGAACAGAAAGAAGCTGTAGCCACGGGCATTGACCGCGGCCGGCCGGGGTCAGCGCCCCCGGCTACAGCACTGTCGCCCGCTGTTCGTCGGATCGTCGAAGAAGAGAAACTTGAGCCGGAGACAATTCGCGGCACCGGCACAGGTGGACGTTTGACAAAGGCCGACGTGCTGGAAGCCGCGCAGGAACGCGGCAAGGCAGAAGAAGCAACTGAGGCTCGCGAAGTTCAACCGTCCGCTGATGGGCGGTTCATTCGCAAAAAGATGTCGCCATTGCGCCGCAAAATCGCGCAGCAACTGATGATGGCGCAGCACACCGCAGCGATCCTTACGACATTCAACGAATGCGACATGAGCGCCGTGCAGGAATTGCGCCGGAACAAACAAGACGAGTTCACGAAAAAGAATGGTGTCAAACTCGGTTTGATGTCGTTCTTCATTAAAGCGTGCGTCGAAGCGCTCAAAGCCGTGCCCGTCGTCAATGGGCGCATCGAAGGCGACGATTTCATCCAAAACAATTTTTATGATATCGGCGTGGCGGTCGGCACAGAGCGCGGACTCGTCGTGCCGGTGGTGCGCGACGCGGACAAGAAAAGTTTTGCGAAGCTCGAACTCGCGATCGCCGATTTCGCAGCGAAAGCGCGAGAAGGAAAATTGAAGATCGAAGATCTGCAAGGTGGCACGTTCACGATCACAAACGGCGGAGTGTACGGATCGCTTTTCGCCACGCCGATCTTAAATCCGCCGCAGAGCGGTATTCTTGGCATGCACAAAATCATGCCACGACCCGTGGCCGTGGATGGGAAGGTGGAAGTCCGCCCGATGATGTATCTAGCGTTCAGTTACGATCACAGGGCGATCGACGGAAAGGAAGCAGTCACCTTCCTCATCAAAGTGAAGGAGTGCATCGAGGACCCGAAAAAGCTGCCCCTGGATTTTTGAGTGTTTCCTTTGTCATGTTGAGCGAAGCGAAACATCTCTTGCTATTGTTTTTCGTGTCGCCGGAAAAATGATATGAGATTCTTCGCTCCGCTCAGAATGACAGTGCTTCCCTACGAATGACATTATCTGATCATGGAAAAATTTGATGTCGTCATTATTGGCTCTGGCCCGGGCGGTTACATCGCCGCGATCCGCTCTGGTCAACTTGGATTGAAGACTGCACTCGTCGAAAAGGACAAAGACCTGGGCGGCACCTGCCTGAACGTGGGCTGTATCCCGAGCAAAGCGCTCCTGACTTCGAGCGATCATTTCATGTTCGTTAAAAAGGAGGCGGCAAAGCATGGCATCGTCATTGAAGGCGCCCATGTCGACCTTGCGAAGATGCAACAGCGCAAGGACAAGGTTGTAAAGACGTTCAACAGCGGGGTGCGCACGTTGATGAAAACGAACAAGGTCACGACCTTCGAAGGTCTGGCCACAATTACCGCGCCGGGAAAAGTTTCGATTAAATCCTCGAATGGCCAGACACAGGAGATCGAAACGAAAAATATCGTTATTGCCACCGGCAGCGCGCCGGTGGAACTGCCATTCGCGAAATTTGACGGCAAAACAATCGTAAGCAGCACCGAAGCACTTACCTTCACCGAAGCTCCAAAGAAGCTCGTCGTGATCGGCGCGGGCGCGGTAGGGCTGGAGCTGGGCTCCGTTTGGAACCGGCTCGGTTCAGAAGTAACGATGTTGGAGTTTCTGCCTCGCATTGCGATCGGATTCGATCTTGAGCTGTCGAACTTGCTTCAGCGTTTGCTCACTGGGCAAGGCATGACGTTTCACCTCGAAACAAAGGTCACCGGGGTTAAAGTCAATAACGGTCGCGCAACGGTGATTGCGACTAAAGACGGCCAGGAACTGAAGTTCGAAGCAGACAAAGTTCTCGTCTCAGTTGGGCGCCGCCCGTTTTCGGAGGGTTTGGGCGCAGAAAAAGTCGGTGTCGAGTTCGATGAAAAGAAGCGGATCAAAGTGGACAAACATTTTCGCACAAACGTCGAAGGCATTTATGCGATCGGCGACGTGATCGCAGGTCCGATGCTGGCGCATAAGGCTGAAGATGAAGGAATCGCCTGCATAGAAATCATCGCGGGCAAGGCCGGCCACGTAAACTACGACGCCATTGCAGGGATCATCTACACGAATCCTGAGCTGGCCGGTGTTGGTCTCACTGAGGATCAAGCCAAAGAGCAGGGGATCAATGTGCGCATCGGCAAATTTCCGTTCCGCGCCAACAGCCGCGCGCTTTGCAGCGATGACGTGGAAGGAATGGTCAAGTTCGTTGCAGACGCAAAGACGGATCGCATTCTCGGCGCGCACATTTTACAGCACGCCGCTTCGGAGTTAATCGCCGAAGCTGTTTCGGTGATCGAATTTGGTGGCAGCTCCGAAGATATCGGCCGCACCACGCATTCGCATCCCACCCTGAGCGAAGCAGTGAGAGAAGCCGCTCTCAATGTGGAGAAGCGCGCGCTACATATCATAAACCGCTGATCGCGGCGGATCGTCCATTGCAGGTGCCGACAACGACATCACGTTGAAGTTCCCGCCCCGCGACGCCGGATCGCGAACAGCGTCACCAGCGCCGAGGCAGCGCAAATAATCGCACCCAAGCCGAGCGCGAAAGGCGTGCCCAGCCAATGCGCGACGGCGCCCGCTTCGAGGCTGCCAAGCGGGATCATCGCGCCGAAGACCAGCGACCATACGCCCATTACACGGCCGCGCATTTCATCCGGCACGATCGTTTGCAGCACAGTGTTCGAAGTAGAGAAAAAAAGGAGCATTCCAAATCCAGCAACAAAGAGAAACGCCATTGCGAAGTAAAAACTTCGACTCAGCGAAAGTGCGAACAACGCAATCGAAAACAACCAGACGCCGCCAAGCGCAAGCCTCCGCGGTGTAAACAGATGTCCGTAAGTTGCTACGACCAGCGCACCGATGAAAGCGCCGGTCCCGCTCGCCGACATCAAGATTCCGTAGCCGTTCGCACCGCGATTGAGCACGTCGCGCGCAAACGCTGGCATCAGCACAGTGTACGACCAGCCGAAGACACCCACTGCCAGGAAAAGCAATAGAATGGTTCGCACGCGTTGATGTTTTATTGAATAGACGATGCCGTTCCAGGCGTGTTCACCGGCAGAAACAGCATGTGCCGGTCGCTCAAATCGCGGTAAGCGCATCATCGACAAACCGGCGATCACAGCGATAAATGTCACGCCGTTCAGGAAAAAACACATCGCCACACCGAACGCACCGATTAGTAATCCAGCCACCGATGGACCAATAATGCGTGCGCCGTTCACAATTGAGCTGTTAAGTGAGATCGCGTTTAGCAAATCTTCGCGGCTTGTCATTTCGACTGTGAACGCCTGCCGCGCCGGCATGTCGAAGCCCATCGCGAGACCATTCAACGCAGCGATAACGATAATGAATGACGGCGTGGCGAACCCCGCCCACACGCCCGCTGCCAGAAGGAACGCGCAAATCATTTGGGCAGTCTGTGTCGCGACGAGAATGGAGCGTTTCGGATAGCGGTCAGCGAGAGAGCCGCCCCAAACTGAAGATAACATCATCGGAGCGGACCCCATGGCAGCGACGACGCCCAGCAGCAGCTTTGAATTCGTAATTTGATAAACGAACCAACTCATGGCGGTTTGCTGCATCCAGGTGCCAATGAGCGAGACGAGTTGACCCCAGAAGAACAGCCGATAGTTACGATGACGCAGTGCGCGAAATGTATGCCGCCACGTGATCCCGCCGACCGGCATCCGCCGCTGCCGGCCACTAATGTCCTCTGGCACGCGCGCGGTTTCGGTAGTCCTGATCGGCATCAGAAAAGAGACTACGCCTCCTCAAGTTTCGCACGAGGTGCTTTTGGAGTGCGATGCGTCTTTGCATCGCTTTCGCATTACCGTCCGCAGGACGCGCCTGTAGCGCAGATCGAAGATTCGCATAACAATCTTTTAGTGGAAACCACGGCTGCCATTTTGTTGCGTAAGCGAAAATTCAGCGACACTAGCCTGATCGTCTCGTGGTGCACGGAATCGCTCGGTTGCATTCAAACCGTCGCTAAAGGCGCGCGCCGCGCGAAAAGCCCATTTGCCGGAAAACTGGATTTATTTTTTGAAGCTGAAATTTCCATTGTGCGGAGCCGCAAGTCCGATCTGCACACGCTTACGGAAGTTGTGCTGAAAAATCCATTTCCAGGAATTCGCAGCAGCTATCTGCGGACTCAGACAGCGGCGTACTTCATCGAGCTGATCGAAATTTGCACCGAGCGCGATCATCGCGAACCGGAATTGTTCGGGCTATTGCGCCGGGCGTTTGGTTATCTCGATGTAAACGATCCTACCCAGCGTGCGGTCTGGCATTTCGAGACTGAACTAGCGCTCATTGCAGGCGTGCACGATTCGAAATCTGCAGGGGAAGGCGCCGGCTTCCCACGGGACGCTAACAGCCTCCCCCACAACCCAGCTTTTGCGCTGGGAAATTTATTCGGGCGGCTGCCACTGTCTCGCAAGCCGCTCTTGAAAACCCTCGCGGCTGAGGCGAAAAACAGTTCGAAATGAAATTACGCAATGCACTCGTTACGTTCGCAATCGTTACGTTGAGTCCCGTCGTATGGGCGAACGAGACTTACAAGTTCGATCCATCCGGCTCAACGATTGGTTTCACCGTGCATCAGTTTCTCGGCACTACACATGGCAAGTTCACAAGTTTCAGCGGCAAGATCGATATCGACCGAGAGCATCCGGAGAATTCCTCAGTCGCGGCGCAGATCGACGTGCGCAGCATCGATACGCACATCAAAAGACGGGACGACCATCTTCGCAGTCCGGAATTCTTTAACGTGGAAAAGTTTCCCCAGATCACGTTCAGGAGCCGGAGCGTGAAACGGACCGGCCCGCAAAGCGGCGACATTCTCGGCGATCTCACCATGCATGGGGTGACAAGGCCGATCACGCTGCATGTGAAATTACTCACGCCGCTCAACGAGACGAGCCGGACGCGTTGGGGAGTTACGACCGACCCAATCATGCGGCGCGACTTCAATTTGATGTTTGCTCCAGGGACCGAGACAATCTCCGGCATCAGCCAGACAGCTGCGATCAACATCGAGATCGAATCCAGGCGGACACAATGACATGATCCTCTTTTTGCTCACCTGGGTTGGTCTTGGCTGTTGGTGCGTCTGTTTTTGGTGGATGCATCGTATTTCATCCCGTCAAGATGCGATGTTGGAAGAGCTGCATGAAATGACGACGCGCATAGAAAAGCTTTCACAAGCGGAGCATGATTTGATCAGTCAGGTGCATCCGCAAGTGGGCGAAATCAAGGAACACGTCGAAAACGTTCGGCAAGTTGTTTCGCCCGAAAAGAGCTGACCGCGGAGATTCTGGATTGGCCGAGGGCAGCACGTCCGGTTAAAGTTCTCGGCGCGCTGGTCGATCTTTTCTCGCATGCAGATTACGGCTCTCGGAGATTCCGCGCTGATCGTGCGCCTGCGCGACCAATTTGAGGATGCGCCTGAGGAAACGCTGAACGAGGTCCTCCGCGCATTTCAGCAACTGCGAAGCGCTGCCATTCCTTGCGTCATTGAAGTCGCGCCCGCGTACACGAGTGTCGCAGTTTTTTTCGATCCGATCGCTGTCGCGAAGGCCAGCGCTACACCTGGCGAGGGGTTTGATTGGCTGACTAAGCGAGTTCGCGATGCTGTAGGCAGGGCTGCCGACCGCGGCCGGGCTGTGAAAACATCTTCGCGAATCGTTGAAATTCCAGTCTGCTACGACTCGGAATTCGCGCTCGACATCGATCGCGTTGCTGAACATGCAAAAGTTTCCACGCCTGAAGTTGTCGATCTTCATAGTGCGGCTCAGTACCGAGTGAGCTGCATCGGCTTCACGCCGGGTTTCCCCTTTCTGTCAGGTATGCCGAAGAGACTGGCCACACCACGTCGTGACGTACCGCGAAAAGAAATCCTGGCAGGATCTGTTGGAATCGGCGGTCCACAAACGGGAATTTATCCGTTGCGTTCACCCGGCGGCTGGAATCTGATCGGCCGAACGCCATTAAAACTCTTTGATCCGACAAAAGATCCACCGGCACTTTTGCGCGCGGGCGACCGCGTGCGTTTTCGCGCGATCAAACGTGCGGAATTTGATTCGCTGAAGCGTTGAAGCGGTGAGGGATGAAGTGATTGTTACGCGCGCCGGGTTTCTGACGTCTGTGCAGGATCTTGGGCGCACCGGCTTTCGCCAGTTCGGCGTCTCGTTAAGTGGCGCGCTCGATTCATTTGCGTTGCGCGTGGCGAATCTGCTCGTCGACAATAATGAAGGCGCCGCTGGATTAGAAATTACTTTTGGCGGCCTGCAGCTGCATTTTCAGGATAAGCGAATCGTTGCCTGGTGCGGCGGCGAATTCGATGTGCGCGTTGGACCGACGGAGTTGCCGGCTGGTCACGTTTGTCGCGTCTCTGCTGGCGATCAACTGAAATTCGGTCGACCAAAACTTGGAAGCCGATGCTGGCTTGCAATTTTCGGCGGAATCGATGTTGCGCTTGTGCTAGGCAGCCGTTCTACGGATTTGCGAGGCAATTTTGGCGGGTTCGAGGATCGCGTTTTGCGTGATGGCGATGTCGTTCCGCTTAGCGCCCGGCCGGGCTCATCGACTGCGGCTACAGCTATTTCCTCGTGGACCGCCCCGCACGATTGGGTGAGTCCGGCAAGGCGCGACCCGATTTTGCGTTTCGTCCGCGGTTTCGATTGGTTCCGATTTAGCGATGTAACAGTTCAACGATTCACGGATCACGAATTTACCGTTTCAACTGATTCCGATCGCATGGGTGTCCGGCTCACTGGCCCTGAATTGCGTCGAATCGACAACGCCGATCTTGTTTCGGAAGCAGTCGCTCCCGGCACGGTGCAGGTCCCGCCGAATGGCCAGCCGATTCTGCTTTTGGGAGATTGCCAAACCATCGGCGGCTATCCCAAAATAGCCCACGTGATTACTGTCGATCTTGGAATCGCAGCACAAGTTCGCGCCGGCGATCACGTGCGTTTTTCAGAAGTTTCGCTCGCCGATGCGCATGCCCTGCTGCTGGAGCGGGAGCGGGCGCTGGAGCGATTTCGGATTGGACTCAGTTTGCGTGGCTCATGAATTTGTGTGTCGATATAAATGCAGATCTCGGCGAAGGGTCTGGACACGATGCCGAGCTGTTCGAGCTTATAAGCTCGGCGAATATCGCAACCGGTTTTCACGCCGGCGATTCTGACACGATGCACGTCGCAGTTTCTGCAGCGAAGGAACATGGAGTCGCGATTGGGGCGCATCCAAGTCTCTTTGATCGGGAAAATTTCGGACGCAAGGAACTGAAGGTGCCTAACAAGGAAGTGTTCGATGCCGTGGCTTATCAGCTCGGAATATTTCAAGCGATCGCGTCTGCCGTGGGCGTGCGACCGAACCACGTCAAACCGCACGGCGCGCTTTACAACATGGCGGTGCGCGACAAGAAACTGGCCGACGCAATCGCCCAGGCCATCGAATCTGTCGATCCGAAGTTAATCCTGTTTGCGCCGGACAAAACCGAGCTTGCCCGCGCCGGCGAAGCGCACGAGCTGCAAATCGCGCGAGAAGTTTTTGCCGATCGTAATTACTTAAATGACGGCTGGCTGGTTCCGCGCACGCGACCGGATGCAATGCTCCGCGATCCAAAAGAAGCTGCCGAGCGCGTCCTACGGATGCTGCGTGAAGGCAAAGTGCGCTCCGTCGAAGGCCGCGATGTCGATGTGCGCGGCGAAACAATTTGCGTTCATGGTGATACACCTGGCGCAGTTGAGTTCGCGCGTGAATTGCGAACAGGACTCGAACATGAAGGCGTCAGAATAAGCGCGCCGCAGAGTTCGTTGTGAGCGAGAGGATCAACCAGCGGCAGCCATCCGGACTGGTTCGCGCCCTCGGACCGATCGACGCGACCATGATCGTGATCGGGTCGATGGTCGGCTCGGGCATTTTCATCACCTCAGCCGAATCATCGCGATTGAGTGGTGCTCCTGGCTGGTTGCTGTTCGCATGGGCAATTGCCGGCTTGTTAACGATTACCGGTGCGCTCTGTTGCTCCGAGCTTGCGACCATGATGCCGCGCGCGGGCGGCGTTTATGTTTTCTTGCGGGAAGCGTACGGTCACTCGATCGGGTTTTTGTATGGCTGGACGTTGTTTCTGGTGATTCAAACCGGGACCATCGCTGCGGTAGCGATTGCGTTTGCAAAATTTCTCGGCGTTTTTGTCCGATCGGTTTCGCCTGACAATTATTTGGTCGCGCCGATCTCATTCGGCGGATACGCGATTAGCTTGTCCACGGAACAGCTCGTCGCAATTGCCTTGATCGCATTACTGACGTGGACTAACACGCGCGGTCTTGAAGTTGGAAAAATTATC
>QHOK01000075.1 GCA_003218755.1 Verrucomicrobiota bacterium
GACGCCGTGCAATTCTTTTACGCCTTCGATGATCAAACGGCGCGTGCCTGCGCCTTCGATTTTGGCGCCCATTTTGTTTAAGAAATTCGCAAGATCGACAACTTCCGGTTCCTGCGCTGCGCCTTCGATCACGGTTGTTCCCTCCGCCAGCACGGCCGCCATCATGACGTTGTCGGTGCCGAGAACAGTGGGCCCAAATTTCCCGCGTAAGTTAATCACCGCGCCGCGCAATTTTGGGGCAAAAACTTTTATATTGCCGCCTTCCACGCGCACGGCGGCACCCAGCGCCTCGAATCCTTTCAGATGCAAATCGATTGGCCGATCGCCAATCACGCATCCGCCCGGCATCGATACGGTCGCTTCTTTACAACGGCCGAGCAGCGGCCCGAGCACGCAAACCGAAGCGCGCATTTTGCGCACGACATCGTAAGGCGCGACCGATTGCACGTTCTCGGCCGCCACTGTGACTGTTCCGCTGGCGCGTTCCACTTGCGCGCCGAGATGGATTAAAATTTGCAGCATGTAATGCGTGTCGCTTAGGTCGGGCACGCGATGAACGATGCACGGTTCGCGAGTGAGCAATGTGGCGGCCAGGATCGGCAGCGAAGAGTTTTTCGAGCCGCTGACTTTGATAGAACCAGAAAGCGGATGGCCGCCGTGAATGAGGATCTTATCCATACCTGGCAAAAAGGAACCGTGTCACACCTGAATAATCGGTTTTCGAATAAATGTCGCGGTAATTTTTTTCCGCCAGGTCCGAAAGAAGAGCCTCGCTCTGGTCGAGCCCGATTTCCAAGGCCAGCATTCCACCGGGCCGGAGCCGCGATGGCACCTGCGCAATCAGCTCGCGCACCAGCTCGTCGCCTCGCACGCTGGCGAAAAGCGCGACCGCCGGATCGTGTAAAACTTCGCGGGAAAGAGTGTGGCGCGCTTGTGTTGAAATGTAAGGAAGATTCGCGACAATCAAATCGAAAGTTTCTTCCACATTTTGAAGCAGATTGCTTTTCAGAAACCGGACCCGATCCGGCAAGTTTAGCCTGGCCGCATTCTCATGCGCAAGCGCAAGCGCATCGTCCGAAATGTCGACGGCGAGAACCTCCGCCTCGAGAAATTTCGCAGCCAGACTGAGAGCGATCACACCGCTACCGGTCCCGACATCCACGCAAAGAAAAACGTGGCCGCAAAATTCGACCGTGCCGAGTAGATGCTGAAGCGGCTCGCCTTCGCTGCGACGCTTCACTAGATCGCGCAAGGGCGCGAGGTCCGATTCAGTCAGCACACGCTCGAATTCCAGGTACAGCTCGATCCGTTTCCGTCCCAGCACATGCGCTAGCAAGTGTTCGGCATTCAAGCGCGGGCTTTCGACGTTATGCTTCTTGAAATACGCGGTCGTCGCCTGCAGCACTTCGAGAACGGTCATGTAGCAAGTTACAGGCAGATCGCGCCCGTTATGCGACGACCGCTGATTCCCTCAAACGTTCGGCCAAATCGGCGGCTTGCAGCGCGCTGATCAATTCACCAAGATCGCCGTCCATCACTCGGTCCAAATTGTAAACCGTCAGGCCAATGCGATGATCGGTCACCCGGTTTTGCGCAAAATTGTAGGTGCGAATTTTTTCTTCGCGTCCACCGGTGCCGATCTGTCCTCGGCGTTGGGCGCTGTATTTCTCCGCTTCTTCGCGCTGCTTTCGCTCAAGCAAACGCGCTCGCAAGATCGATAGTGCTCTTTCCTTGTTTTTGATTTGGCTGCGGCCGTCCTGACAACGCACGATCATGCCTGTCGGAATGTGCAGAACCTGAACGGCCGAGTCGGTTGTGTTCACGCCTTGGCCGCCAGGACCCCCCGCGCGCGAGACTTCGATTCGCAGATCTTCCGGCTTTAATTCAACATCGACATCTTCCGCCTCCGGCAAGACGGCCACCGTGGCAGTTGATGTATGGATACGGCCTTGCGCTTCTGTCGCAGGGACGCGTTGCACACGGTGAACACCGCTTTCGTAACGCAATTTTCGAAAAACAGATTCGCCCGAAACGCGGAAGATCGCTTCCTTAAATCCGCCGAGCTCTGACGGACTCGACTCGAGGTCCTCGGTTTTCAGGCCTCCAGATTCCGCGTAGCGATGATACATACGGTAAAGATCGGAAGCGAAAATGGCGGCTTCGCTTCCGCCCGTTCCGGCACGTATTTCCACGATGGCGTCGCGTTCTTCGTTTTCATCTGGTGGCAGAAAGGCGATCTGAACATCCCGTTCAAGATCGGCTACTCGCTTTTCGAGCTCCGGAATCTCGTCGTCAGCCATGGCGGCGATCTCGACATCGCGCGACATCGCCAGCTCGCGGTTGTCGTCCAGTTGCTTGCGTGCGCCTTCGAGTTGATCCCACCTCGCCAGCAGTTGCTTGATATTCGCGTGCTCGCGCATGATCTCGCTCGCACGCTGGCGATTGGAAAAAAGCGCTGGCTCGGCAATATCGCGCTCCAGTTGTTCGAAGCGTTTGCGTTTGAGTTGAATAAGGGAGTTCAAGTCCATAAGAGTGTAGTGGCGGCTGTGTCAGCCGCTCGACAAGGCGCTTGGCACAAGCGCCCCTACAACAAGCTAAGCTTTTTTCTCAGCTCGCGCGGCTTTGGTGCTACCGTAACGGCGGGCAAATTTCTCCACGCGCCCGGCGGTATCCACAAACTTCTGTTCGCCTGTGAAAAATGGATGACAAGCAGCACAAATACCGATCTTAATGTCGCGACGAGTGGAGCGGGTGTGATACACCGCGCCGCATGCGCAAACAATATCGGTCTCGTAATATTCTGGATGGATGCCGGCTTTCATCTTCAAAGCGGAGCGCAAAATCTAATCGCGCGAAGCCGCGCGCGCAAGGTATGAAATCCCCCGACCCATTGCTCGATAGCTGGCAGCAAACGCTGCGCCGCACAAAAGATGGCCCAGCCATTCTCAATACGTACGGCGAGATCCTCCGGAAAATTTCCGACATAGAAGAACGCGCCCGCGAGTTCGAGTCCAATCTTGAGAAGTTTACCCCGGGCAGTGTTATCGCTGTTCAGATCGGAAACCACGAGGACTGGCCCTCGATCTTGATCGCTTGTCTGCGCAGGCGGCTCGTTGTTCTCCCGCTGGAACAATCGATCAACGATCAACAACGCGACGCTGCCTTGAGACTCTGCAAAGCCAGAGCTGTAGTGTCCGATGTCCCCGATGGAAATTCTCTGGAGATTTTTCGGCTGAGGACGTCCGGCGCTGCGGCAGATTGGCCGGAGCCACAGCCGTCGCTCTTGAAGCTCACTTCCGGCACAACGGCCGCGCCGCGTGCAATTCGGTTTCGCAGTCACCAGCTACTGGCCGATTGCAATCAGATTTGCGATACGATGGGAATTAGCGATGCCGATCTGAATTTTGGCGTGATCCCGATCTCGCACTCCTATGGCTTCAGCAATCTGCTGACGCCACTCATCGCGCGCGGTGTACCGATGGTCGTGAGCCGCGACAGAACGCCGCGTGCGATCCTCTCCGATCTTATCCGCAGCAACGCTACAGTCTTTCCAGGAATGCCTGTTTTTTATCAGGCATTCTGCGAAATGGAACAGGTTCCTGTGCTGCCAAAGCTGCGGCTCTGCATTTCTGCGGGCGCACCACTCCCGCGTGCAGTCGCTAAGAAATTCCGCGATAAGTTTAACCTGAGGATACACTCGTTTTACGGCTCCTCGGAATGCGGCGGAATTTGCTACGATCGCGAAACAACAAATGAAGAGGAAGGCTTTGTCGGGCGACCAATGAAGGGCGTCGGCATTGAACTGCTCGACCCAAACGCGGCGGCGAGCCAAATCCAAGTGCGCAGCGCCGCCGTTGCCGATGGCTATTTTCCAGAATCGGACGAGGAAAAGCTGAGTGATGGAATTTTTGTGCCCGACGATCTGTTGGCGCGAGACGATTCGGGATTCAAGATCGTGGGCCGGATTTCGGACCTGATTAACGTCGCAGGAAAAAAGGTGAATCCGGTGGAAGTAGAAGCGCATTTGCTGCGCTTTACGAGGGTGCGACAGGCAGTGGTGTTCGGTCGTCCCGCAAGCACGGGATTGCGCAATGAAGAAGTGGCGGCATGTGTGGTCGTATCGCCGCACGTAACCGAAGGTGATCTCCTGCGATTTTGCCGGGCTGCGTTAAGTGCCTGGCAAGTGCCGAAGCGGATTTTTGTCGTGGACGCAATTCCGGTGAACGAGCGGGGGAAAATCAGCCGGCGCGACCTCGCGCGTCGGTTCTCAACGCCGGGCGCGAGTTCCCCGTTGCGAAGATTGGGCTCTTGATAAAGCCTTCACATGGGATTTGCTTACTACCACAGACGAACACTATGCCGAAATCACGCGGCCAACCCAAGTCAATAGAAGTTCAAATGGAATCTTCGAATAGCGAAGAGCGAGAGCAAACCGACAGCCCACCTGTTCCGCAAGAGGAGGAACCTATGCCGGAAGCTGGTGCGAATGTCGAGAGCGTTCAGTCCGAGGAGTGGTGGAGCGCGTCGGAACCAGCCCCGGATTCGTCCCCACCTGTGACCGAGGCTACGGATACAGAAGTGATTCCTCGAAAGGAGCCGGGCACGGCTGATGTTTATTTTTGCGGTCACACGAGTCTGTTTCCGTTGAGCCGCGCGCTGCGAGCAATAGCACAAGAGAGACTCACCGGCTTACTGCGATCATTTTGGGAACAGGAGCCGATCGAGCTTCTGGCGAGGGACGGCGAAATCGTTTTTGTCACAACGCGGGATCCGGATCTTTATTGTTCTGACACACCGCCGACTCTCGCCGATGTCGACCCGGTACTTGTCGACAGGGCGCGCAATCAACAAAGGGAAACAGGAACTCCTTTCTTCCTCGCTCTTGCCCGGGAGGAATCGATTGCTCTCGACGCTGCCACAGAACAGATGCGGCATTATGGGCAAAAGCTTTTCTCCGAACTTTGGACGGCGCCGCGCGCGTGGATCATGTTTGAAAAGAATGCCGACTTGTTAAGTGATGTCGCGGATATTCCTGGGGAACCGAATGTGAGGGACTGGGCACTGGAAACTTTGCGTCTTATTCAGAATCCCGACCAACCTGCAAGCTTCGACCCGACATCGATTCCCGCTTACACGAAAGACGGTTTCGAGCGGGTGCAAAGGTTGAAGCTGACTTCAGACGAGGCTCAATTCGCGTCGCAATTCAATGGTGCGCGTTCCGTGCAGCAAATTGCCAAAAATCTAAGGCTCGACTTGAAATCTGCCCGGCCACTGTTGTTCCGGTTTCTCGCGCTTGAAATAGTGGAATGCTGGCCCGGCAGCACGGCGGCAAAACCACAGCAACAGAGCTTCTTTCAGCGTCTTCGCGGCTTGGGCCGGCGCGACCGGTAACTTAATCCCGAATGCCTTCGGGGAGCGGTCGCTCATGAAGAGAAAAATCCTGGTCGTCGATATTGGCGGCACACGTGTAAAACTGCTGATGTCGCCCCGTGACGAGCGCGAATTTCCATCAGGGCCGCGAATGGAGCCGGAACAGTTCGTGGCGAGCTTCAAGCAGAATGTGCGCGGTTGGAAATTCGACCGGGCGTCCATTGGTTTTCCCACGCTGGTGCGCAACGGACGAATCACAAGAGATCCGAAGCATTTGGGCAAGGGGTGGATCGATTTCAATTTTTCCAGAGCGCTTAGAATGCCGGTGCGCCTGATTAATGACGCAGCTATGCAAGCGCTCGGCAGTTACCGTGGCGGTGGACGCATGCTCTTTCTGGGACTCGGAACCGGATTGGGCTCAGCTCTGGGCTGGGACAAGACCCTGATGCCGCTTGAGCTCGGCGACCTGCCATATCCAGATGGCCACATCATTGAAAATTATCTCGGCATTCCAGGCTTGGAGTTCATGGGCGAGAAAAAATGGAAACGAGAAGTTACTTACGCAGTCACACAATTAAGAAAGTCGTTCATCGCGGATTATGTGGT
>QHOK01000076.1 GCA_003218755.1 Verrucomicrobiota bacterium
CAATAAAAACCCAACCGTGGCGCCTGATCTGGCCAACGACGAAAAAGTACGCCGAAGCGTCACCAACTCCCGGCCCTGCCCAAGGAACGATCACCGTGCGCAAAAGCGCGAGAGGAAGATCCCGTCCAAGCGCGACTCCCACCTCGCGCACGAGCAGCCGTTAGGGTAGCGATCGCCACGGTGACATGACGAGTGCTATTGGTTTTCGCGTTCATAGAACGTGAGTTTACGGGCCGTAGCTTTTGGTGAATTTCTTCCGCGATTCTGTCTCGGGCTCAGCCGATGCGATCGGTGCTGAGGACTCCGGTGTACCTGCTGATGGTTGTTCCGCAGATTTTGGCGGGGGCGCGGCCTCTGGCGCTTCTGGCTGCGCTGCGCCTTTGGGTGTTTCCCGCGCAACTTCCACATATGCCATCTGCAAATTGGAAAGTGCGTTGCTCAACACTTTTGTCTCTTCGCTGGTCAGGTTGCCGCGCGTTTTTTCCTGAATCATCGAAAGTTGATCGATGAACATTCTGGCCAGGTCCAGGTTCACTTCGGGTTCGCCAGTTTTTGGATTTGGAATTTGACCAAGAAATAGCGCCGCGTTTTGCGCGTGCATTACGACAAATTCGATGAAGCGCTGGGAAAGCTCGCCGCTTTGTGTGGTTCTTTGGACTTCAGCCATGGCTCATTTCTGTTTCGCGGCTGCGGAACCTTCCGGCGGTCGCACCGTCGCCAACACGTACGGTTGATCGCGAAAATATTTCGACGCCACTTGCTTAATATCCTCGAGCGTCACCGCGTTCACATCGTGTTCGAGCTGCTTGTAATAATCAAAGCCCAGCCCGTAAAGCTCGTCGAGCGCGCAATGATAACCGAAGACGTCGTTGCTTTGATTCGCGATCTCCTGTTGTCCAATTAATTTCTTTTTCGCGCGCGCCAATTCTTCCAGGGTAAGCCCATCGTTTGCGAGCTTGTGGATTTCATCGAGCAACGCGGTCTTTACCGGTTCGATCTTTTGCGGGTCGGTGCCGAGGTAAAATGCAAAGAGTCCCGGCACCAGTCCTTGCATCTGGCTGGCGCCGACATAATAGGCCAGGCCCATTTGCTCTCGAATGCGAATGAAAAAGCGCGAGCCGAGGTCGCTGCTGGCCTCATCGATTAACTCCAACGCGTACCGATCAGGGCTCGACAGGCTCGCGCCGCGAAATCCGACCATAATTACGCCTTGCGCTTTGTCTTTGCGGCTTTCAACGGTTTCCGGTTTGCCAAGCGGCATGGAAGGTTTTGCGTCGGTCAGGGCAAGCGCGCCAGGCTTCATCTTGCTGAGCATTTGTTCGACAAGCTGCTTTACCTCGGCCGCTTTTACGTTTCCAAAGACGTAGATGACGCCATTTTTCGCGACCACATAACGATCACGAAATTCCAGCAAATCTTTTTGCGTCAACCGCTGGACAGACTCGACCGAGCCATTTGAACGGAGCGCGTAAGGATGCTGCGGGAAAAGCGCCTGCCGCATGATGTTGCGCGCTACCGCAGTCAACTGTTCTTCTTCCTGCTGGATCGCGGCGATCTGGATTTCTTTTTCGCGCGCGATCGCTTTTTCCGGCATCGTCGCGTTGAGCAATACGTCCGAGAGCAGGTCAACGCCCAATTTCACGTCGGGCTTCATGACATCGATCGACACGCTGAAGCTGTTGTTACCGGCGTCGCTCGAAATGGAACCGCCTACTGCTTCGATCTCGTTGGCGATTTGCTCGGCAGTGCGCGTCTTAGTGCCTTTCAACAGCACTTTCGCCATCAAACGCGTGATGCCGTTTGTCTGTGGCGTCTCAGCAAGAAGACCGCCGCGAAAAACCGCACCCATTGCGACGAGTGGCAGGCGAGGATCTTCACGCACCAGCAGCCGTAATCCATTAGAGAGCTCAAACTTTTGAATCTCACCCAGGGCTCCCGCCTTCACGCCCTCGGTTTTGGTGGCCAGCGAACCCTTTGGATTCAACGAGATGACGGTCAGATTGTTCTCGGTCAGATAACTCGCGGCGACGCGTTTGATGTCGTCCAGCGTCACTTTCTGGACAGCATCGAGATAATGCCGGCTGAAATTCAGATCGCGTGTGAGCAACCAGTTCGACCCGATGTCCGAGGCTTGGCCACGCATGGTCGTAAGCGCTCCGAGATGATGACTGAGCGTGATTTTTTTTGCCTTCCCCAACTCTTCCGTTGTGACGCCACCCTGTTTCAGTTCGTCAACAATGCGCAAGGCTAATTGCTCGGCTGCTTCGCGCTTCTTTGGATCGACAGTGGCATCGATGCCAAACAAACCTGGATCGCCCGGCGTGTACGAGAATGCGGCTATGCTGAACGCCAGACCGGCTTCTTCGCGCACACGCCGATATAAGCGCGAACTGCGCCCCTCGCCGAGAATGGTCGAGAGCAGATCCAGCGCGGGAACGTCCGGGCTTGTGACCTCTGGAATGTGCCATGCGAGCGAGAGATGCGTCAGCTCGGTGGCAAATTCCTGGTGCACTTCGCGCCGGCCAAGTTGCGGCGGTTCCGCAGGAATGAATACCGGCTTGAGCGATTTCTCCGGATACGGCTTAAACAATTCCGTCAACTGTTGTCGCACTTTTTCAGCATCAACATCTCCGGCCACGATGAAAGTCAGATTGTTCGGGACGTAGCGCGTTTTGTAATATTGCATCACCTGCTCCTGGGTGAGCTGATTGTAGACTTCGATCTCGCCGATGACCGGGAACCGATAGGGATGCCGCTGATAAGCGGTTGCAAAAAGAAGCAACCCAGCCATGCGATCTGGATCATCCATGCCCATGGCAAACTCGCGGCGAATGACTTCCTGTTCTTTTTGATATTCCTCCGGCGGCAGAGTGGAATTCACCATCGCATCGGCCAAAATGTCGAGCGCGGTAGAGACGCCATCTTTCGGCACGTCGATCCAAAAAACCGTGCGATCAAACGAAGTGTACGCGTTGATGTAACCGCCCACGCCCTGAATTTTTTGCGCGATCTCATTGGTCGATCTGGTCTTTGTTCCCTTGAAGAGCATGTGCTCGAGAATGTGGGACAGGCCCGCGCCGAGGTGCTGGTCTTCGTAGATGCTTCCCGTGGCGCACCAAGCCTGCACGCTTGCCACCGGCGCGCTGCGATCTTCCTGAACGATGATCGTCAGCCCGTTCGGCAGGATCCATTTCTGCGCCGTGCTCGGCGGAAAGTTGACGACAGACAAAGGTTCAGTCGGCGCAGCCTTCAGATTAACCATACTGAACAATAGACTCGCGCAGAGAAACTTCGCCACTGGGATGCGATTCATCAATGATTAGCTTGGTAGAAGTCGATTGCAGTGATCAGTGATTTGTGATCATCTGTCACCACTCACTTGCTCGACGTAGCGGGCCTTCGTGCCGCCAAATGCGCCGGCGGTGTCGCAATCGCTGGTTTTTCCGGCGCAAAGGGTTTTACAAAAGCCTGTTCAAAATCATAAACGTTCTTGAAATCTTCGATCGAATCCTCCTCGGTTTTCCCGAACACACCGGCACCGATCAAGTTAAAGACGATCCTTCCAATATCCTCGCAGGAATGGATTCCCCAGTTATCGAAGACCGTCGTTACCATCGGTCCGAATTCCTTCAGAGCGTACCGCCGAACTCCGTCGAGCAATTCCGGCCCGGTCACGTGACGCACGCTGACGCCTTTGATTTTCTTCTGTTGTTTCGTCGTAAAATCGAGGGCGTCACGCAGAAAGACATAGGCGTCCCGCCCGTAACGTGGATCGCTGGCAAGAATCGAATCGAGAGCCTCGGCAAACCCAATTTTTTGCATCAGCAGAAATCCGTGTTCATAAGGCGCTACTTAAACATACTCGCCAAGCTGGAAAGCGGCAACTGATCCATGCAATCTTCATTCGCAGTTGCGTTTTTAGTTTTCGAACTGGTCCTCCAGCGCATCGACATAAACCGAGAGCGGATCGTGTCGCTTTGAAGCCGAAAGCTGCGATTGATCCGCCGCTTTGAGATAATCAGTGAAATTACCGCTGCCGTTCTTTATTTGGGTTGCTTCGAACCAGTTCATGTAATCGTCAATATCGCTCATTCGAGCGGCAAGTTGTTTGCGAGTAGCGTCCAAATGCGACAAACGCTTCGCGATTCCTCTCCGTTTCCCGCGGGCAAGCAGCGCGACGCTCTGCTGGTATTCACGCGCGATCGGGCGCAAAACCGGATTGGCTTGGGCAATAAGCACGAGCAAATCACGGCTCAACTGACTCAGCGCCATCTTCTCGCTTGGAGAAATCTTGCGCTGCGCAAGTTCGTCAAGGGCTGCCGCCTTGGCCGGCTTATTTGCTTCCGAGACTTTGACTCGCAACAATTCATCTAGGCGTCGCTCGCTTTCGGCGAAGGTGAGTAATTGGTACGTCTGGAAATTTCTCAACCGATGTAAGCTCAGCTGCCAGCTTCCCTCCGCATCGCCAACAAGGAACGGGAAGTGCGCCTTCAAATTTGCGAGCGGTTCGTTTGAGGCGTCAGATAGATGACCGATGTACTGCGCCAGGCGGACAGGTCCGTCCCTTCCATCGATGAGCATTTGCACGAGCGCAAAAGAATACGCGCGATAAAGTACGCGGCCGGCTGAATCGAGAAGGCCGGGATGTTGGCGGAGAAACGCCTCCAGCGGCACGCTTTTATTCGCCGCAGTAAGCGCTTCGACCAAGTATCCGCGGTCGCGCCCAGGCGCAAGCGCAAGCACCCCGTCAAGCAACCAATCCGGTGGCTCGACGAATACCGTACCAGTAGCGATGTGCGATTCTTTCCGATAAATCATCTCCAGTAAGATTGCGCGCAGGAGTTCGCGCTCGACCAATGAAACATCAAGGTTTTGGGAGATGGTGAGGTCGAGCTGGAGCTTGAGACCGAAACCGGTCTGGCTGAATCGCAGGCCAGCTGGCGGAACTTCGGGCAGGTTTGCTTGTTGCGGTTGCAGATTCACCACGATAGGGACCGTCCAGTTATCGCGCTGCCGCAACAGCACGAGAAGATTGGCCTTGGTTCGCTCTGCTAAATCGGAGACCGCACCGCGCAGCGCCGCGTCAGATCCGTAAATAACGAACTGGCGGGACGGGCTCAGGCTGCGTTCGGTCGGCGCGGCGTAAAGCACGTGCCCTGCGAACAGGGCCGATATGAAGATCGCGGCACGCTCTATCGTCATTGAGCGTTAATGATACTCGCAATGGCCGTGCGCTGACCAGCAGGAATCGAGTTCGGTTGATTTTACCGGCGGACTCGCAGGACAAAAGGCAGCGAGCCGGCGTCTCATTTAATTCTTTGCCACCGTAAAAAAAGCGAGACTTTCCGGGGCGTGCGGTGTCTAATTAATTAGAAACCCCGCTTACTATGAATAATTCAAAACCGAGCCGCCGGTCTCATTTAATTCTTTGCAGCCGTAAAAAAAGCGAGACTTTAGGGGGCGTGCGGTGTCTAATGAATTAGAAACCCCGCTTACTATGAATAATTCAAAACTTATACTTTTCTTGAGTTCCCTTGTCGCAATGACGCTGACTGCTCCACTTTCCACAGCTGCTCCGCGCGGTGGTGGCCATTCTAGTGGCGGCCATCATTCCGCTTCGATGCCCGGGCGCCCCGGAATGGGCTCGTGGAGCGGCCAGCGCTGGAGCGGAGGCAATTGGAGTGGCCGAAACTGGAGTGGCCGAAACTGGAGTGGCCAAAACTGGAGTGGCCGAAACTGGAGTGGCCAAAACTGGAATGGCCGCAATTGGCACGGCGGCAACTGGAACAACTGGGGCGGCAACTGGCACCACCATAATGGCAATAATGTCATCTTTATCGGTGACTTCGGTTTCCCGTGGTGGTGGGGTTGGGGCTGGGGTCCGTCCTGGGGCTGGGGCTGGGACGGAGGGTACCCATATGGGTACTACGGCTACGGTTCCCCGTACGGTTACGGTTATGGCTACGGCTATGGAGGCAATCAATACGGCGACTACGGCTACGGTAATGGATACGGCAATAATGGATACGGCAATAGCAGCCGGTCCAGAGTGGCAGAACTACAGCGCCGGCTCGCTCGCGCCGGTTATTACCACGGTTCCATTGACGGAGTACTGGGACCTCAGACGCGTCGAGCAATTCGTGCCTACGAGCGCGACCGCGGCTATGCAAGCTGACCCCAGGTCTCTTCCAATAATTGATCAGAGCGAGGGACTCGAATAATCTTTCGGTTGATTGACCGGCGGAATTCGCAGGGGCAATGGGCGAACCGCCGGTCGTCTATTTTTGCAGCGCTTATGCTTGTTATCCGCTACTTGCGGGTCGGGACTATTTAGTTCAATCTGGGCGCTCACCTTTTCGATGTTAGATTCAAGCACCCTATTCCGGGCGGCATTGTTGGCACCGCCCTTGGCATTCGTGAGTGCCAGAAAGCCGACTGGCTACGCTGGCGCCATCGACAATGTTTATGAGTTGGCTGCGAGCAGTCCTGAAAGCCAGTCAGGTGCTTCCATCTCCAGGTGGCGCTTTAGAACATCGCGGATGAACTGAAGAATAATGAAACCTGCCGAGCAGGCCGCAGCGCGCCAACCCCTTGTAAAACGCCGAGTCCAAACGTTGCGCTGCGAATGCCGCCGCCGGAAATGCAGAGCGCGGCGCGTTTCTCCCTCAGCCCATGAACGGCCGCCCAAAATTGCCTTTAACCGCGCGTTCGGTTCTGTCGAAACCGGATAGTCTCGCGGGAGTTCCCCATGCAAAGCGACAAACTCAGCTTCCAAAACTTCATGCAACGGCAGTGACGAATTGCCCGATGAAGTCTCTTTCGCCACGGCGTGCAAACGCGGGCGTCTACGCGCCCGCGTTTATCAAACCTGCCGGGCAATGCGTCAATCTTACTCCGCACGAGTTGCCCGGTTACGAGAACACTGCAAATGCACTTTGCTTACGAAGTCATTGTAATGATCATCATTTTCCGAAAATAAGAGTATGACTCAATCAACAGAGAACCCATCGGTGTCGCGCGGTGAAGAGCACATGCCGTAGCCCCAGTCCTTTTATTCGTCGCAAAACGCGGTATATGTCCTGTGCTAATTCTGCGCCCGTAGCTCAGCTGGATAGAGCAACGGATTTCTAATCCGTGGGTCGGGTGTTCGAGTCACCCCGGGCGCGTTCCCTCTGAAAAAGCCGTTTTCATAGGTAAAATCGTACTTCTTCGCCGGTCTTTCCATTATACTCATTCGAACGTATAAAAACGCATTCTGACTCGATTTTACTTGTTTTTGCGGCAACAATGTGGCAACAGAGGCGCATGAAACGACGCAAAATTAGCGAGCGGAAATACGGGGACAGCAACCGTCCCCACCTTAAATTCGTTGTGAACTACCGCGAAGCTGGGAAGCGAAAGCGCAGTTTTTTCGAAACGAAAGA
>QHOK01000115.1 GCA_003218755.1 Verrucomicrobiota bacterium
CGCTTGTTTCCCAACTCTCTCGTCGCTTACCCTCGCGACTTTGCCTTCTATGTTGCTGATCCCTCACCTCCATTTGCACATTGCGCTCTAACCAATTCAGCCGACACGGCTGCCGTTACAGAATATGGTCCGAGAATCTGTGTAAATGGATTCGACTTTGCTCACCACGGCGTCTGTGTAATCTGCGGATATGGCGAAAACAATGCGTGCAGTCCAGGTTCCGCGTGCTGGCGGACCGTTAGAATTGGTTGACCGAGATATTCCTGAGCCGCAGCCGGGCTGGGTACGTGTCAAGGTCGACGCGTGCGGCGTTTGTCACAGTGATTCATTGATCAAAGAAGGACTCTGGCCCGGTATTCAATATCCACGTGTGCCGGGACACGAGGTCATTGGAGTTGTCGATCTCGTTGGTGAACGAGTGAAGCCATGGAAACGTGGCCAGCGCGTCGGTGTCGGTTGGCACGGCGGCAACTGTGGGTATTGCGACCATTGCCGGCGCGGCGAGTTCTTTGCATGCGAAGTAGCGCTGTTGACGACGGGCATCTCTTTCGATGGCGGTTACGCGGAATATATGGTTGCGCCGGCGGAAGCGTTGGCACGCGTGCCTGACGAACTCTCGGCCATCGATGGCGCGCCACTCATGTGCGCGGGCGTGACGACCTTCAACGCACTGCGAAACAGCGGCGCAAGGGGCGGTGATGTCGTTGCAGTGCTCGGGATTGGCGGACTCGGTCATCTCGGCGTGCAGTTCGCAGCCAAAATGGGATTCAAAACCGTGGCGATAGCGCGTGGAAAAGACAAGGAAGCATTCGCCAAACAACTCGGCGCGCACCACTACATCGATAGCCGGGCATCCGATCCGGCGGCGGAACTGAACAAGCTCGGCGGCGCGAGCGTTGTGATCGCGACGGTAACGAATGCCGATGCGATGACGGCAGTGCTCGGCGGGCTTGCGCCAAACGGTGTGCTCATGGTAATCGGGGCAGCTGGCCCGCTTTCCGTTGATCCAATTCTGCTCCTTAGTGGCTGCCGCTCAGTCAAAGGCTGGTACTCCGGAACCTCGATCGATTCACAAGACACCCTGAACTTCAGCACATTAAATGCCGTGCACTCGATGAACGAAGTTTTTCCGCTGGAACGAGCCGCCGAGGCTTACGACCGTATGATGAGCGGCAAGGCGCGCTTCCGCGTCGTCCTGCAAATCGGCTCGAAAGCCTAGAGCCAGGAGCTAGAATCAGTAACAAACAAAAACATCGGTTCATCCGCGTGCTTGCTCACACAAGCGTCTGAAAGAGGATGAAGCTGATCACGATCGTTTGGACGAGAAAGAAAACGGCATAGAACTGGTGATAACGTTCGTTTCGCGTGATGGCAGCCGTCACCATCCCACTGAAATAGAGCACACTGCTGATGATATACGGCTTCCCTAAGGCGAGAAAATGCGGGATGCCTTTGAGCAGCGTGTCAGCGATATCAACCACGGTAAACATGCTGAAAATCGCGAAGAAAGCGCGATGGTTCGCATAGTAGTGCGTTTTGTAATCGACTGAGTTGTCGATGCTGCCTTCGCGTGGAAAAAGAAGCATCGAAGCGAGATATAAAATCGTCGGCGAGATAAGGACGAAAACGAATAGATAAAACGTCCATTCTTGCTGGTTCCGCCAGCGATAGAAAATCCACCATGCGACGATGAGATAAATGAAGAGGTTCACAATCCAAATGACGTGCACCCAATAAATACCGCGGTGCATCCGGGCCTGCATCATTTCGCCGACGCCAGCCAGCACGCGTGTCATGCCCAGAGCAAGAACGATTGAGATAAGAACGGAGAGATACTCGAACGCATTCATCGTTTTCCGCGGCGGTATTCGTAAAACCTTAAATTGTTACACTGATACTCGAATGATCCGCTAAGAAATGTTTGATGTTTCTATGCGATGTTGATGTAAGCATGAACGTTCAGGGAAACTCAAAATGAAATCTCGTTACGATGTTGTGATTTTGGGAGCGGGTCACCCGCCTTCGCCAAGGCTTCGGCGTGGCCAGCAACGGCTTGTCGCATCGTGTTGAATCGTCCTGATGAAATCTCGATATGATGTTGTGATTTTGGGCGCAGGACACAACGGGCTCGTGGCTGCGAGTTATCTCGGACGTGCTGGGTTGAGCGTGTTATTGCTGGAGAAAAATGATTACATCGGCGGAGCGACCACTTCGCAAAGGATATTCCCGGACTATGACGCGTGTCTCTCGCAGTACGCCTATCTGGTCAGTTTGCTTCCGCAGAAAATCATCCGCGACCTCGGGCTGAATCTTGAGCTGCGCAGACGCGCGATTGCGTCGTGTACACCGTACGTGAGCCATGGCCAGCACGGCGCACTGGTTTTGAGCAACCTCGAGGAAGACGTGAGCCGAAAATCAATTCTCGATCTGACCGGAAGCGACGGTGAGTTCGAGCGGATGAAAAATTTCTACAATCTGTCACGCGTTTTCGCCGAGCGCGTCTGGGACTCGATGCTGGAGCCGCTGGTGGCGAAAGATGAAATGGCGCGCCGGTTTAACGATAATGAAATCACACGCGAGGCATGGCGCAGTTTGGTTGAGGAACCCCTCGGGAACGCGATCGAGCGTTACCTGCGAAACGATCTGGTGCGCGGCCTTATCTTCACTGATGCGAAGATTGGAGTGTTCACGTATCCGCACGATCCAACGCTCGTGCAGAACCGCTGTTTCCTTTATCACCTCATCGGAAACAAGACAGGCGAATGGAAGGTGCCGGTGGGCGGGATGGGCGCGGTGTCATCCGAGTTGGAGCGGACGGCGCGTAAGGCGGGCGCCGAAATTTTAACGAATGTCGCTCTGCACGCGTTGAACGTGACGGGGAAGATGGGCAGCGTCGAATTTCGCTTTGATGGAAAACACGAGACCGTCGAGGCGCGATTTCTATTGGTCAACTTTGGACGAAACGTGCTTGCAAGATTTACTGGCCGATTATTTCAACCGGATCGCACCGATGAAGGCTCTGTGTTCAAGATGAACATGCTCTTGCGTCGATTGCCGAGACTAAAAGCCCAAAAATATCCGGCGACGGAGGCGTTTTGCGGGACCTTTCACAGCGACGAAGGCTACGAACAAATGAATGTCAGTTACGACCAGGCGTCTGGAGGCCGGTTGCCGGCGAAGACGCCGTGCGAGATGTATTGCCACACGCTGACCGACGACAGCATCCTCGCGGCGGACCTGCGTGAGCAGGGATTTCACACAATGACGTTGTTCGGTCTCGACGCGCCGTGGAGCTTGTTCGCGAGAGACAATGAGAACATGCGGCGCGAAGCGGAGAAAAAATTCCTGGCAAGTCTTAACCAGTGGCTGGAAGAGCCGATTGAAGATTGTCTCGCCGTGGCGCGTGACGGCCGTCGCTGCATCGAAAGTAAAAGTCCGGTCGATATCGAGGACGCGCTGGGAATGTATCATGGGAACATTTTTCAGAACGCGCCGACGTTTCCTTTTGCCGAGCGTAGGGAGCAGGTCGGCACCTGGGGCGTAGAGACTGGATACGAGAATGTGTTTTTCTGCGGCTCCAGCGCGTTACGCGGCGGCGCCGTTAGCGGGATTCCCGGACACAACGCGGCGATGAAAGTGCTGCAGGAGTTAGGAGTTGCCCAGCCTCGCTTGGCTTCCTTCTCCGCTAAAGCTGCGACGTGACAAGTCGGCGTGACCGCTGTTCAGAGTTGAGAGGTGTCAAGAATTCGAGGGAACCGTATGTCGAAATCAGAGAGGCGCGTAGCGAAATCAAACATCGAAGCCCAGCCGGCAGTCCGGCTGGGACCATCAAATATTCCAAAAGCTAATCCCGCCGATGTTGCGTCGATCGACGGGATTATCACAGCGGCTTACGATTCGATCTCCGGACCCGCTGGCGAGAAACGGAATTGGGAGCGGGAGCGCTCATTGTATTATCCAGGCGCGCGTTTAATCCCGACCGCAAAACCAGGCGAAAATGACGATTTCGCGCCGGAAACACTGGACGTGGATGGCTTCATTGCGCGTGTGGAATCGTATTTTGCCGAGCACGGGTTTTACGAGAAGGAAATTGCACGGCGCACCGAACAATTCGGCCGCATCGCGCATGTCTGGAGCACGTACGAATCCCGCCAAAACGCGGACGATACCGAACCGTTCATGCGGGGGATCAACAGCATTCAGCTGTTCCATGACGGCAGTCGTTGGTGGATCGTGAGTATTTACTGGCAGCACGAAAGTCCCGAGCATCCGGTGCCTGAAGAATATTTGTAGAAAAGCCAAACGCTCAGACTTCCAATTCAGACGACGGCTTGAATCGGTTGGCGACTCCAAAGATCTACGCTCTCGATTCGGAGACCTATAGGCCCTACAACCCGAAAACGATCGGCATCTAATCAGCCATCAGCGACTACGGGCGGCAAAGGCGCTCACTTCTTTAGCGAACCTGTCGAGTATGGTGGCGGGTGCGGGCGCATAGCGTAATGCAATGTAGGTATCGGAGATTTGCCGAATGCGCTGGGACTCGTTAGGCACGAGTTGAGAGGCCCGCCGTGCAAAGTCTGACGGGCCTTCCCATGGATCGCGGCGGACACCAAGGCGGGCGAGCCTGCGACAAAAACGTTCGTACAACACCTTCGCCCGGTCCACGCGTGAGCGCGTCCGCAGTTGCATCCAGGCGAAATAAATTGCGAGGAACGCGACTGCGACAATAAGGATTTCGATGATGAGAAGGAATGGCCCGCGGTTGGCGATCCCAATGGAGGCAAGAAATACGTCCTGCACGTCGGCGTCGAAGGCAAGAAGCCGAGTGTCCCACTCGTAGTTAAGTGTCTCCCAGGCGAGGCGAATGTTCGTGAATATTGCTGACCGTGCCAACCGCGCGACGAATGCGTTGCGGCGACCTCCTGTTTGCCCAACGGCAATATCTCTTTCCAGAAATGAATTCAGATCGAGGCTCGCACGTCCGGGCGCAACCGCGCTCGTCGGGTCCACTCGCGTCCATCCGGTCTCTGGAAGCCAGACCTCGCACCATGCATGAGTATCC
>QHOK01000096.1 GCA_003218755.1 Verrucomicrobiota bacterium
GGATGCGGGCTTGGTAGTGGCCGTGGCAGCCGGTAACAGCGGCCCTGGGCCAGGCACTATTGAGTCGCCCGGTCGCGCCCGCAAGGTTATCACAGTCGGCGCAAGCACGAACCAGCATTTCGTCGGCCAGCCGTTCACGTATCCGTCGGGCGGTGGAACAACCATCGGAGCGGCTGTGGGCGACTTCCCACCGTTGCCAGGTGCGTCATTCGACCTTTTCGACACCCACTCTACGAGCTGCACTAGCATCGACCCCGGTGCTTCCGGCAAGCTGGCGGTCGTAAACCGCGGGGGTTGCACCTTCAGCACGAAGGTGCGCAACGCAATTGCTGCCGGTGCTGTCGGTGTGCTCGTGATCAATAATGTCGCCGGTGACCCAATCGCCATGGCCAAGGACGGAGGGGGCGGCGACAACCTGCCGGCAGTCATGATCGGCCTGAATGAGGGGGCAGCGCTACGAGCGTCCGGAGCTACCACCGCATCAGCGGATGCCACGTTCCAGGAGTTCATCACTCCAAACAAGGACATCCTGGCCGGGTTCAGCAGTCAGGGTCCAACAGCGGTCGATTTCGCCGTCAAGCCTGACTTGACCTCCGTCGGCGTCAACGTTCTCAGCTCGATCACATGCGTGGGCAAACCGGATACCTGCCCGGGCGATGGCACTGGGTGGGCTTTCTTCAGCGGCACCTCGATGTCAACACCGCACATTGCCGGGTCGGCAGCCGTGCTCTTGAATCTCAATCCGTCCTGGTCACCCGCAGAGGTTAAGTCGGCACTCGTTAACCACGCCGACTTGGTGATCAAGGATGCGGCGACTGGCCTGCACGATGTCGGTCCGACTGCACAGGGAGCCGGACGTGAGAACCTCTCTGTAGCGGCAGACGCGACGACGTGGTTAGATCCTGTCGCAGCAAGTTTCGGCAAGGTTACTGTCGGCCATCCAACTTCGGTTACGATAACACTGTCCAACCCGACTGGCACTGACCAAACGTTCAGCGTCTCAAAGACGAAGTTCACTCCGGATACCTTCGGGGGCACTGTCCCGAGCGTCTTTGACGCTGGAATCCTGAGCGCAGGCGACGATCGAATCACTGTCCCAGACAGCGTGACCGTGCCGGCCAACGGTTCGACCACAATGACTGTGACTGTCAATGCGGCTCACGGCGACGTGGTCCAGGGTTGGATCAACCTCGACGGTCCCGACACTAACGACCTGCATTTCGCGTACTATGCCATAGTCGGCCCGTAACAATCGAATCGCGAAGTAGTCCTATAAAGCAGGGACGCGGATGAAACCGCGTCCCTGTTTTCGTACACGTGCAGCTGATAACAATGCGCGCTGGGCGAGCCCCGAGCGTGGCGGCCCGATGTTTTTGTCACCGGAGTATCGACAAAGCCGAACCGAGCCAGCTAAGATGCCTTAGTCATGCCAGCTTCGCACACGTTCGCCCACGCAACTTATCTGATGCAGATTTTCACGGCCGCGTTTCTCGCGATTCTTTTCCTTCAATCGGGAATTGATAAAGTTGTCGATCGCCGCGGAAACCTCGAATGGCTAAAAGGACATTTCGCGAAGAGCCCATTAGCGGGAATCGTTCCCGCGCTGCTGACTATCATCACAATCCTTGAGACCGCGGCCGGAGCATTCAGCGGGATTGGGTGCGCCGCAGTAATTCTCTTGCACGATTCGACTCTCGCATTCTACGGCGCGGTCATTTCCGCCGTTGCGATCATTGCCCTATTTCTTGGGCAGCGCATGGCCAAAGATTACGCCGGAGCGGCGGTGCTTGTTCCGTACTTTCTGCTTGCGCTGGTAGCAATTTATCTGCTCGCCCAGCGGTAAATTAGTGAGCCGCGAGAAGCGAAAAGCAAAAGCACGCCTAGTTGCGTACCTTCTGACGTCTCACTTCTTAGTGCTTTGTGCTTTCACGATCTGCTGGCGATCGTTGGCGGAAAGTTAGAAAGTGTCCCGTCTTCAATTCACCGATCCACACCCACTAGCGCCACGCCGGCCGTGGAAGGTTTGAGTGATGCTAGATTCAATACTGAAATCACGCTGGTGAAGGTCGGCTCATGGCCGACCAGCGGGACGACCTTAGCCACGAATCGATCTGCGATCATGCCTCGGCTCACACAAGTTTACAATTCCGCGTTTAACGCTGAGTTTGCAGCCCGGGGGCCGAAGCTTGCAAAGAGGAAATTCCTCTGCAAGTAAGATTGATCGCGCTGTGAAATCCCGGGCAAAAAGGGGCATTGTTTGCGGGTTCTGATCTATGGTAAGGGGGCAGCGTCATAAAAAAAATGAACCGTACGATCCCTACTCAAACGATGTGGCTGACAAAATTTGCCAACGCACAGTTTCTGGTTGGCGCATTGCTTCTGCTCTGCGCGTTGACGTTTTATTACCTTGCTGTTCTTAGAATCGATTATAGCAAGACAATGCTGCTCGATCTTGGTCCATACCCGGACGCTACAGAATATTTCGCCCAAGCAAAAGCGCTGCGTCGGGAAGGATGGCCCTCCATACAGATCGGATATGATAAGCTGCCGTCGAGGTTTCCCTTCGGCTATCCTGTGCTCATGCTTCCGTGGCTGAAAATTCTGCCAGGAGCAGATGCCGTGCTGGCACCGTTTCGGACAAACCAAACGATAGGCCTGCTGCTGCTTTTGGCAGTGTTTGCTTTTTACGCGTACCTCGCAATGCCGTTGATGGGTGGGTTTGCGGCCCTCTTGCTTGCGACACTACCCGTCTTCTTCACTTTCTGTCGTTCGTCACTGAGCGAAATTAGCGCGTCAGCGCTGACTGTAATGGCGTTTATGTTTGCCTACCTCGGACTTAAAGAAGAACGCCGGTGGAAAATTTATTTATCGGCGTTCTGCCTTGGCCTTTCAGTAAACATTCGAATCCAGTCACTCTTTTTTGCACCGCTGCTGCTGACAATTGCTCTGTTCCCAGCGAGAGGGATGCGCTTGCGCTGGTTACTTCATTGCGCGGCAATTCCCGTTGTTTTCCTGCTGGCCGCTAACCCTGTGCTGGTGTTCAATACGATCCAGTTCCATTCGCCGTTTAAAACAGGCTACGATTTCTGGGCCCCGTATTTTGGCGAGAAACACCTTCTTTTTACCCTTCGCTATGTTCCGAGAATAAACGCACTCACCCTGTGGAGGGAAGCCACTTTGCAACCGTACGGATATGATACTGCCCATATATTTGGCACCGGTACCTCCTTTGTTCCTACCTTTCTCCTTCTAACTTGCGCGGGGTTGTTCTTTATTCGACTCAACTGGTTTGTTGGTTGCGCTTTCTCAGCGGGATTAAGCTATTGTGCAGCCGCGTTAAGTTATCTATTTGGCAGAGGCGGGCGTTTCTATCTGCCGCTCTTGATCCTCCTAGTTGCGGTCGCTGTCCTGCCCGTCAACTGGGCTGCAAGAAATCTTTTTGCCGGAAGACGGATCATTGCAACCCTGGTCGTCTTTGTCTTATTTGCTGCGGCCTGTCTGGGTTATCCCTCGCGTTCCGGCTATAACACACGTGGCATTAGCCGATCGCAAGCGTGGGATGCGCTTCATTTTGCTGACCCGCCTCGTCCTTCCCTACAGTTTGCCGCGCAAAGGCATTTCGCTAGACTGTTGGAACGGCAACCCGGAATCGTTCTCTCCGATATTGATCCTGTTTACTTGAACGCTCTTTTCCCGCGCTCGTTCGTCGCAGCCCCGATCGATGGAAAGCATCATTACAAGTGGAGCTACACGTGGCGTTATGATCGGCCACAGGCTCTGGCCCTGGTCGAACACGCCTTGGAGCAGTCCATTCCGGTTTACGCCCTCTTCATTTCGCGGAACGAGATGGTTAGCGAACAATCGCGTCTGCCGGCCGTTCCTGGATACCAGTGGCATATTCTAAACAATTCGCCCGGGACAGCGACAATTCTAAAGCTTGGTCCCGTTGGATCAGACGAGGCGCCACTGCCATCGGACTAATGTGCTTCACAGCTCCTTTCCAAAGTGTCGCCTTCGGGCGTTAACTCGTGCGCCAAGCTCTTCGACCTGTCTTATTCACAGGCCTGCTTTTGCTGGCAGCCTACCTTCGAGTAGTGGGATTGACCTGGGGCCTCAACAGTGGGTATGGCCATGACCGGAACTTTCAGCCAGACGAATTTGTAAGTCTTAGAGGCGTCCTTCAGCTGGATTTACCAGCCGGCCGTATCAAGGCGCCTGGGGCATACTTCGAGGGAACCTTCAATTATTATCTGTGGGCCGTGCCACAAGCAGTGCTCAAGATCTCCGGTATGAAAGATGTACATCCCAGCAACTCAATAAGTACGAAAGATCTTTCCCGTCTCTTGTATATCTGCAGATGGATGTCGGTTGTATTCGATCTCAGTGCAATTGTCATTGTATTTCTCGCGATTAGGGAAGCGACTCACAATTTCTATCCGTCCCTCCTCGGCGCACTTTGTTACGCCGTTCTGCCAATGCAGGTGATTTACGCACATTTTATGAGGACTCACATTTTGAGCAATTTATTGTGCGCCCTGGTCATTTGGCTGTCTCTAAAGCTTCGCCAATCCCAACGGTGGCAGTTGCTTCTTTCCGTGGGCCTAATTTCTGGTCTGGGAGCGGCAACTCGTTATCCTGTTGGAATCATCGTGGCGATTCCGTGCCTTTATTTGCTATTTGATGGCGGGAGCAACTTGCCAATCTCGAAGGTCCGACTTTCGGAGCGGGCGAAAAACTTCGTTGCAAGCCAAGTTTGGTTGATTGGTTTGGGATTTGGAATTGGGCTGTTGCTAGGTCATCCCATGCTGGTTCTAGATCCATTGAGCGTTAAAAAAGCAATCACCGGAGAAACGCTAAGATACGCGGCGTTATACGAGTTCGGCAGGAGTCAATTGGTAAACCTGTCCGTTCTCTGGAGGTATGTTACATACGTGATTCCGTTCGCGATGTATCCCTTGCTGTGGTTGGTTCCTTACTGCGCAATTTTATATCTTCTTTTCAGACGCAGCCTTTACAGATTCTCCGTCCCAATACTGATTTTCTCCTTTCTGTATCTTTATTTGATGGGCAAAGGTTACCTTGGACCTTATTTCGCTCGGATAACCATGCTTTTGTTCCCCGGATTTTGCATACTCGTGGGCATCGTCTGTGCCGATCTACAGTTGAGACTGAGAAACAACCGGGCACTTGCCGTTGTTTTAACCGGCGCACTCCTGCTCATCCTCGCACCATCGATAGTTTTCGATACAGCATACGGTCGGGCTATGCAGCAGAAGGATGCTCGCCAGATTCTTCGGGAAGACCTCCAGAGCTTCATTGGAGAGGCACCAGCGACGATTGGTATCTTGCGCTTCGGACCTTATTTTTACACGGTAATGCCTGCTGCTAGGCCGTTGAATAGCGAAAAAGTGGCGGTTCAATTACAGGGCGCCGGGCAAAACGCTGACTTCTTTTTGGTAGGATTCTTAAGGCAGATTGGGCCCGCGGAAATGAACGCAACTATTGAGGAAGTTGAGGCGCAAGGAAAATTTAAGTATGAAAGGAGCTACAGCGTTCCCGTAAAGATCTTGGGACATGAGTTCAGCCTTGTGCACTTTCCTCCAGATATGACCTATCCTTTTCCAACGATTTTGCTTTTTCGTGCTAGAGCGCCAACGTGACATTGATCACGAGCTGATTTAAAAGTCCGCGCTCGCGGAAGGCGCTGCAAAAAGAGCCGGAATCCCTACGAATTCCAGAATGAAGTCTATGCCGATCCCTAAAAGATCCACCGAATCCCGAGCCGGCGACGTTCTGCTACTGCCCATAGCCGCAGTCGCATTTTGGACGCTCGCGTATCAGCTTGTGCTCATCCTCAGATGGCCAGCGAAAACGATCACATGGTGCTTCTTAGCTATAGCGCTTGCCGGTTTCTTCCTCTTGGGACGCTTGTGGAAGAAAACAAATGCAACCCCTGGCAAAGAGTATCGGTTCCATCTCTCTCACATCCTTCTGCTCGTTGTGGGTTTCGCCTACGCGATTACGGCTCTCTTCGTGCGCCGACCGAATCAAGATGATGTCGTCTACTTTCATAGAGCTCTCACTCAACTTTTAGCCCTCAACCAGCCCATCTGCCTGCGCCAAACAAGTGTCGATATGGACGCCGCAGCATTCTCACCAGTTCACTTAGCAACCAGCTATGAGATGCTCATGGCCTTTTTGGGTCACTATCTTCGAATCGATCCTCTGTACTTTTACCAGGTAGTTGGTCACGCGTTTGCCGCATTTTTGCTTCCGTTTGTTTTCTATTGGTGCACCCGAAGATTTGGATTGAATCGCTGGTCTGCAGCGTTCGGGGCCCCGCTAGGACTGGGATTTCTGCTTCTCGCCGATAAGTCGTCGTTCGGCGCGTTGCTTGGAGCTGTTAAGTCACTACAGTCAGCCGACCCTACTGGATGGGTCGGCTTCGCGACCGTTTCTGGCTACATGTGGCAGGGTAAACCAATCGTTTTGATTTTGTTTTTGCCGATCGGTATCGCGCTCAGTTACCGATTCCTCAGCCGAGGTAACGCAACTGATCTGATGTGGCTCACCTTCTTAGGCATCGGCGGCGTGGGCCTAAGCAACATTGCGCTTTACGCGATACCGGCGGTGATTTGGTGCTCTTGGATAGCGTTTTTCACGCTTCAGTTATTCGAACACAAGGCGAGCGAGGATTTATGGAAGCGCATTCGTCGTGGCCTTTTGCTCGCAATTCCGCTCGTCTACCCAATCGCCATATTGGCCTCACTGAAAACGGATATAATTCCAAAGCCAATTGACATCCACCAGCTTGGGCCAAGATACATGCCGTGGCGTGAAGCCGTGGATTATGCTATCGGAGGCCCAGCTGAGTACTTGCGCAACATCGTACTCATGGTTGCTGTGCCGTTGCTAATTGTCAGAGGGAGGAATGGCCTCTTTATCTTCGTTTATCTCTGTGCTGTGTGGCTGTTTTGTTTGAACCCATTGCTGGCACGCGTGTGGATGGAAAATATTCTTGCGCCGACTTATTTTCGGCTTGTTTATCTTTTGCAGTTTCCGCTGCTCTGCGCGTTGCTTGGGGCTGTAGGGCCTCGGCTAGCACAGCCAGGCAACTTTTTGAAAGGCGGATTAGTAACTATACTAGCGCTTTCAGCGGTCATTGTGAGTTTCTTCTACAGTTACCGTGGACTGTCAATCATGCCGAGAGATGTGAAGCTCGGCATCGGCTGGAAGTCGCCAAGGGAATACCAGCTGCTTCCCGCTAACGTTGATTTTGCTAACGCTGCCGGCAGGTACATCGCGCATGCCAAGTTGCTCGCGCCGGCTTGGACAGCCAGTTGTGAGTTGCCGCTTCTCTTCCCGCAAATGAAAGTTGTAGCGCCCCGGTACGTCATCCATTATTTTGCTAATGCTCGCAATCCGGAGGAGGGCATTCTCCGCCGCCAAGCGCAGGCTTTTGTCGAGCGAGACGACCCCGAAAATCCCAAACGGCTTCAATTGTTAGAAGCGAAATTTCGACAGGTGATAGAAACCGCTCGCGCAAATGCCATCGCCGTCCCCGAATCTAAAAGCCAGAGAGTATTGGGGACGCTCAAATCGATAAACCCGGGCTGGCATCGCGTTTTGGAAGCCGGCGGGCTGGTATTGATGTTACCAAGCAATAGTGAACCACACGGCTAGAATTAGCAAGGTAGGAGCGTGATGGCGCGCCACCAATCGTCGAGATGTTACTTCCGTGAGGCGAACAAATTTAGATACCAGTCCGGGCTCTCGTTAACTGACTCGGATCGGAACGGTGCTAGCCCACGCTTCGCTACCCGACACAAGGTCATGTTTTTGCTCTCCAGAGTCACGATTAGGTCCATCCAGTTCGCTCCCGCCTGTTTCAGGCCGTATGGCCAAAATTCAAGGAGTACTCTTGCGTTGGGGTTGTCCGCCAGGACACGCTTGGCGCCTCGCAAAGCATGAAGCTCATATCCTTGAATATCCATTTTGATCAGGTCAACGCGCTGGCCCGGTTTGAAGTAATCGTCCAGCGCTACGATATCGATTGGCACGGCACGGCGCGAATCCCCTTCGGTCGCATATGTCCGGTGATCGACGTTTAGTTTATCCGAAACATACAGTTTTGACCTCCCGCTGCATTCTCCCACGGCAGCCTGGGACAAGCGCACGTTTGCGAGCTTACGCATAGCAGATTGCAGGCGCCTAAAATTTTCGGACGAAGGTTCGAATGAATGAACAACGCCAGTCGGACCAACACAGCGAGAGAGAAACTGGGAATAAATACCGATATTCGCACCCGCATCCACTACGACAGCACCTGCGACCAGAGTCTCTCTCAGCAGTCGCCGCTCCGCGCGATCAATACAGGCTTTGTAAGCTGCGTAAAGCGGCCGGTAGATTGGAAAGGCGTGCTCGTAAATCCTGTTTCCAACTCTGCGAAGAAGCGAAAATACCCTCATCAGCATCGCGTCAGTATTACCGTAAAAACGATGGGCACAGGCGCAAGAAGCAAGAACTCAGCACATCCGCTTGTTTGGGCCTCCGCTCAGGAACACCGCAATAAGCGCCTCGTAGGTGCGCGTACAGGAAAATCAAACTCGCTAGCACGGAAAAGGACTTCGTGGCGACTGGGTTAGTCGCTATCACTTTGCCGCTGGATTTCAACCTTGCCGTCGCAGAATCAAGAAACTCAATTCGGGGCTTCATCAGGGATGGGATAAGCTGGACGTCAATATAACATTGGAAAAGATACTGAGACACCATAGGTTCGTCCGATGCGGCTTCGCTGGAGAGAGCTGTTCACATCGAAGGTGGACGCGGCGGTGCGCTGGGATCGATGGGATTTTGTTGCTCTTGCTCTCGCTATGTTCATCGCCGTTTGGGTCTTCGCGCTTAAACTTAAGACATTCTACGATCTGGGCTATACATCGGATCTCTTCGTGAGTGTCCAGGCTGCGCGGAGTTGGCTCGAGGGACGGGGCTTGCTCCAAGACAACTGTTTTGGCAACGTGCTGGCGACTCACACCTATTTTCTGCTTGTCCCGCTCGGGTTTATAGCAAAGCCGTTCGGCGCTCCTGGCTTGCTATTCGTGCTAGCCGCGTCGGTGGGGGCGGCTTACTTCTGGGCAACGCGTATCTTGCGTGTTCTCGGCGCTGATGGGCTCGTTGCAGTAATCGCAGCCGGGGTAGTTCTCACCTCACCGCTTTCGGTTGCGTTCTATCAAGAGCCAGGCTTCGGATTCCATGTCGAGATTCTTGCCCCGGCGTTATGTTTAGTCATGTTCTATTTCCTACTTCAGCGGCGGATGATCCCGTCAATCGTGACAGCACTAGCTGTCATCAGCGTGAAGGAGGATGCGCCAATTGCCGCGGCTGTGGTGACAATCGTAGCAGGCGTTGAGACATGGATTTCGTCAGTAGGCAACCCCGCGCGCTCCCGCTTTAACTGGCCTGCGGCGATCACACTTCTCTTGTCTGTTTGCGCGATCCCCCTCTTACTCGCGATTTCTTGGTCGCAGTCGCCGACAATGTACGCTCGTCATTCGGTTGATCGCCTTGGTATCGTGGCGCCGGGAAGCTTATCCGGTCCCGGAGCGGTTTTCGTTTTTGTCGCCTCCAATATTGCTCATTGGCTTGGTAGCGGTGTTGTCCGTCAATCGCTGTGGATCATGATTGCAGGCAGCTTTGGCACAATCTTGTTGCGTCCGTACTATTTGGTTGTTGGTGTCCTCACAACCGTGGTCGCATGGCTCATGGGCCGGAACGACCTGCTGTGGGCGCCACGATTTTTTCCCACTGAGGCACTGCTTTGGTGTATCACGTTGGTAGCTTTTGCTTCGATTGCGCGCGCTGCACAGTACTGCAGCAAATGGACGCGGACAGCAGTGCTTACGACCGTAATTGCAACCGCAGCACTTTCGGCGTCCGCGCAACTCGCGCTTGTGCCACAAGCGCGGTCGGCGTACCTCCTTCGTCCCTACAGCCTTTACTCGCCGCAGGAGCGACAACAAGCCGACGCGGTGTTCGCGCGCTACCGCCGTGAAGGCAAGCCAGAGGAACCTGTTATTGCCTCAACTTGGCTGTTCCGCTACGCGCATGACCGAAACCTGTTCTGGCTGGATCGACTGTATTACCGGCCGGCGCCGATTTGGATTCTCGGCGATAGCGCCGACAGCTACCGCCCCTTTAGGATCAGCCCAACGACGATAAATGCAAAACCTGGAATTCGTATCGAAGACTACACACTCCTTGATCATCGCGGCCGTTTCCTGTTGCTCAGGAAAAGAGAGTAATATGGTAAGGGCGCGACATGGGAATTATTGGGAAAATCATGGGCAGTGCGGCGCAGACGAACCTGTCGACATCAACGTCGCGTGAGAGTTAGGCTGAAAAAAACTGCGCAGAAGCGGGCAGAGCGGCGACTGATGGCGAGGTCCACGGCGAATAACATGCGATAAAGAAAACGCGGAACCCGCAGCCTGCGCGACATTCCACCGGGGCCATATAAGATAAGGCGCTAAATGGCCAAGCGGAAAGACTCGCAAGATCGAAATTGTCATTAAAGGGCTGCGGCCGTTCGCGCCGCCGGAAGAAAATTAGCCACGGTAACGCGATGTTGGCCGATGCCAACGGCCCCTGCATCTCGCCCAGCTCTGGCTCGGAGATCCGGAAATCGAGCGCTTCCTGATCAGATACTTGAAGATGACAGTTGATAGCACTGAAAAAAGGCTCGGTCGCGATCACTTTGCCACCTAACTTCAATTTGTTGGCCGCGCGGTTTAGAAAAACAATTGGTCTCTTCAGATGATCCAACGCATTAGTGAGCGTTATAACATCAAGACTGTTCTCTTTAATTGCGTCCAACTTGTCGATTTCGTGGCAATCAAACACGAGATCAAGATAGTTCAGATCAAGCACATCACTCGTGACGACGTTTGAGAGAAATTGTTTCAGGGGCAGCGTGCCGCTCCCTATCTCGAGTATCGAGAGTGCCGCCGGTTACGGAAAGTCTTTGAACTGATCACGGTAAAGTTCGCGATACCAGAAAAGAATATTTTTATTCGCGCCGAGACGCGCGCAGTTACGCAATGTTGCGGCACGATCTTTTGCCTGTTCGCTCTCCAAAACCGTTGTTGCGTTCCTCATTTGATTGCACGGATATACAGCGAGCCGGCAAACTCTGAGATCACCGGCACGTTTTCGAGAAACCGGCCCACGACGTCTAATCGACCGACCAGAGGAACTGGTGTTTTGGGGTGCAAGAAATCAAACGGATCGATTCGCACGTCGCGATAGCCTGTTTGTTCGAGCAGGCGCCGGAGCGGCCACCGGAAGAATGCGGTCTCATCCGGCGAATCGCCGAGTTTCCGCTTAACCCACGGCACATTTTTTTGTACCGCGATCTGAGGATTCAGCATGTTTGGCTCTGTAAAGTAAATCGTGCCGCCCGCCTTTAACACTCGGTGAATTTCGCGTAGTGCCTCTTCGATCTCGAGGTGGTGTAAAACTGAGCTGCCCACAACGGAATCAAACACGCCGTCAGGATAGCTCAGCGCAGAGGCGTTCTGGATTTCATAGCGAACATTGCGCCCAGAACAATTCGCCCTCGCAATTTCCAGAAGCTCAGGTGAGACGTCAATCGCGACAATGTCCGCTCTGGAGCGAGCCAATTCCCGAGTGAAATAGCCAGTACCACATCCCAGCTCAAGCACCCTCATCCCTGCCCCGAGATGTTTACTGAGCATCTTCACCCGGCGCGCCCAGCGCAATTTGCCGGCTGGACTTTCCCAATTCCAAATCTCCCCGGCCCCATATTTGGCCAGGAAACGCCCATGTCGAATCTCCTTAGTAACGCGGTCTTGCATCGGCTAGCTCCCCCTCAGTTCTTCCTCTTACGCTCGAAACCGGGTTAGAGCATGAGTAAGAAACGCGGCAGCCCATTATCGCGTATGAAGAGTTTCGTGACCGAGAAACTTCAAGCGCCGCGCAGCGAAAAGGAGCATGCGAAGAAGGATCAACCCATGGCGCCAGCGCTGAATGTTGGTTGTTCCATATTTTCTCTCGTGATAATGCACCGGAACCTCAACAATCTTTAGCCCCATCCGAGCCGCGCCAAAAAGAAGGTCAAAATCTCCAAAAGGATCAAAATCTCCAAAGAATTCGCGCGCGGCCGCCAGGCGTTGATAATCCGTCCGCCAGAGCACTTTGGTGCCACACAACGTGTCTTTAAAGCGTTGCCCAAGCACGAAGGAGAAGGCGGCAGCGAAAAATTTGTTTCCTACAATATTAAAAAAACGCATCGCTTCCTTCTCCATGGGATATACCAATCGACTGCCGTTAACAAACTCCGCTTTGTTCCCCGCAATTGCGTTGTAGAACTTCGGCAGTTCTTCAGGGGGCGTTGTCAGGTCAGCATCGAGAATCATTAGAATGTCTTTTGTTGCCAGCTCGAATCCTAGCCGCACCGCATCACCCTTTCCGTGACCTTTCTGTTGCGCAAAAACGAGCCGGTGAGAGCCTTTGTAGGCGCTGGTGGCCTGTTGGATTCTTTCCCATGTATCATCAGTGGAATTGCCTTCGACGAAGATGACCTCGTCCTGCGGTCCCATCATCGGGCAACGAACAAGAATATTGTTGATGTTTTCCGATTCGTTGCGCGCGGGAACAATAACAGACACGGAGGGACGTGCCTCGCCGACCGATTTCAGAGGGCGTGCGATCACGATGTTGAGCATAGTGAAAAGCCGGAAAAAAGGCAGCGGCGCGAGATAGCGATTTAGAAGGTTCGCAAGGAACGGAACTGGTATTGGACAGAGCAACTTTACGTCCCGGCGGATGATCTCCAGTCCCGTCAGATAACAGAAATTCTCAAGGTCCTCATGAGCGATCCAGTTCTGTTCCGGGGTGCGACTGCGTATGCCAACCTTGGAGGCGAAGCGCGCAAGCGGCTTCCATAACATGCTGTAATAAACGAACAGTATCCGCTCCGATCCTTCCAAGCAGGCTCGCAATTGATTTAGCATCTCCTCAATGTCGCGTTCATAGTGGATTGTCCCGTTCAGCAAAATGTAATCTGCTGGCCTGCGCTCTATCTTGAGCGCTGCGACGCTGGAAACCGCCTGATAATTTGCGAATCGCTCGCCCAAGCCTTTGCTGCGCGGTTCGATCTCAACGACTTGATCCTCGGGACGAATATAGAGCGAAAGATATGAAGCCAGAGTATCGTAGAAATAACGCCGCAGCATTGATTCGCTCTTTTTGGAAGCGCTAGAACGTGTTACGGGAGCGCCTCCTGAATCTAAAAATTGGTGCGCATCCCGACCCTTTTCGGCAATAGTTTTCACGTTTGGCAAGTCGGAAATTAATGCAAAATGGGCTGGAGACAATCTATCGTTCTCATTGTTGCGAGAACCGTGCTATCGCAACTCTTGCTGCAATACGTGCATATGCTACCACACCGGTTCCGAAGAGCAGCAGTAGAAGTAAGAGGGCCCACACGAGTTTTTCAACAGGCACCGAAGAGTCCCGCAGGGACGTGTTGCCAGCCCGTTCTTGACATAGCCATTGCCGTTTCAACGCTGGTTTACCGTTGAATGGAAGGTCGAGTTTGACGCGGCTCTGCGGCTTATTGTGCCGGAGGGGACTCGCGCGGCTTATCTAGAAAACGAAGATACGAAGGCCTTGTGGGAAATTTTATGCTACTCGACCATCTGGGCATTCAACAAAAGATTCTGCGACCAAGAGGCGGACAGTACTTGATGCGCCCAAAAGCCGCTCGTGATATTCCTGCTGAGAGCGTGACCAAGGTCAGTTTACAGATGCTGGACAACAATAACTGCAATATGGATAACTCCCGGTACCGCCGAGATTAGTCTCCGAGCTGCCGGATTCTGTAACAGAAGATTTAAAGAGAAAACTCGCATCCGGATCGTGTTTCGTGACAGGCGAAGGATTGCCGCCGCCTAGCGGATGTTTGCCTTGTCTGATGCGACCTCCCTCGGTTTTCCTCGCGGTTTGGTTACAACCCCGCCCGGTGGCTGCCGCATCAATCGCAGCCGGAGGTGCCCTTCATTTTGGTCGGGCTTCTCCGAGCAAATTCGCGCCACGCAGCTGGTCCGGAGTAGGGCGTCGCTCCAGGTTGTATTTGAAGATCGCGTAAATCGCCCGAAGCCCGTCCTTCCAATTGATCTTCTTCCCCTCGGCGTAAGTGCGTCCGCTGTATGAGATCCCCACTTCGTAAATTCTACAGCCCGTGCGGGCGAGTTTGGCGATGATTTCCGGCTCAACGCCAAACCGATCTTCTTCTATTTGAATCGATTTGATAAGTGGGGTCTTGAAGGCTTTGTAGCCTGTCTCCACGTCGGTTAGATTAATATTGGTGAACATGTTTGAGAGCAGCGTCAAAAATTTGTTACCGACCATGTGCCAGAAGAAAAAGACACGATGTGGTCGTCCGCCCATGAACCGGGATCCAATAACCGCGTCCGCTTTCCCTGACATAAGCGGCTCAAGAAGCACCGGATAATCTTCGGGGCTGTATTCGAGATCGGCATCCTGCACCAGAATGACATCGCCAGTCGCGGCTGCGAACCCGCTGCGTAAGGCAGCACCTTTGCCGCGATTCACTGGATGATAAATAACCCGATCAACCATCTGTGAAACCTTCTCCCGCAGTAGAGGCTGCGTCCCGTCTTGCGAGCAATCGTCCACCACAATGATCTCTTTGCTCTCTAGCGGCGCGTTGCGAACTGCCTCAACGATCTTCTCGATCGTATTTTTCTCATTGTAACAAGGGATCACGATCGAGACTTTCATCGTTCAATCCAGGCAAAGCTTTATTGCGTCAAAGGATCCATGCCTTCAACAGCATAAGCGGCTGGTCCTTTTCTCACATTGCATTTCTGGTATCATCGCCTCCACACTTCTTCATGAGTAGTTCAGACAGTCTGCAGCGCCAGCGAAAAGGACTCTATCGATCCAACGCGATTGACGTGCTGTGCGTGCTTGTACTTATCGCATATTTCCTTCACTTTGCTGTACCATCCTTGGCCGGAGGTTTCAATGACGACGAAATGATGAATATATATGGTTATTGGCGTCTGGGAGCCTTAAAATCGCTCTGGGCCAATATATGTTTCTGGAAGGGCATTGGTCGTCCGGCTGGCGCGCTCTACTATCTGCCGCTTTACCACTTTTTCTCCCTAAATCCTCAACCCTACCGGGTCGTCCAGGTCAGCATCCTCGCTGCGTCAATCCCTATGGTTTACTATTTGGCCCGGCTTCTTGCCTCTTGCCGCTCGGTCGCATTTCTTGCAGTTCTTGCTCTCTGTTACCACGCGCAACTGGCGAACCTGGTGTTCGTCGGCTCGTTCATTTACGACGTTTTATGCGGCTTCTTCTATTTTGCGGCGTTAACCTACTATATTCATATTCGCGAGAGAGAAATCGCCCTGCGTCCGATGCAACTATTGGGATGTCTGGCGCTATATGTCTGTGCCCTGAACTCCAAGGAGATGGCGGTCACACTTCCGGTGATCATTTTGGTTTATGAGCTCTTGAAATATTATCACCAATCAGAACGGCAAAAGTTCCGTCGTTGGATTTTGCATGACGCTTCGCCTGCTCTAACCGCCGGAGTGATTACGGCAATTTACTGTTACAACAAAATCTACGGCCCAAGCTCATGGATTGTTTCAGACATTAAAGCATATATACCTCATTATTCCTGGCACAGGTTTACAGAATCGAATGCTCACTTTCTTAGCGAGCTTTTTTATCATCTAGTTCCAATCGACGCTGGGATGGTTCTCGCAACATGGGCCTTAGTGTTTTTGTACGCTTTTTTGCGGCGAGACCGCATGCTCCAATTGATGGCATTTTGGATCGTAATAACACCTCTTCCTCTCGACTTCATTCAACTGCGCGGCGGCGCGTGCCTTTACATTTTGCTGTTTGGGTGGGCAATGATCTTTGCCAAGTTTGCATCCGACTTAATCATGCTAACGTCAAAATCCTCCATATGGCTGGGCCAGGGTGTCGGAGTTGGCGCGACAACCGGCGCCATTATCGCGGGCGCGGCTACCAATCGTGTCCGGGGTGCAGCGATCGGAGCGGCCGTAGGCGCAGCCGCGAGTAAGATGTCCCCGCCGATATTCCGAGTCTTCGCAACGATTCTGGTCGCATCTGCGCTGGCGATGTTCACCCAGTGGGAAAATCAACGCCTTGGCCGTGTTCACGCTTTGCTCAGTGCAGGGCAGAAGACACTGCACGTCATCCAATCGTTCCGCTCGTTGGATCTCCATCCATCGCCTGGTAGCATGATTTTGCTGAGGCCGGAGAACAGCTTCTATCAAGGTGGATGGTATCCCGTGTTCGTCGCTGCGCTGGTCTGGAATGACCATTCGCTGCGAATTTACGCGGAGGGTCAACATCAACTCAGTCAGCAGCAGATCGCAAACATGAATTACATCATTTCGTTTAATGAATTTCATGCGAAGCTTATCCCTGTCCCTTGATCAGAGCGACCCTGACTAAGGACATCCGAATCTCCGAACCAAAACGCTCGTCATACAATGGCTGGAAATCAGTCCACAGACTTTTAAAATGTTGGATTCGATGAAGAAGATGTGTTCTGGTCCCCGGGGTTGGAAGCCGCTGCGTTTGCGCGTGCTCTCTGCATTGGCGCCCCGTAGTCTCCTTGCTCTCGACGGATACGCCGCGTACCGCCTCGACAATTTCTCCGATCCTATTTTCTCATTGTAGCAGGGCTTACGATTGAGACTTTTATCTTTTTTCAGTCAACGGGAACTTCGAATGACCTCGTAAAGCTCGTAAATCTTCTCGCCACCAAGCCAAAATTCTTTTGCCAAACGAAATTTCAACTCTGGGTGGGCTGCTAACGAAGCGAGAAAATTTTGCCGTGTTTCCGGGAATGTTTCCTTCGAAGCGGAGAATGCGAGCACAAAATTTTTACCCTCTGGAAAAATGCGCCGCAGCGTTGTGCTTTGCTCCTGTTGAGTCTTTTGACCAAGCTGCTTGAATAGGGGCCACAAATCCCGCATCCGCGGCCGAAGTTTCCTGGGCGCAAGCGTGAAGCTGGTTGTGCAGCCCCCAGTCGGCGCTGATTATACGGTTCGCCTCGAAGCCATGCTTGTTAACACGAGGAAAATACACATCGCGGCAGAGCCTAAAACGGCGGCGGCGACCCGCTGTAGGGTTTTAGTGGTAGCGTGGCTATACAGCGACTTCGCTAGGAAGGCGAAGGCCAAGAGAGGAAATGGAAAAATCATTGAATAATGGTGCGGACCTCCCGCCTGAGGCGTGATCGCAATCTGTGTGAAGATCAGAAAACCAACCAAGAGGCAAAACAAACCGTTTTTTCGATTCTCACGCGCTCCAGAGTCCGACGTGGGAGAAAACAAACATACGAGTCCGAGACAACCGTCGGTAACAATTAGCCAAAGGGGAACATGGGGAATTATCCCACTCCCGTTTCCAAAGATAAATGCAGCCACTGCTCGGTCTGTTAACGTGCTCAGGAGCTGACTCCATTTCACTTCGAGGCCTGCGGTATGAGGCTTGGCTGGTTTGAAGTGTAGAAGAGGCAAAATTGTGTGCACAATCGCACCAACTCCAACCAGAATAACAATTATTGCCAGCCAACGGGTGAACCTCGGCAAGGAACTCCATAAACTCAGAAGGCTCTCTGGATAGCATAGGACGATCCCAACGATGAAAGCTAACAGGAACCAAACAAAATTGAACTTATCGAAAAAACCGACCCCGAAGCACCAAACAATCATAAACACCTTCCACAGTTGCGGCTTCTTGCGATAACTAAACCAAAGAGCAAGAATAAGAGCTTGGAAGAAGTGCATTAACACAGTCGGGCCCCAAATCCAGCCGGCTGGGAAATAGATTTGCTGGGTTCAACCGCCATTATCCAAACGACGATGGCAGCCCAGGCCGATCCAAGGGTGTCTCGCATGGCGCCGTAAAGGATGAGCAGTGTTACCGCTGCTAGCAGAATAGCCGGCAAGCGGACAGTTACGGGCGACACTCCGAACAGGCGGAAAATAGGAGCATACAGCCATGCTTTTAGGGCCCCAAGATAAGGATTGATAAGGACCGGCACCGGTCCCAGTCTCTCGTAAATGAACGTGTTGTCGGGGGCGCCTTGGGCCGCATTGACAAAATCCATTTCGTCGTAATAAAGGCCTGGAAGCTCAATTCGATAGCTCGCCAGAAAAATGAAAACGCATGCGGCGGCGACTGCCAAGCGGCCTGACAAGTGGCGCGTTGAGGCTTGGCTTTGGCGTTCGGACGTCATGATTGATTGCGCGAATTTACCCAAATTGCTCTTAGGGCGGGGTTGGATGGCAAAGCGAGCAGTCTTTGCCGATCAACGGGCTGGTTTCACGCTCGGACCCCAATGTCGCTGGAAAAGAAGCGGGGCTGTGCTTAACTAATCGCTTCGACATTTCTCGTCAGAATGCCTGCGCAGGTTATCAAAATCAGTGATGTGCGCCAGAAATAATCTGAACCTCCACCTGCGGCGAGAGAGGATTCCTGAGCTTTTCCATAAATATCGACGTTCGATAGCGCGACACGGCAGCGCCACGCGATTTAGTAGCACGAGTTAGAAATCGTCGTTGCGCCTCCGAGATTTTTCGCTGGATTTGTCCACCGATCCCCACGCGATTATCTTCTCAGTATCTTGCGCACATCTATGCCCTTGCTGCGAAACAGAAATTCGTCGTCGTCAAGAAATGCAACCCAGCATGCTTCATTGCGATGATGCGCAACACAATGCTCGTCACTTTTTGGGAAAGACGGGGCCTCCGGCCCGAACCCCACGATTTGGTGGAATTTAATCCATTCTAGTAGATATCGCGCAGCGTCTTGAATTTTTAAGCAGGCCGTTAATTCATAGCGAGGTATTCTTCTGCCACAGCCGAGGCGGGCACGAAAAAACTGCCGTCCAGCTCTCCGAACCCGTCGCAGCCAGTCTCGTGGGGGTGTAATAGTTACCTCATTCACTAAAAATGTTCGTAGATGTCGCGGCGCACCTGCTGTTTTCACGACAACACGATTTCGCTGGAGGAGCGGGGAAGCTATGCTTGACTAAAAGGTTCGACATTCCTCGTCAGAATGCCTGCGCAAGTTATCAAGATTAGCGGTGCTCGCCAGCACAATCTCAAGAACCTCCACGTCGAGATTCCACGGGAGAAGTTGGTCGTCATCACCGGACTGAGTGGCTCGGGGAAATCCTCGCTGGCCTTCGACACTCTTTATGCCGAAGGGCAACGCCGATATGTCGAAAGCCTTTCGGCTTATGCGCGGCAATTCCTCGATCAAATGGAAAAGCCAAATGTCGATTTTATCCAAGGCCTGTCTCCTGCGATTGCCATCGAGCAGCGCAGCGCCGGCGCCAATCCAAGATCGACAATCGCGACCACCACTGAAATTTATGATTATCTGCGGGTTCTCTTTTCCGCTGTGGGTCAGCCGCACGATCCGCTCACCGGGCGGCCACTGAGCCGGCAAACGCCTCAGCAGATTGTTGATCAGATCCTGGCGTACGAAGTGGGCTCCAAAATCATTGTGCTGGCGCCGCTGATCGAGAATCAGCCGGGCGAGTTCCGGGATGTAATCGAAAAACTCAGGCGCGAAGGATTCGTTCGCGCGCGGATTGATGGTCAGCTTATTGAGCTGGATCGCCCCGAGCCGATCCGGCTCAACAAGAACAGGCGGCATAGGATTGAGGCGGTGGTTGATCGGTTGATCATTCGCCACGGAATCCGCGTGCGCCTGACGGATTCCATTGAGACTGCGCTTAAATTGGGCGGCAACAATGTATCGGTTTTGCGATCGACGCAGAAACCACCGAATAGCCAACATCCAACGTCCAACACCGAATCAGAGCAGTGGGAAGAACTGCGCTATTCCACGGATTATGGAAACGCGGAGACGGGATTCACATTAGGCGATCTAACTCCCAGACATTTTTCCTTTAACAGCCATCTCGGAGCATGCCCGGCTTGTCATGGGCTCGGCACGCAATTGGTCTGCGATCCAGATCTAATGATCTCCGACCCTGGCAGAACGCTGGCCGAAGGTGCAATCACGCCTTGGCGACGCGGGACAAAGCGAATGCAGGCATACTACCGCCATCTGCAAAAGGCGCTGGTGAAACATTTTCAGGTCGATGAAGACGTTCCTTTCAGCGATTTGCCAGTGCAATTTAAGCAGGCGCTTTACTTCGGCACGAATGGGACGCCGATTGAAATGAGCTTCAGCGAAAACGGAGAACAGAAAGTCGCGAAGCCTTTCGAGGGATTGGTGCCGCAGATGCAGCGACTTTACGAGCAAACGCAAAGCGAATTCACTCGTAACCGCATTCGCTCATTCATGACGCGCGAGCCGTGCAAGGTCTGTAATGGAGCAAGGCTCAAACCTGAAATTCTTGGCGTTACAATAAAGGATCGAAACGCATGCGAACTGAACATTCACCAGTTCAGTGAGCTAACGATTGAAGCGGCCGCCGGATTTATTTCAGATCTCGAACTGAGCGCACACCAACAGGTGATTGTGAACGATGTGGTGCGCGAAATTCAATCGCGGTTGCAATTCCTTGTTGAGGTCGGGCTCGGTTATCTCACTCTCAATCGCCAGAGTGGAACGCTCTCAGGCGGCGAAGCACAGCGGATTCGATTGGCGACACAGATCGGCTCCGGCCTTGCGGGGGTACTTTATATTTTGGATGAACCGAGCATTGGATTGCATCAACGCGACAATGGGCGCTTGCTGGGCACGCTGCGCCGTCTTCGTGATCTCGGCAATTCCGTCATCGTAGTTGAGCACGATGAAGAAACAATCCGGGCCGCTGATCACATTATCGATCTCGGCCCGGGTGCAGGCCCGCGCGGAGGTGAAATCGTGGCGCAAGGAAAACTCAACGACATTCTGTCCGCGAAGAATTCTTTGACCGGTGATTATCTTTCCGGCCGCGCACGAATTCCCGTCCCTAGCCAGCGCACTAAACCGCGACTTGGCAACCAATCCGAAGGCTGGCTAACGCTTGTCGGCGCGACTGAGAACAACTTGAAAGACATTACGGTTTCTTTTCCGCTCGGCTGTTTGACTTGCGTCACCGGTGTCTCTGGCAGCGGCAAGTCCACTCTCGTCGACGACATTCTGCGGCGCGCGCTGTTTCGGCGTTTTTACAATGCGAAAGAAAAGCCGGGCGCGCATCGCGCGATTCGTGGGGTGGAACAGATCGACAAGGCGATTGTGATTGACCAGAGTGCGATTGGGCGAACGCCGCGATCAAACCCGGTCACCTACACGGGTGCATTTACACCGATCCGCGAGCTATTAAGCCAGCTGCCTGCGGCGCGGGTGCGCGGTTACGACGCGGGGCGTTTCAGTTTCAATGTTAAAGGGGGCCGCTGCGAAAACTGCGAAGGCGGTGGATTAATTAAGATCGAGATGCACTTTCTGCCGGACGTGTACGTCGAATGCGAAGTATGCCATGGCAAGCGGTACAACCGTGAGACGCTTGAGATCACTTACAAAGGCAAAAATATCGCCGATGTTCTCGATCTGACGGTGGATCAGGCAGCGCGCTTTTTCCGCAACGTGCCCAGCATCTCGGAAAAGTTAAACTCATTGCTCGATGTAGGTCTCGGTTATTTGCGACTTGGCCAAGGCGGAACCACTCTCTCCGGCGGGGAAGCCCAGCGCGTAAAACTCGCTACAGAGCTTGCGAAAAAGGCGACTGGGCGCACCCTTTACATTCTCGATGAGCCGACGACCGGATTGCATTTCGCCGACATTGAGAAATTGCTGCAAGTGCTGATGAAGCTGCGCAACGCGGGTAATACGGTGATCGTGATTGAACACAATCTGGAGATGATCAAGTGCGCCGATTGGATCATCGATTTGGGACCTGAAGGTGGCGAAGCTGGCGGCTATCTCGTCGGAGCTGGTCCGCCGGAGGAGATCGAAGCACTTCCCAGCAGTCACACAAGGCAATATTTGCAGCCAATGCTGGAGAAGAGATGAGCCTAAAAAAAATAGGACTCAGCTGTCTGCTCGGCATACTCGCGCAATTCGCCCGTGCGGACATTTCCGCTGAGATTGCTGAAGCGAGCGCGCCGCTAACAGAGGGCGTTCCGGAAGTAGCGATCGCGCGGTTGCAGGCGCTGTTAAATAAAAATCCGCCTGAAACCGAATGGCACGTCGTCGCCGAGAAACTTGCCGAGGCCCAAGTGGCTGCAAGACAGCCAGAGGACACTCTCGTTTTGTTGGCAGACCCTCGATTACGCGAACTGCCGTGGGCCAAATTCTGGCGCGCCCAAGCCTTGGCCGGCCTAAACCGATGGGCTGACGCCCTGCCGCTGTATGAGGAACTGACGACGGACCGAGCCTCGCCCTTTTATGGAGCAGCGGTATTTGGCACGGCGGAGATGCTGCGCGCGTTAGGAAAGCGGCAAGAAGCTCTGAGAAAGCTTAACCTCCTGTTGCGTGACAAAGAATGGGCCACCCGAGCGCAGTTACGAGCAGCCGAACTGTACATTGAAATGGCCGATCCTCCTAATGCGCGGCGCCTCCTGGCAGAAATGCGGCCGACATTGGTGGCGGAGCGGAAGGAACGGCGGGTGTTACGCGGGCGGCTGGAGTTAATCTTGCAGCGGCCCGAGAGAGCGATCGGCATGTTTCAAGCGCTTCTGAAAAGGCCGGAGGGAGCACCTCATGCCACGTTAATCGCGGCGCTCTTCGGGATAGCCGACGCACATTTGCAACTAAAGACGCCGGAAGCTGGAGATGACGTCATCGAACAATTTATCGACCGTCACCCTGCGGATCCAGATCTCCCCCTTCTCTTCGAAAAATTGGATTCGTTGTATCGCGCGGAGCACAAACCGTCGCGCAGCGAACTGGAGAAATGGGTGCGCAGGCCGGAACAGCCACGGCGAACATTTGCCCGATGGTATCTCGCTCGCATGGAAACTCGCACTGGACGCAGGGAGCGAGCCCAGCAATTATTTTCCGATCTGCGAGGCACCAGTACCAAATCCCCGGCGATCGCACCCGCTCTGCTTGAGTTTGCACAATTTGAAGTGGATGACGGGCATTTGGATGAGGCGATCACAATTTTGGATGAGGCGCGTCTGCTGCATCCCGAGCCGGCTTTGCTGGCTCGGATCAATTTTTTGTCCGCAAACGTGAATTATCTGGCGAAGCGATTCGACACAGCCACCGCGGTTTTTGAACAAATCGCGCATTCCAATTCGTCCTGGACAAAAGTTGCGCTGTTTAATGCATCAAGCGGCTGGCTACAAGTCGGCAATCACGCTCGTTTCCTCGCTGATTACAGTGAGCTGGAGAAGCAAGGCGGCGACGAAGAGGCGCGCGCCAATTTACGATTAGAGGAAGGTTTGATGCAGGCGGCGAAGAGCGATAGAAAAGCGGCGGCATCGTTGCAACAGTTCATTCGTGATTTTCCCAAAAATCCGCGTGTGTCGGAAGCCTGGGTGGGCCTGGCCGAGCTGGCCTTTCACTCCTCGCCGCCGAGCTTCGACGAAGCGCGAAAAGATCTGGCTCGTGCAGCCGAGTCGAGGCCGACCGCCGCGGCCGCCGAGCGCGCCGATTATCTCAGCATCTGGGTGGAGGAATCAGAGCCGGGAAGCGAGACGAAAGTCATTGACCTGGCGAAGCGCTTTCTGGAGCAGCATCGTTTTTCAGCATTCGCTTCGGAAGTCCGAATGAAATTAGCGGAGCTTTATTACCGGCATCAGGATTTCGCAAACGCGCAGACCCAATTCGAAATTATCGCGCAACAGAATCCCGACGACTCTCTTGCGGAAAGAGCACTTTTTTTCGCGGGAGAATCGGCCATGTCGAGCATGGGCGAGCATTCACTGGACCGGGCGATTGATCTTTTTGACCAGGTTGTGCAGAGAAACGGCGCACTGCGGTGGGCCGCACGCAATGAACAAGCCGTAATCGAGCGCAAGCTTGGCAAGCCGAAAGATGCTCTCGCCTTGTACGATGAGGTACTGAAGAGCGACGCTGACCTGTCCGAGAAACGCGAAGCGCTTTGCGGGAAAGGCGACATTTTCTTTGAGGCAGGCGCAACCGACCCGAATAATTATCAGCGCGCAATTGAAACATACGACCAGTTGGCTTCCGATGAGAACGAGCCGATTGACTGGCGTAACCAGGCGCTCTTCAAAAAGGGATTGTGCCTGGAAAAGAAAAGCGATCGAGCCGGCGCCCTTGCGACGTTTTACAAGATATTGGAGGACGAGGCGCGCCCGGATCAGCAGCGCGAACTGTTCTGGTATTACAAAGCTGGATTTAACGCTGGTCGATTGTTGGAGGAAGATTCAAAGTGGGAATCTGCCGCTGCTATCTATGATAAGCTCGCTGCCGCGGGAGGGAGCCGAAGCGAAGAAGCAAAAGCGCGTCTTAATAGTCTTCGCCTCGAACATTTTCTTTGGACGGACTGAGTCCTCGGTCGCTGCAACCGTCCATTCTTTGTCCGCAAAATCGATGGGAATATGCTTGCAACAACTAGTGACGGGGCTCACAATCACGGCATGAGAACAGAACGCAGACTCAGTCGCTTATGCGCCGGGTCGGTTCGATGTGCAATCGTGGTGCTCGCACTCGCGTTTTGCACGTCGGCATTCGCTGCTGATCCGAGCAAGAATACGGTGGTGGTCCCAGCAACACAACAGCCAGTCACAAAAACCGTAAGGAAAATGTGCTTCGTTGTGGAGTCAGGCTCACGTATCCCGCAGCCTTGCGATCGGCTCGCCGCGATTCCGACTACTGCTAACGCGATGAGTATTTACGGGCATTCGCCGAGGACGCGATAAGGTTTACGCAAGACCTACTTGCCGAAAGGGCGCGCTGACCGGCCGGGCAGCGCGGGGGCAGGTTTACGTTTTTCGCGCCAACCCATCAATCTCCGCAGTCGCACGCCAGCTTTTTCGATTGGATGCTCTTCAGCCTCGCGCAGCAGGTTCACGTAACGATGCTGTCCAGTTTCCTTTTCGCAAATAAAGTCGCGCGCAAATTTGCCGGATCGAATTTCTTCCAACGCCGATCTCATGCGCTTTGTAACGTTTGGTCAATGATTTCTGGACCAACTGTCAGCTCGCCGCGTCGCACTGCTTCCGATGTACCGAGCACTCGAAGACCGCTCCGCCTTGCGCTCCGAACCCGATCACCACGCGCCTTTTTCCCTTCAGCCAGCGAAGATCGACATCTTTGCCAAATTTAGCTGGGAGGCTTGGCTAAACAGGAGTTCGCTGCTGCGAGGAGCGCTTTGTCGTCATTGTCCGTCAGTCCAGCGAGTGAACTACGAATCCGGCGAAACGATTGACGTAAGAACAGATCAGCGGCGGAATCACTGGGCGCAGCCGCGTCGCCGTTTCGACGGGCAAATTGGATTTCGCTGTCCTTGCGGCTCAGCACACAAGTCGATGCGAAGAGATCCATCGCCGCATTTGCGATGCGTTCCTGGACAAGCTGCATATCCAGAATCGGCTCGCGATAAGTAATCAACGCGCGGTTCACAGCGAAATTAAAACGCCGGATCAAGTGGCCGAGCTGGCGCGCATGCCCGCGGAGCTGCTCGCTTTGCACCGGCACATCCGGCACGCGGATCGTCGCGCCAAGCCGGCTCTTTCCCGCGGCCCACGCTTTGCTCATCCGCTCGCGTGACGGTTTCATCATGGTGTCGTAGATTTCCTTGAACTCCATGCCCGGCCCGCGCATTCCCACCAGCGCGATAAATGAAGTGAGCACTTCGTTCGCCCCTTCGCCGATCTGGTTGATGCGCGCGTCACGCATCATTCGCTCTAGCGGAAGATCGACAAAGTATGCCGAACCGCCGTAGATCTGAAACACGTCATTGATGCATTCCCAAAGCCGCTCCGTGGTGAAAACCTTCAGCATGGCGGTCTCGAGCATGTAATCCTCCAGTCCGCGATCAATGAACGACGCTGTAACCGTCGTCATCGATTCCATCGCGTAAGCATCCGCCGCGATCCGCGCGATTTTCTTTTTAACCAGATCAAAATTACCGAGCGTTTTGTTGAATTGCTTTCGCGTGTTTGCGTGCTGGATCGCCAGCTCGAAACACGTCTTGGCCGCGCCGGTGCAACACGCGCCGAAAGTTGTGCGTCCGAAATCGAGGACCGTGAGCGCGACTTTGAGACCTTTGCCCGGCGGCCCGAGAATGTTTTCCTTTGGAACCTTAACGTCCCGCAACGCGAAGCGCCCGGTTGCCGTGCCGCGGATTCCCATCTTCGGCATCCGCGCCTCAAGCATCTCGAATCCCGGCATATCAGGCGTGACCAGAAACGCCGTAATCGCTGTTTTGTCCGAGCCGGGCATAGGCGTGCGCGCCATCACGGTCAGCTCATGCGCGATCGCCGCGTTGGTGATGTAACGTTTCTCGCCGTTCAAAATAAAATGCGACCCGTCTTCGCTAGGACGCGCCTGCATCTGCACGTTTGCCGCATCGGATCCTGCTTCCTTCTCCGTCAGCGCGAAAGCGCCCAACTGCTCGCCGGTCACTAACTTGGGCAGCCACTTCTGGTTTTGCTCGTGTGTTCCAAATAACAGCAACGCGCGAATTCCGATCGAATGATGCGCGTTCACGAAAACCGACGTCGACGCGCAACGCCTGCCGATTTCTTCCAGCACTTTGCAGTTGGCCATTTGCGAGAAGCCGCGACCGCCGTATTCCTTCGGCGCGGTCATGCCCAGTACTCCGATGCGCCCAAGACCATCAATTACCTGAGCGTATCATCCAGCTCAATTTGTTGCCCAGCCGGAATGCGCGGATATGGCATCACCCAATCGGAAACGAAATGTCCCTGGAACAATCCCTTGGCAAAACCAAGCGCCTGCGGGCCTGCAAAAAGCAGCTCCTCCGCCTGTTGAATTTCTTTTTGTCGCTGCGCGTCGAGTTTGTTCATTCAGTTGGCCCACGAAAAAAGCGGGCGACGCATTGTAGCGAAGAGAATCAGTATGTCCACCCAGCGCATCACAAGCTTACGCTGAGCATCGACCTCAAAATTTAAACGCTTGGAATAGCCCCTGCACGTCTTCATTACTGCGGAGTGCAAGAGCCTTCTTGCGCGTTTCACGCTCATTCACATCAAAGCCGAATAACGAAGCCTTGTCTCCCGATCCTTCGACCTTAACCATCATCAATTGTCCAAAGTGTCCGCCATATGTTTCTGCATACCCAGCTAAACCTTTTGCTTTCGCGTACGTATCATCCTGATTGGCCCGGTGCGGCTCGACTACGTCGACAACCAAGCGATCATCACTTCTGCGAAACAGCAATAGATCCGGATGAAAGCCTTTTGAAATTTCCCGTGGCCATCGCAAAACAAATGTTGCTCGTGTACTTCGCCTTCTTGCTTTTCCAAGACCTGCTCGGGCAAATCCCATTCAACATAAAACGGATCACGTCCTGCTTGTTGCAGCTTCCGATATTGCTCCTTCCGTTTCGCTTTCGTTCGTTGAATCGATCCACGATGGTTCGCTTCGAGTGCTGCGAATCGCTTTTCGGCATGGTGACTGATTTCCTTTAGTACCGCGGCATCGCCCGATAATGCGAACAGCTCC
>QHOK01000116.1 GCA_003218755.1 Verrucomicrobiota bacterium
GGTGAATATCTACGGGCTGGCGAAGTAGCCCCGTAAGACCTACACCGATGGGCAGAATCTGCAGCTGAGACAGCCGCCACTACAACAAGACAATTCGCTGCAGCAATGCTCGTGTATAAAAACGTTATTTCCGTGGCAAGGCCGTCAACTGATTGGCGACTAACTGCCATCCTTCCGGACCTTTTACCCAAACGTGCATGCTCCGGTATTGGCCGCCGGTCGGTTGACCACTGTATTTCCCTTTGATCGTCACGCGGCTCGTCGCCACCGCGCTGTTCTGATACACCCGCACGGTAATATTTTCCTTCTCGTTGATCGACTCGAACGCGGTCGCGCCAGATTTAAGATTTGCGATGCGTTGCGCCTTGGTCCGTACCTCTCCCGATGCGTTTACAAAGACGTAATCGTCAGCCCAGATTTTTTCCAGCGCAGGAATATCGCGCTGCAGCAAGGCTGTTCGGTAGTTTTCGATCATCTGTCTCACTTCCTGCTCACTTTTCTTGTCGGTTGACTCTTGTTGGGCCTCTCCGAACGCAAATGACAGGAAAGTAACGGTGACGGCGATGTACAGCGTAGTCCATTTCATGGTTAAACTCCTTTGCAGTTTCCTAACCGACCTCAAACAGGTGACGCAAGTCTGATTCTTCCGGAGATATACAGCGCTTGCAAAGCAAATCGATGACGGAACAGTTGGCAGCAATGCCAGCTGATGTTGAAGAGCTAAACTCAAGAATCGAGCGCGCTGCTGCGCGCGGGCAATTGCTGGAATCGACGGCAAAAAACGTTCGCAGCCTTTTGGCCGGAGCAACGATCGATCTCTATTTCAGCTCCATCAAGCAGCTCGCCGATAGCTGTGAATGGTCAGAGTTAAACGATCGCTTCTACCAGACGCTTGCATTCGGGACAGGCGGTCTCCGTGGCCGCACGATTGGGAAGATTGTTACGGCTGCGGAACGCGGCAATGCGCGCGAGGACGAACGCCCGGAATTTCCCTGCGTCGGCACGAACGCTATGAATTTCTTTAACATCAACCGCGCAACGCGAGGACTTGTCGCCTATCTGCATGATTGGAACGCGCGCGAGAAAATTTCGGCGAAGCCGAAGATCGTGATCGCGCATGATCCGCGCTTCTTCTCGAAAGAGTTCGCCGAAGTTGCGGCGAGAGTCGCAGCTGAAAATGGTTGCGACGCGTGCGTGTTCGACGGCCCGCGCTCTGTGCCGGAGCTTTCCTTTGCTGTTCGTTATCTCAAGGCAAATGCCGGCATCGTGATCACGGCGAGTCACAATCCACCGTACGACAATGGCTACAAGGCTTACTTCAGCGACGGGGCGCAAGTGATCGAGCCGCATGCCAGTGGGATCATTGCCAAAGTGAATGCGATCACGACCGAATCGTTCACACCACTTCCAAAAGATCGGCAAGGAAAAGTGACCACGATCGGGAAAGACATCGATCAAGCTTACATGCGGCGGCTCGAGACATTGATTCTCGATCCGCAGGTGATTCGCGAAGCGAAATCGCTGCGAATCGTTTACACGCCGCTCCACGGAACCGGCAGCGTAATCATCAAACCGATGCTCACACGGCTCGGTTTCAATTTCCAAGTAGTGCCGGAGCAGGATCGCTTCGATGGTCGATTCCCGACAGTGAAATCGCCAAACCCGGAAAACGCGGAGGCGTTAACCATCGCAATCAATCTGGCCCAAAAGGAAGACGCCGATCTGGTCGTCGCCACCGATCCGGACTGCGATCGCATGGGAGCCGCGGTTCGCGGAAAGGACGGCAAAATGAAATTGCTGACCGGGAATCAGATCGGTTCGCTCCTTGCCTGGTACCGAACCAAGACATTGTTCGACAAGGGCGTGCTCAATGAGCAAAACGCGGCACGCGCCGTGATCATCAAAACCTTTGTCACGACCGACCTGCAAAAGGCGATCGCCGATTATTATGGTTTGCGCTGTGTCGAAACGCTGACCGGCTTCAAATACATCGGCGCAAAGCTCGGCAACTACGAGCGCGCAATCCCGGACCAGCTTCGACAGAATTATGTCGACCTCGCGGAACAAGAAACGCGCCGGCTTCGTCTCGCACACTCTTCATTTTACGTTTTCGGCGGTGAAGAAAGTTACGGTTACAGCGGCGCCGACTTCGTTCGCGACAAGGACGGCAACGGCGCCGTGATCATGTTTTGCGAGGTAGCCGCCTATGCGAAGTCGCGCGGACAGACAGTGGATCAATTGCTCGACGAAATCTTTGCGACGTTCGGCTATTTTGCGGAGAAAAACGCTTCGCTCGTCTTCGAAGGAGCGGAAGGCGCAAATAAAATTGTGCGCCTGGCCGAGTCGTACCGCACCCACCCATTTTCAGCAGTGCTCGGATTAAAAGTGATCGGGATCAAAAATTTCGAGGCGGATATGATCGAAGATGTCGAGGACGACCTGATTCCCAAAGAAAAGATGTCGATTTTTGAACTGGAAGATCGAACGCGCATCGCGGTGCGTCCATCCGGGACAGAACCCAAGATCAAGTATTACCTTTTCGCACAGCGCCGGCCGGAGAATGGAAAATTCGATTCTGCAGAACTCAGTAAGATTAAGGCGCAAGTGGGCGAAAAACTCGATCGTCTTTGGGATTGGCTGCAAAAGGATGCCGAGTCACGGCTGAGCGATCGATCCCGGTGAGCTGGTCATCAAAAGCATTGCGCGCGTGGCCATGGCTGGCAGCGATCTGTAGCGGGCTTCTCTACACCGGCTGTTTTGCGCCGTTTAATCTGACCTGGCTCTGCTGGATCACGCTTACGCCGCTTATCGCCGCAATTTGGTTTTCCGGAGAAGAATCGCGGCATTCCTGGCTTCGGAATCTTGCACTTGGTTACGTCGCTGGTCTGGCGTTTTTCTGGACGGCACTCTCCTGGCTCACAACTGTCACGGTCCTCGGCTGGTTTGTTCTTCAATTTTATATGGCGGTTTACGTGGCGCTTTGGGCATGGTTTTGCGGTTTACTCCGGCCACGAGAAGCAAAGAGGCAATCAAACGCGACTAAATGGGATCAGATGTTGGCCCAGGCTCGAAGCACGTCAGCGCCGGCGCGATCGCCATGGACAAAGTCGACGAACAACTTGGTGCTCGCGGTTCTTCTCGCCGCTGGATGGACAACGCAGGAATGGTTACGCGGCTGGGTTTTCTCCGGCTGGGGCTGGAATGGCCTGGGTGTGGCGCTGCATGGCAACTGGCCACTGATTCAAATTGCAGAGTTCACCGGCGTCGCCGGCTTATCGTTCATGGTCGCGTTTGCCAATGTAATCTTAGTTACAACAGCGCGCCGCTTGATTCTTGAGGCGCGCACACACACGACTCGACCGCATTTTGACCTTACGCTCACGATGGCGGCCATTGTGGGAGTCCTGACCTTCGGGCTTCGGGCAAGCCAGGTTTCGCCGCCCACAAAACCGCTCCGCATCGCTGCTGTGCAGTCGAATGTCCCTCAAAATCAAAAGTTCGACCCGCAGTTTACGAAGAAGATTTTCGATCAATTCCGGCGGTTGAGTGAAATCGCGCTGCGATCAAGTCCTCCGCCTGATTTGTTGATTTGGCCGGAAAGCTCGATGCCTGGGCCGGTTCTTGCAGAGCAGGAAAGCTACGAATTCGTGATGGACCTAGCCGCATCGGCTGAGAGCGACCTGCTACTGGGCACGATCGACGAAGAGAACCGTGATGTTTACAATGCTGCGCTGCTTATTTCCGACGGCGGCGAACGAATGCAGGTCTACCGAAAAGTTCACCTGGTGCCGTTCGGCGAATACGTTCCGGGGCGGCATCGGGTGCCGTTGCTCGCACGAATCGTCGGCGACCAGGTACCAGGCGATTTCAGTGCGGGGAGAGAATACACAGTGTTCAGCCTGACGAACAGCGATGTGCAGGTGGCGCCCTTAATCTGTTTCGAAGATACGATTGGCGAGTTGGTAAGACGATTTGTGCTTCCCACAGAGACGAACCCCGGCGCAAATTTGCTTGTCGATATAACAAATGACGGATGGTTTTTACATTCGGCCGGATCGCATCAGCATTTGGCAAACGCAATTTTTCGATGTGTGGAAACGCGTCGCCCAATGATTCGCGCTGCCAATACTGGAGTCACCTGTTTTGTGAACGAATTTGGACGCGTCACCCAGGTGTTACGGGATGAAACTGGCAGCACCTTCACCCAAGGCGTACTGACAGGTGAAATCAAGGTGCCGACCGAGCACGAGTTAACGTTCTACGCGCGACGTGGCGAGCTGTTCGCGCAGGTCTGCGCAGTGATTACACTGCTCGCAGTCCTTACAGTTTTCGGCGCGCGTCGATGGAAGCGGGTGTAGAGGCGTTTGTGTCAAACGCTTGGTCATGCTCGGGTGCTTGACACAAGCACCGCTACAACTCGCCGGAATTTCCGCGTTGTGATAGAAGAGCCACGTGCGCGTTGAACTTCCACTCGATTATCTGGACCAAGTTTGGCCGAAGAAACTGCGCGGCGCGCGCATCGGAGCGCTGCTTCATCCGGCATCGGTTTCATCAACACTCGAACACGCGTCGCGGGTTCTGGAGAGACACAACAACGATCTCTTTCGTCTTGCCGCGTTTTTTGGTCCGCAACACGGATTTCTTGGCCAAACGCAGGACAACATGGCGGAATGGAAAAGCTACGAAGATCCCCGTCTTCGCATCCCCGTTTACAGCTTGTACGCTGAACATCGCGAGCCGACTCCGGAGATGCTGGAGGACATCGATGTTTTGCTCGTCGATCTCCAGGACGTCGGTGCGCGCTACTACACCTTCATTTGGACGATGTATCTTTGCATGCGCGCCTGCGAACAAAGGGGCGTCGCAGTCGTTGTGCTCGATCGACCGAACCCGATCAACGGTGTGACGACAGAGGGGCCAATGCTCAATGCCAATTACAAATCGTTTGTCGGGATGCACCCCATTCCTGTCCGGCACGGGCGCACTATTGGTGAACTGGCGCAGCAATTTCGAGATGAAGCGTTTCCAAAATGTCGATTACAGATTTTGCCGATGAAAAATTGGGCACGCGAGATGTGGTTCGACCAAACCGGTCTGCCCTGGGTTATGCCCTCACCCAATATGCCAACACTCGACACGGCGACAGTTTACCCAGGTATGTGTCTGCTCGAGGGCACAAACATTTCCGAAGGTCGCGGCACAACCCGGCCGTTTGAAATCTTCGGCGCGCCATTCATCGATGCTCAGCGGGTTTGCGGCGAGCTAAACAAGCTCAAATTGCGAGGAGTGTTCTTTCGCGAAAATTATTTTCAGCCGATCTTTCACAAATTTGCCAGTGAACTCTGCGGGGGCGCGCAATTGCATGTGATCGACCGCGAAACTTTCCAGCCTTTTATTACCGGACTGCAAA
>QHOK01000117.1 GCA_003218755.1 Verrucomicrobiota bacterium
TTCTCTTCGCGCCGGTCTCCTCCAGGCTCTTCTGCAACACCGAGACGAGATCGATCACCTTGGTTGGCTTGGGCGCTTTTCTGGGTTTCTCTTCGATCTCTTTTCCGCCAGCCTCAACCTTTTCTTCAATCACTTCCATTAGCGCTTCGCGGTAGTCGTCGCGATATTTTTCTGGATTCCACTTTGTGCTCATGCTGCCGATAAGAGACTTGGCCATGTTCATCTCGCGTTGGCCGACCTCGACCTTTTTCGGAATATGCAGCTTGCTCATATCGGCCAGTTCGTCAGCAAAGTGCATCAGCTCCAACACAAGCGCGCCATCCTCGGGTTTCACACCGGCAAGATACTCCCGCGTTTTGATCACGACCTTGGCAATGCCGACCTTCTTGCTGTCCTTCAGCGCGTCGCGCAGTAGCGCGTAAGCTTTGTCACCGCCTTTTTGCGGCTCCAGGTAATATGGCTTGTAAAAGAAAATAGGATCGATCTCATCCAGTTCGACAAAATCCTGAATATCCACAGTCTGGGTCGCCTCGAGATCGACGCGTTGAAAATCCTCGTCCTTGAGCACCACGTATTTCCCTTTCTCATACTCGTAACCCTTCACGATCTGGTCCCAGGGGACTTCCTTGCCGTCTTTTTCGGCGACGCGCTTGTAGTTGACCGGGCTCAAATCACTCTTGCGCAACAGACGAAACTTGAATTCTTCCCGTCGCGTAGCGGGATAAAGGGCAATGGGGATGTTAACCAAACCGAAGCTGATACTGCCTTTCCAGATTGCGCGTGCCATACAAAAGATTATTTCGCACGCCGACCGCGATTTGCGCGGATCGCACTCCAAAAGTACTACGGGCGAAAACCGATACGTCTGGTTCCATTTCGCGAAGCTTTTGGAGTGCGCACGCGTCCTCGCGTCGCTTTTGACGATTTGTTGCGCTGAGGACAGCGCACGCTACGCCGGTTTGGAAGGCAACACGCAAGGGGTCGTGTTTTCGACCTACGCTGCCAGCTCGAGTTCCTGCCGTGAGATGCCGCGCAATTCGAAAAGACGAATCAATGTTTCCTCAATCAAATTATTTGGACAAGACGCGCCGGCGGTGATGCCGATGACGGCCGGTCCGTTCGGCAACCAAAAATGTGAAACGATCTCGCGTTTCTCGTGCAAATCGTAATGCTTGATCTCAGTGGCGGAAACCAGTCGCGAGGCGTTTAGCACGAAGTAGGTGGGCAATTTCTCTTCGCCCATCTCGGCCAGATGAGATGTATTCGAGCTGTTGTAACCGCCGACCACCAACAGCAGGTCCATTGGCACGTTGAGCAATTCGCGTAACGCATCCTGCCGTTCCTGAGTCGCACCGCAGATTGTATCGAAGAAACGAAAATTTTTCTCTGCAAGCTGGGGCCCGTCCCGATCGACAATCGCCTGTCGAACGCGCCGCTGCACTTCTTCGGTCTCACCGCGGAGCATGGTGGTTTGATTTGCCACACCGACCGTTTGCAAATGCACGTCGGGGTCGAAGCCCGGCGGATGGGCGCCCTTGAATTTCTCGAGGAACGCCTCTTTGTCGCCGCCGTGCCGGATGTAATCGCAAACGTAATCGGTATCTGCAAGCGTCAGGACCACCAGATAATGTCCGCTCCCATCGCCGAGCGCGCGCGAACTGGTGGCCTTAGTCTCTTCGTGCTCGGCTTTGCCGTGAATGATGGAAGTAGCGGATTCGCTCGCGTATTTGCGCACACGTTTCCAGACGCTCATCACGTCGCCACAAGTCGTATCGACAATCTGGCAGCCGCGGTCTTTGATCTGTTGCTGAATCGACAATTCGGTGCCGAATGCGGGCACAATCACCACGTCTTCGGGTCCGAGATCAGCAATGTCGGCCTGCTTGTTTTTGCCGGTGAGATTTTTAATGCCTAACGAGGCGATTTGATGGTTGACCTCCGGGTTATGAATGATTTCGCCGACAATAAAAAGCCGGCGATCTTTAAAAACTTTGCGCGCGGCATACGCGAGATCGATCGCGCGCTCGACGCCGTAGCAAAAGCCAAATTGTTTCGCCAGCCGCACCGTGGTATCGCCCACCGAAATGATTCCGCCGGCGCGCCGGATTTTCTCCACAATGTCGCTGCGGTAATGCGATTCGACCTGTTGCTGCACCGCAGCCATCACGTCGGGCGTGCGGAGGTTCACTTTCTCCCGCGCTGTTGTGCCGCTGGAAATCAGGTTCGTGCTCATGCTACCTCGTCGTTGTCATTTTGAGCGTAGCGAAGAATCTCAGGTCATTTTGGCAACAGAGCGCCAAAATCGCGGCCAGAGATGTTTCGCTCCGCTCAACATGACATAGTCAAGCGTTGGCGGCAATGCCCGCAGCCGGGCTATTGGAGCAGTGGTCCGCTCGGTTTTTCGAACGCCGCCTCGGTAACCATGATGTGTGGGTCTGGATCAGGCGTGCGCGAGTCGTCCACTCGCTGCACCTTCGGGCCGATCGTGGCATCCTCCGGCTGGGTGGTCGCGATGTTCACAGGCGTGCCGATTCGCACCAGCGCAAAGAATTTCGCCGCAGCCTCGCCCTTCAACCGAATACAACCGTGGGTGCGCGGAGTGGGATGGACGAAGCCTTGGTGAAAGCCGTACGCAGGAGCGAACTCGCACCAGTACCCCATCGGGTAGCCGACGTAACGGCCACCTCCGCCGCCAGTGGAAGGAACAATTCGATCGCCTTGCACGCTGAAGCCGTACGATCCCGAACGCTTGTGCTCCTGTTTGGAATAGATTGTGAAATTGCCTTTTGGTGTCGGCTTATTAGGCATACCAACCGAAATGGCGGCCGCCATCAGGCAGCGATCGCCTTCCATTACATGAACATTTTCCTGGGAAAGCGAGACTTTCACGCGCACGGCCGAAGGATCATGCGGCTTGTAGGCAGTCACGTGATAGGCGCCACCGCCAGCCACTTTTCCTGTCGCGCAACCGGCAAGCAGCAAGGCGAGACTTGCGCCCGCCGCCACTAAAATGAATCGAAGACTTTGTCGCATACAAGCATACTGGATAAGATCGGGCGGCCTCTTGTCAACCCGCCTTCGCCGAAGCTATGGTGTGTGCGCTCCCCAGAATCCGAAATCACGCGGTGAAGATTGCCAGGAAAGCGACCTCGATTGCGAGCGCTTCGTGAATATTGCGACCTAGATGATCGCGCAACTGTTCCAAACAGCGGATGCGTTTTAAGATTTCTGGGGTGCTGAAGCGCGTTGCGAGTGCGGCGGTTTCTTTTTTCGCATGCGGCAGATTACGGTGCGCCACGCCGTTGCTCGCCCGAAGAACATCAGTCCACCAGGCGAATAATGTCTCGACCAACCCGGCGCGGCGTTGCAGGTAAAGACTTTCGGTAAGCGCCTTGTAGTATTCCTCGCGTTCTTCCAGCCAGGCGCCATCCGTCGCATCCTTGTAGCGTGTTTGTTCCTGTTTCAAGGCCTCGTCTGTGTCGCGCTTTACTTCGTCGCGCACTTCACGAAGCAGACGCTGAAATTCCTGAGCAAGCCGATAGGCGAATTGAACATTCCAGTTCCTTTGATTCGACGTTTGTTCCAGCAATTTCACCAGCTTTTCTTCTTCGGCCTTGTCTTGGCTTCGCCCGTTTCGCGCGAGTGCAATCGCAATGCACCGAGAAAGAATTGTCTCCGGCAGAGCCTCCGGCAAAGTACTGAGCAGAAGCAGAAGGGAATCCTTTGGCGGTTCTTCCAATGTCTTGAGAAACGCGTTCGCCGCCTCAGTTTGAAGCCGATCGGCATCGTGAATAATCGCCACTTTGCGGCGGCCATTGGATGCGCGCATTTGCAGCGCGTGCTCCAGCTCCCGGATTTGCGCAATCACGATGCGTCGAGATTTGGATTCAGGTCGCGCGACGAAAATATCCCGAGCCTTGGCTGAGAACACATCTTTGGCGGGTGTGCCATTAACCAGACTGGCGAGATCCGCTGCCAGCAACTGCTTGCCGCTTTCCGGCGGTCCTGTGATCAAATAAGCGTGTGCAAGCCGGTTCTGTTCGTGGGCGCGTCGCAAATACTCAAGGGCTGTGGTGCGCGAAAAAGCCATCTCAAAATTGCGGATCTCGGTCCGGGCCAGGACGGTCGGTTTTTGCGGATCGCGGATTTGCCGTTAATGCAGGAAAGCGAGAAGAAAGCGTTTCCCAAACTTGTTCTTCGATCTCGTCCGCGTTGCGCGAGCCGTCGATCAACACGATGCGCTTTGGTTCGCGCGCAGCCAGCTCACGGTATCCTTCACGAACTCGCTCATAAAACTCAGCGGGCTGCTGTTCCATCCGATCCGCTCTGCGGGGCTTCTGCATTCGTGATTCCGCCGTCGCAGCATCTACATCGAGAACGAAAGTAATATCCGGAATGCAATCGCCGACCGCAAAAGCATTCAAGCGCTCGACCATTTCACGATCCAAGCTTCGCGCCGCGCCTTGATAAACAGTTGTGGAATCAAAGAAACGATCTGCGATCACGCACACGTCGCGTTCGAGCGCCGGCTTGATGGTCTCGCGCACGAGCTGACTGCGACTCGCCTCAAAGAGAAGCAGCTCGGTTTCCGACGTCATCCTTGAGTTGTGCGGAGCAAATTGGAGAAGCTCGCGAATCGTTTCGCCGATGGGCGTGCCGCCCGGTTCGCGGGTAACCAGATACGGAACGCCAGAGCGCTCCAGTCGCGCGGCTAATCTCTGTATCTGTGTCGATTTTCCGCATCCTTCCGATCCCTCAAACGTGATGAATGGTAGCCGCGGCATGATTTCGATTGTGAAACAAAGCACCGTGATTGTCGAACGCGTTAGCTATAGCGTCCGCTGTCTCAGCGGACCACACGGTTGCCATGCCAGGACGAATGCGGCTGAGGACAGCGCGCACTACAACACCAACTGAAAGTTGCTTGCCTCAACTTCGCTGAGTTAGCTTCGCTCATGAAAAGTTTCTGGCTGGTGAAACAGGAACCATCCTCGTATTCGTGGTCGGACTTCGTCGCAGAAGGCCAGACAAGTTGGACGGGCGTGCGTAATTACGCTGCGCGAAATAATCTGCGCAAAATGCGCAAGGGCGATGAAGTTCTTGCCTCGGTCAAACCACTGCGACGGCCGGTTACGCTGCGTGAGATCAAGAGCAATCCGCGGCTAACGGAAATTGCATTGGTTCGGCAATCGCGTTTGTCCGTTATGGCTCTGGCTGAATCAGAGTTTCGCGAAATCCTGAAGATAGCTACGACATAGGTGGATCGGCTTCTCCGAAGACGATTGCGAACCGATCGCTAAAGGCGCAAGTGTTACGGCCTCAAGGGCGATTGGTTTACCCAACGCGTTGAGGAACGCGTTCCACCTTTTGTCTTGTTCAAAGCTGCTTCGGCACCGAAAATTCCCAAATGAGTACGATTGCGGCAACGGAGTTCCTTCCACTCGTTGCAACAGCCAGCGCTGCGAGGAATTTTATCGTTGTCTCTTTGCACGACGTCGCACCTTCCAGCCGGCAAATCGCAAACACAATTATCTCAGAGCTGGTTCATCGCGGTGTGCGCGTCTGTTCTCTCCTTGTGGTGCCGGATTATCATCATGAGGGACTCTTCACAAAAGACGGGGAATTTGTGTCCTGGCTTCGAGGTTTGGAAGCGGACGGCCACGAAATCGTGATCCACGGCTATTTCCATGAACGTCCTCCCCGTACAAGAGAAACTTTGCGCGACAAATTCCTGACGCGGTTCTACGCCCAAAACGAGGGTGAATTTTACGACCTGAGTTATGAGGAAGCTCGGCGTCGCATTGTGGCCGCACGAGATGAATTTCGTGCGCAAGGCCTCAAGCCTCGAGGTTTTGTAGCGCCTGCGTGGTTGCTTAACGAAGATGCCGAACGCGCTGCGGGCGATGCGCAGATGCAATACACAACGCGTCTTCGCACCGTGTGCGATCTCCGCTCGGGAAACGTGTTTCCCGCAAGAGCGTTAGTTTACAGTGTTCGAAATAGTTGGCGACGCTGCGTCAGCCGTACGTGCAACGCAACGCTTTTCCGATTTCTAAAAGGCACTTCACTCTTGCGCATAAGCATTCATCCGCCCGATTATTCACATCCGGCGATTTGGAAACAGATTACTCGTCTGATTGAGGAGTCGATCGAGTCATACACCGCGACGACCTATCAAGAATGGATCACCGAACAAAGATTTAGACGCGGCATCTAAATATGAGCAGGTGCGACCTACATATCCACTCGCGCCACAGTGCGCGTTCGGAAGAATGGCTCTTCCGCCGTTTGGATTTTCCCGACAGCTATTCGGACCCAAAGACGCTGTATGAGCAATTACTCCAGCGCGGGATGGATTACGTCACCATCACCGACCACGATACGATCGAAGGCTGCCTGCAGATTGCGCACCTGCCTCGTAGCTTTCTCAGCGAACAGGTCACAACGTATTTTCCGCACGACGGCTGCAAGCTGCACATTCTTGTTTGGGGAATCTCAGAGCAACAACATCGCGACATCGAAGCTATCCGCGATAACATCTTCGACCTGCAGCGCTACCTGCAAACCGCGCAGATCACGCACGCAGTTGCGCACCCTCTTTACAGCGTGAACGGAAAACTCGAGGCACGCCATATCGAGCAGCTCATCCTTCTGTTTAAGCATTTCGAGGCGATCAACGGCTTGCGCGATGCGCTCCTTAGCGATCTGGCCCAGACTCTTTTTAAGCGATTGACGCCGGATAAAATCGACGCGCTCGTGAATCGCCACAATCTTGCGCCTACGCACGCGGAAGCGTGGAAGAAAATTTTCGTCGGAGGTTCGGACGACCACGGCGGGCAGTTTGCCGCTTCCGCCTTCACGGAAACGCCCACTGCCGATTCTTCGGAAAAATTTGTCGGTTTTATTCACAGCGGCGATTGCACCGCGCGAGGCCACGGAGGAACCCCCTTAATCCTCTCGCACGGCTTTTACAACACGGTCGCCTGTTTCATCCAGGACCGTTTCCACGAAAAGCTAGGGCCGAGCGCGGCCCTAGTGGAGAAAATGTTTTCGCGCTTTATGGAGGGCCGGGCTCCTACTGAATTCACTCTCAAAGAGAAAACGGAATTTATCGTGCAAGGCGTGCTGTCAGGAAAAATTTTTGAATTTGTCAAGCCTGCAAATGTCTCGCTCTGGAAAGAGCTTTCAGGCTATTTCGCGCGGCCGGAGGTGAAAGCGAAACTCGCTGCGCGATTGGATGGAGTCAATGAGCCGGAACGCCGCACATTTCTCATGGCGAACATGGTCGCCGAGCAACTCACGTTTCGATTCTTCAAAAAATTCGTTCAGCAAATCAGCAGCGGCAACATGGTCGAGAGCATGCAAGCCCTTAGCGCGATTGTGCCGATCCTCGTAATTCTTACTCCATACATCTACGGGTTTCACAGCCAGGCGCCCTCTCGAAAATGGTTGCGAGCTATTTTCAAGGAATTGACCGGCGCAGTTCCGATCGCATTGCAAAATCGAAAACGCGCCTGGTTCACTGACACGCTCGACGACGTCAACGGCGTCGCGACGACGGTTCGCAGAATGGTCGCAGCGGGCGCGAAGGCGGACAGGGATTTGACGGTCGTTGTTTCTCGAAACGACCTGAGCATCGACAACATCCCAATCAAAAATTTCCCGCCCATTGGCGAATTTGAATTGCCCGAGTACGAACTGCAAAAATTGAGTTTCCCGCCGATTCTACAGATGCTGGATTACATACAACGGGAAAAGTTCACTGAGATTATCATCAGCACGCCCGGGCCGGTTGGATTAACTGGACTGCTCGCCGCCAAGATGCTCAACCTGCAAACGAGCGGCATTTATCACACCGATTTCCCCCAATACATACGGATCCTGACCGAGGACAGCTTTCTTGAAAGCGTGGCATGGCGTTACATGCATTGGTTCTATGGCCAGCTCGACACCGTGTTCGTCAACTCCGAAGAATATCGGCAAAGCTGGATCGAGCGCGGGTTAGATCCTGCAAAACTGAAAATTTTGCCGCGTGGGCTCGACACCGAGCTGTTTCATCCTGCTCGACGCGAACCGGCATTCTTCGAAACATTCGGCGCGTGCAATGGCGAGGTGCGCCTCCTTTACGTGGGCCGCATTTCACGGGAGAAAGACCTCGATCTTCTGGCAGCGGCTTATCGCCGTCTGCGCGACGAGGGGTTACCCGTCCAACTTTTCATCGTCGGTCATGGCCCTTATGCCGAGGCGTTCGCGAAATCTTTGCCCGAAGCGTTTTTCACCGGCTATCTCACGGGCAGTGAATTGGCCACCGCGTATGCATCCGCTGACGTCTTTGTTTTTCCCAGCACAACCGATACGTTTGGCAACGTCATCCTCGAAGCGCAGGCGTGCGGCCTGCCAGTAGTGGTTTCCGACTCCGGCGGGCCCAAGGAATTAGTGGACGACAAGGCCAATGGTCTGATCACCAAATCACACGACGTAGAAGACTTCGCACGCGCCATTCGAGTGCTGGTGACCGATCCCGCGCTGCGGGAGCGCATGGGCAAATCCGCTCGAAACAGCGTCATCGACCTGAACTGGCCAAGCGCATTCGGCAAGTTTTGGGCCACGACCGACACTTAGGAAACGCTCCCACTCGCTTCGAAGACACGAATCGCCCCTTCCCCTTAGCTGAGGCCAACTTGCCTCTCCCGCTCTAGCGCTTTCGCACTTCCCCTCGGGCCCGCGGAACCCTTTGGCGAAGGCGGCCCTTCAACCCGGTCTCTCTTTACTTGCCGCCATGGCCATGACCACCGTGGCCCATCGAACCCATGCCATGAGATCCGCTGAAGCTACCAAAGTGGCTCATCGAACCCATGCGATGAGATCCGTTGAAGCCGGATCTAAAGCTCGAGCCGTGACCGACACCTCGTGTACTCGTCATCTTGGAAGTGTGGCCTCTGCCAACGTTCGTGGCGCTCTTGCCATGGATCGCCGTGCTTTTGCCATGAACCGTCTGAGTGTTCTTCGCATGCAACGTTGCTTGGCTTGAACGGTGCGCGCCGCTCACGACTTTTCCGAGGTTTAACCCGTAGTCGTGTGCAATTTGGCCCCAGCCTTCGTGGCCCTGGAACTTGCCGACAATAGTGTCGAAGCTCTGGCCAGACGCGTTAGCCAGCAGATGCGCTTTCTCCAGTCCACCCCAGCCAAGCCCGGTTGACGCCCTCTCCGCTTGCAGCGTAGCGACGGGAACCCCGGTTTCCGCCGAAATTCTATCCAGATTCGCTCCGCGAGAAGCAACAGTGCCAAACATTAAAATGAATGCCGCTATGATTACGCTTAACCCTTTCATACCTAATTAAACTCCTTTTACGAATACAGGTTTCGGTTTTGGTTCGACCGATGGTTCCCTCATTTCCATAAAAATTCGTGCCGTGCGCTGTAGCGGCAGGCGTGTCGCCTGCACAAAATCGATATCCTGCAGCTGTTGTAGCCGGCATCGTTGATGCCGGATGGCCGGGATCATCGATCCCGGCTACAGGTTCCATGGCAACGCGTCCAGATCGACATTGCCGCCGGTAAGAATAATACCGACCCGTTTTCCATTGACGCCGATTGCTCGTTCCAGAATCGCGCCATACGGAACAGCCGCTGATGGCTCGATAACGATCTTCATGGTTTCCCAAATCGTCCGCATGGCGGAAATAATCGCTTCCTCGCTTACAGTCACAATGTCGTCCACATAACGCCTGATGATTGCAAAGTTTGGTTCGCCGACATTTGTCCGCAGTCCGTCGGCGATCGTGAATTTCTTTTCCGTGTGGATTACTCGTCCTGCGCGAAATGATTGCGTTGCATCGTCGGCGTTCGCCGGCTCGACCGCGATCACTTTGACTTCCGGTCGCATCGATTTTGCGGCGATCGCCGTGCCGGAGAGCAGACCGCCGCCGCCGACTGGGCACATGATCAGATTAAGATCGGGAACATCTAGAAGCAATTCCATCGCTGCTGTCCCCTGCCCCGCCATCACGTTTTCGTTTTCAAACGAATGAATCAACGTCGCACCGGTTTTCTTGATCACCTTTACGCATGTTTCTTCGCGGGCCTCCTCCGTTGGTTCACAAAAGACAATGTGCGCCCCGTAACTCTCCACTGCGCGAATCTTCACCTTGGCTGAGTTCGATGGCATGACGATGTGCGCAGGAACGCCTCGCAGTTTCGCCGCCCGCGCCACTGCTGCACCATGGTTACCGGACGAATGCGTCGCCACACCGAGTTTGGCAGTGACATCATCGAGCGAAAA
>QHOK01000118.1 GCA_003218755.1 Verrucomicrobiota bacterium
TTGCGCCGACTGTGATAACCTTGCGGGCGCGACCGGGCGACTCAATAGTGCCTGGCCCAGGGCCGCTGTTACCGGCTGCCACGGCCACTACCAAGCCCGCATCCACTGCGTTATCGAGCCCGATCGCAAGCAGGTCGTTGTTACCATGGAAACTGCCGCCAAGCGAAAGATTGAGAACGTCCATCCCGTCAGCGATCGCGGCATCGACCGCATTGAGGATGTCTTCGCTGCGGGCGTTCAACACCTGACCCGGAAAAACATTGTAGTTCCCAAGCCAGGCGCCCGGTGCGATCCCGGACATGTCATCGATACTTACGCCGTTCACCACCGCAGTCTGGCCAGTCACGCCCGCCGCATCTCCAGCAGTGTGGGTACCATGATCCTGCACTGCCTGCGCGTCGAGGCCCTGCTGGTGGGCTTTGTTGAAGAAGACCTTGGCAACGATGACCTTGGGGGAGACGTACTTGCAGTTCTGGTCGGGAGTGTGCGTCGTGCTATCCGCCGCATCGCATTTGGGGAATCCGGAGGGGAAGCTGAACCCGGTCGGATCGAAGAAGGGGTGCGTCTCGTCGATACCGGTATCTATGTCACCGATCTTGATGCCCGCCCCGGCGACGGATCTGCCACCCGCAGCAGCCCAAGCATCCGACGCGTTGATGATCTTGTAACTCTCACTCAGGTTAGGATGATAGAGGGCATTGTACTGGACCTGCTCCACCATCGGGGCGGCTGCGATCGTCTCCAGCGGCGTTCCGTTGAGTTGCACAGCAACCGCGTTGACCGAGATATCGTACTCGCTTGTAATTTTTGCCCCGGGCGCATTGGCTCGGAGCCATCTTCTGAACTCGTTGCGTCCAGCAGCTAGCTGCGCGCGGTACGCTCTCACGGTGTTACTATTGAAATCAATTTTCTTCCCTGCCGCTGGCTTGGTAGCGGAATTGATACTCAGCGGATCGCCCTTGAGTTGGACAACCGCACTCGAGGCGTCGACATCGGGGCCCGTATTAAAGGCATCAGCGCTAGCGTTCGGTCGAGTCGTTGGCGAGCCGTCCACGCCAAGCGCTATGACGCTCAAGGCAATCGAAGAGGATATGAAGCATGCTGCGAGGATTGTTTTCATAGTTTTGATGAGTGAAAGTTTGTAATCTTCAGGAATCACGGCTGGCGGGTCAATACTTTTTTCACATGAAAAATGGCCTATTGTGCACGAAACGCGGAGGCATCAGCGGAAGTGATTCGTAAAGTAACAACTTTGTAACTATTTAACCCTTTAACCTTTAACTTCCTTTGCTCGCGAATACATTATACGAATAGCGCCTGCGACCAAATGTTGTCCTCAATCACCCTGGGCGACTGCGTCGGCGAAGGCGACATCACCTGATTTCAAATCCAACTCCGCTTCAGCCGCCGTCCCAAAAACGCGCGCGCGGCTTTCATCGAATTCTTTTTCCCAGCGCGCGACGACTACCGTCGCCAGACAATTGCCGATCACATTTACGCAGGTGCGGCCCATATCCATTAATTCATCCACGCCGAAAATAATCGCCACACCGATCGGTCCGAGTCCTGACGGCACAAACGAATTCAAAACTGCCAGCAAAATGACAAGTGACGACCGCGGCACCCCGGCCACGCCTTTGGAACTCAGCATCAATGTCAACATCATCGTGATCTGTTGGCCTAACGGCATGTGCCATCCTGTTGTCGTCTCGGCCGCTTGCGCTACAAACACCGACGCCATCGCCAGATATAACGTCGATCCTGTGAGATTGAACGAATAGCCGGTCGGCATCACGAAGCCGACGATGTGCGGCGGCACACCGAAACGCTCCATCGATTCCATCGCTTTCGGCAACGCCGATTCGCTGCTCGTGGTCGCAAATGCGAGCGCCGCGGGCTCGCGCACCGCCCTGACAAATTGCCGCAACGGAATCCGCGCAATCCAAATCACCAGTCCAAAGATCAACAAGATCAAAATCGCGAGAGCGAGGTAAAGCGAGCCGATCAATTTGCCGAGATTCATTAGCACGCCTGGACCCTGCGTGCCGATCGTGTGCGCCATCGCTGCGCCGACCCCAATCGGCGCAAACATCATCACGTAATTTGTAAACTTGAACATGATCTGCGACAGGCTCTCCATCGCGTGGATAATTGGTTTTCCTTTTTCCCCAACCGCTGAGACCGCGAGCGCGAAAAGCACACTGAATGCGACAATCTGCAAAACATCGCCGCGCACCATTGATTCGATCACACTGGAGGGAAAGATGTGAACGATGGTTTCGACAAAAGTCTGCGGGTGACTTTGGCCGATTGTCTTGATCACGTCGGTGTTGGCAACAGCGAGAGTTACGCCCGCGCCGGGCTTGATGAAATTGACGACGGCCAATCCGATGAAGAGCGCTGCGGTCGTGACAATCTCGAAATAGATCAGCGCCTTAATTCCCATGCGCCCTACCTTCCGGAGTGCGCCTACGCCGGCGATTCCTACCACAATCGTTGAGAAAACGAGCGGCGCGATGATCGATTTGATCAGGTTAATGAAAATGTCGCGCAGAAAGTAAACCGCGTTCCCCCAATCGGGTCGGAGCCAGCCGATCACACCACCGACAACCAGCCCGATCATAATTTGCGTTGTCAAAGAGGGGCGATACCATGGCCGGCGCATCTTTCGCGAAACCGTCGCGGTCATCGCCATCGTCATTAACACAGCGCGCAAATTGAAAACAGCCCGCGCTTCAGACTCGCACCATCCCCTGACCCGTGAAGAAGCGGACGTCTTGGCTCGTGCTTTTGGCTCGCAGGAGGCCGTTAGTCGATCATCCGTCGGTCGAGTCCGCTGTAAGCATCGACGCGACGGTCACGCAGAAATGGCCAATGCGTCCGATGCTCGTTTATCCTATCCCATTCCACATCGGCCACCACAATCTCTTCTCGATCGACAGAAGCTTTTGCAACGATTTCGCCGTCTGGTCCGCAAACAAAGCTTTGTCCCCAAAACTCAATTCCGTCGCCGCCCGCAGGCGCTTCATGGCCGACGCGGTTCGGCACCGCGACATAGCATCCATTCGCAATCGCGTGACCGCGCTGGATCGTTTCCCACGCGGAATGTTGTGCCGCGCCGAAGTTTTTCCTTTCCGATGGGTGCCACCCGATTGCTGTTGGATAAAAAATGATCTCGGCGCCGCGCAGCGCGGTGAGACGTGCTGCCTCGGGGTACCACTGGTCCCAGCAAACGCAGACGCCGATTTTGCCGTGCGTTGTCTGCCATGCCTGAAATCCCAGGTCCCCGGGTGCGAAATAAAACTTTTCGTGATACAGCGGGTCATCCGGGACGTGCATCTTGCGATATTTGCCGAGCAATTCTCCGTCTGTGTCGATTATTGCCGCGGTATTGTGGTAAACGCCGGCGCTGCGTTTCTCGAAAAGTGAGGCAATAATCACGGTGCCGGTCTCGCGCGCCACCTCTCCCAATGCCGTCGTCGATCTTCCCGGCACTTCCTCCGCCAGCTCAAAGTTTTTGTGATCTTCTGTCTGGCAAAAATATTGCGACCGAAAAAATTCCGGCAAACAGACGATCTGAGCGTCTTTTTTCGCTGCCTCGCGGATGAATTCAATCGCACGCGCGAAATTCTTCTCCGGCTCTCGGTCGCAGCGCATCTGAATAAGCGCGATCTTTGTTGTCTCAGCCATTCAGAAATAAACCACGAAGGACACGAAGATCACGAAAAGGAAAATCGGTTGAATGCTCCGTGTTCTTCGTGCTCTTCGTAGTGAATTACTTCACCGATTCAGCCGGCACGATCTTAATACTCTCGATCACCACGCGCTTTGTCGGCTTGCTCGGTTCGCCTTGTGCATTTCGCTCGACCGGCGTGTTGCCAATTTTCTCCAGCACGTTATCGCCCCTAATCAACGTGCCGAAAGTCGTGTATTGATGATCGAGCCGATGCACCGGCGCGAGACAGATGAAGAACTGCGATCCGGCCGAATCTGGATCGGCCGCGCGCGCCATGGAGATCACACCGCGATCGTGCGGATGATCGTTAAATTCGGCCTTGATTTTGTAATCCGGACCGCCTTGTCCGTAACTGTTCTCTTTCGCGGGATCTTTCGAATTTGGATCGCCACCCTGGATCATGAAGTCTTTGACGATTCGGTGGAAAATCGTCCCATCGTAGAAACCCTGTCGCGCCAGTTTCTTGAAATTCTCGATCGTGTTTGGCGCAGCATCAGTCCAAAACTGCACCACCATTTCGCCTTCGTTGGTTTTGATTACTGCGACTTCGTTTGATGAATTCATGGGCGTTTTCTCTTCTTTTTTTTCTTCCCCACCCAACATCGCGGAGCTTAACAGCACGGCAAGCAAGATCGATAGTCTCATTCTGATTTGTGACACGAACGCGATGCGCTGTCACGCGTTGCTGGAAGAATTAATTCGAGATTCTTCGCTTCGCTCAGAATGACAATGACCTCTTCGGTTCTGCGCTTTAACACTTTAGCGGTTTGAGTCGTTGTATTCTTGCAGACTGCGCACCTGAACTTTTCGTTTTTGTAACGACCGGATTCCGTTCGCGCTGGCCAGCGCTGCGCGGACCGTCGTCATGATCGGGATCTTCGCGGCAAGCGCGGCATTGCGAATGACGACTTCGTGCTCGCGAGGAATTTTGCCGCTGGGAGTATTGATGATGAAGTTAATGTCGCCATTCTTGATGCGGTCGAGAACGTTCGGGCGTCCCTCGTGAATCTTGAAAACCTTGGTCACTTTGATTTTCGCTTTCGTCAGTGCGTCTGCGGTTCCGCTTGTGGAAATGATTTCAAAGCCAAGTTTCACAAACTCGCGCGCGACTGGGATGACCGCTTCCTTGTCAGTGTCCTTGACGCTGATAAAGACTTTGCCTTTTTTCGGCAGCGGCGGCGGCGCTGCCATCTGCGACTTTGCGTAGGCAAGGCCAAGATCAACATCGATGCCCATGACTTCGCCGGTCGATTTCATCTCCGGACCCAGCGAAATATCCAGACCTTCGTAGCGCAGAAACGGAAATACCGCTTCTTTTACGGAGAAGTGTTTCGGTAAGATTTCCGTGGTGAAACCAAGTTCGCGCAACGATCTCCCCACCATCACCTTCGCGGCGAGTTTCGCCAGCGCAACACCGATCGCTTTGCTGACGAACGGAACAGTGCGCGACGCGCGCGGATTCACTTCCAAGACG
>QHOK01000119.1 GCA_003218755.1 Verrucomicrobiota bacterium
TGGTGCTGGATGAACCGACTGCCGGTGTTGATCCGGCAGGCTCGCGAGACATTCGCGATTTAATCCTCGATCTGAAGCGCCGCGGAATCACCGTCCTGCTTTCTTCGCATTTGCTCGCTCAAGCGCAGGAAATCTGCGATCGCGTCGGCATTCTAGCCGACGGGGTGCTAGTGCGCGAAGGGCATTTGCAGGAACTGATCGCGATCGAAAATCAAACCGAACTTGTGATCGCCGATGCTTCCAATGAGCTCATCCGGGAAATCGAATCGTTCGTTAAACGGTCAAACGCTAAACTGATCGCACGGCGCAAATCGACAACCACACTGGAGAGATTGTTCCTCGAGGCGACAAAAAATGACGAAGCTGGAATGTCGAATGTCGAAGGAAGGACGAAGCAGAAATGACCAACGGTGAAAAGGCTTCAACGCTTGAACAGTTGAACGCCTCAACATCCGCGAAGCGATATCGACCTTTCGCTTTCTCTCGCATTTACGCAATTACGATCAACACGGTCACCGAGCTGACACGGCTGAAGGTTTTTTATGTCCTGTTGATTTTCGGACTTGTTTTGATCGGCAGCTCGATCTTCATGGCGCAGTTCTCTTTTCAGCAGGAATTTCAAATCCTAAAAGATGTTTCGCTCGGTGCGATTTCGCTTTTTACCTCACTGCTCGCAATCGTTGCCACTGCGCGGCTGCTTCCACAGGACATCGAGGATCGCACACTTTACACCATTCTGGCCAAGCCGGTGCCGCGCTTTGAATACGTGTTGGGAAAGATTACGGGAGTTCTTTTGTTGCTGGCGATCAGTACCGTAGTCATGGGAGGAGCGTTTCTGCTCGTGTTGTACACGCGCGAACAGGCTGTCCTACACACGACATTGAGACAGATGTCCGGTGCACCGCCCGACCAGATCGCTGATGCTCTGCGTGTCATCCGTTCTTCCGCGTTCAACATCGATATCCTCCCCGGAATTGTCATCATTTACCTGAAAGCATGCCTGCTCGCGGCGCTCACCCTCTTTGTTTCCACGTTCGCCACGTCAAACATTTTCACCATCGTGGTCATGGCTTTCATTTATTTTATCGCGCATTTGCAAGCCACTGCCCGTGAGTATTGGCTGCAGGAACATGGCAGCGGACTGATTACTCGTGTTTTTCTCGCCGTGGTAGCACTGTTCTTTCCCGACTTACAGGCATTCAATTTGGTGGATGATATCGTCGCAGGCACTGCCATTTCGCTCACCCTTTTTGCCAAGACGGCCGTGCTTGGCATTTTCTACACCACAATTTACACGCTGCTGGCCACCTTCGTGTTTTACGGGAAAGAATTATGAAGCGGACTGTCGTGGTGCTGGCTGTGTTGATCGTGGTCGGGGCGCTCAAATTGCCGGTTGAACGCAATCTGGTGGCGCTTCATCGACAGGAACATTTCCGCGGCGTCGAATTCAACCTGGATCTCCGCGAAGAAATCGGGCAACTCGGGTTCATCGCCGCCTTGAGCGGATTTCGAGCGATCGTCGCCGACGCGCTGTTTATCCAGGCATATTCGGCATGGGAAAACACGGAATGGGGCCGCATGTTGTTATTGTTCCGGCACATAACAACCCTCCAACCACGGGTGCTCCTGTTTTGGGACACGGCGGCCTGGCACATGGCTTGGAACGCCAGCGTGGCCGCCATGAACGATCAAACCCAGCCGCGCCTCGCGCTGCGAGTCAAAGCGCAGCGTGAATATTTTGCGCTGGGCAAGGATTTCCTGGAACGCGGGATAAAAAACAATCCTGATCGCCCGGACCTTTACGAAGCACTGGCCCGGCTTTACAAGGAGAAATACAAAGACCACGAGCGCGCTTCGGAGTACTACGCCAAGGCGGCAGCAGTGCCGGGAGCGGCGCCATGGGACAGGCGCTTTTCTGCCTACGAGCTTTCTTACTGCGAGGGGCGCGAACGCGAGGCTTACGACCGTCTGCGCCACTTGTACGAGGAGGGCCCGAAGGAACGGCTGCCTACTTTGATCAAGCGGCTGAAGTTCCTCGAAGAAAAACTTGGAATCCCGCAAGACCAACGAATTCAGGAGAAGGAAAACAAAGTCGTTAAATAGCTAAATCGTTGGATTGTTGCATCTTCGCGGCAACCAAGCGGTTCCGTTGTAACGTTTTAACCTTTTAACGGTTTAACTTTTGATAATGCGTTTCGCACTTTTGAGTGATATCCACGCTAACCTCGAAGCGCTCGAAGCAGTACTGGCGGACGCGCGCGAGCGTAGATGCACCCACTTTGTTTGTTTGGGCGATGTCGTCGGTTATAACGCCAATCCCCGAGAATGCGTGGAACGTGTCCGGAAACTGGATTGTCCAGTGGTAAGAGGCAATCACGACGAGGAGGCAACGCTTTCCGAGTCCTCGGAACGTTTCAACGAATTAGCCGAGCGCGCCATCCAGTGGACCCGCGACAATTTGACGGATCAGGACAAGGAATGGCTGCGCAGCTTGCCGTTACAGAAGCGAGTACACGATTTTACAATCGTGCACGCCACACTCGATACGCCCGGCCAATGGGGCTATGTGTTTAGCAATCTCGACGCTGTCGCAAGTTTCACGTATCAGCGCACCGCCGTCTGTTTTTTCGGCCACACGCACGTGCCCATGGTATTTATTCGGGACCAGGGCGTTCGGCAGGAAAGGATCGAACACATCCGAATCGAGCCGGCCAAAAAGTATTTCATCAACGCAGGCAGCGTCGGGCAACCACGCGACGGAAATTGGCGCGCGGCATATTGCATTTACGATGTTGACAACAATCTGGTCGAACTGTTGCGGGTAAAATATGACGTGGCGAGCGCGCAAAAGAAGATTTCTAAAGCAGGTCTGCCGCAGCTCCTCGCCGAACGTCTTGCAATGGGAAGATAAAATCTGGGCGGGGAAGCTGCGTTTGCGGGGTTAGCAACGCGTTGAGCCGCCTTCGCATTGCTCCGGCGTGCCACAGGACAACGCGTTCCACCTTCGCGTTCGCGAAAGGTGGATCGGCTTCTCCGAAGGCAATGTCAGAAGAATCGCCGAAGGAGCAACCTCTCCGCATCAATCAAGTTGACACTGCCAGGATGCGAAAACGCAGCCGGCGTTTTAAACGCAAAAATGTCTCACTCGTGGTCGAGCTGCTTCGTCGACTGGAGCCAGTCGATCCAATGTTTGCTTAAGGGTAAGCTTCTAACTCTGCCAATAACTTCTCGTATTTTTTCGTGTTTGGATGATCGGGCCCAGAACTTTGCGCGCGCCTTCAGCAGCTCGCCGCGCAAGCTCTTTCGCTTGAGGCAGCTTGCCCTGACCCTTTAGGCACTCTGCATAGCCTTCGCACAGCTCCAATGTAGCTGGGTGGTCGATTCCCCATATCTTCTCGAACTTCGGCAAAACCTCCGAGAACGTCAGCTCAGCTTCCGTGTATTTCTGCTGTTCCGCGATAGCCGTAGCTAGCCCGCCCCGAGTGGCAACCGTGTCAGGGTGCTCGAGGCCCAGAACTCTCTGTCTAAGGTTGAGAACCGTTCGATACTCCGCTTCCCCTTCGGCATACTTGCCTTCGTGAACTAACGTGCCGGCTAGAGTATTCCGCGCCTCTAATGTGAGAGGATGCTCCGGGCCGAGCACCTTTTGTTCGACAGCTATCACAGCGCGATTCTCCACTTCTGCCTCTGCGTACCTGCCTTGGTGATTGAGGACGATGGCGAGATTATTGCGCCTTCTCAGTGTGCCAGGATGTTCGGGGCCGAGCACCTTCTCTCGAAGGTTGACCACCGCTCGATACTCCTCTTCCGCCTCCTCGTATCTGCCTTGTTGTTGGAGTGTATCGGTCAAATTGCCGCGTGTAATAAGAGTGCTAGGGTGTTCTGGGCCGAGAACTTTTTCTTGGAGCTTGAGCACCGCTCGATACTCCTTTTCCGCCTCGGCGTACTTACCTTGTTCGTCGAGCGCGACGGCTAGATTGTTGCGCGTCGTGAGCGTTTCAGGATGTTCCGGGCCAAGCACGCTCTCTCTTAGCGTGAGCACTGCCCGAAACTCCGCTTCCGCCTCTGCACGTCTGCCTTGCTCATCGAGCACGATGGCAAGGTTGTTCCGCGTTTCCAGCGTGTCACGATCCTCGCGGCCAAGCACCTTTTGTTCGACACCTATCACAGCGCCATACTCCGCTTCCGCCTCTGCGTACTTGCCTTGATCATCAAGCACGGTCGCGAGATTCGTGCGCGTAATTAGCGTGTCACGGTGTTCCCGACCAAGCACCTTCTCTCTTAACTTTAGCACGGTCCGATACCACGTTTCCGCCTCTGCAAATCTGCCCTGCGAATGGACCGCACGAGCAATATAGTGGCGGGTCGCAAGTGCGTCGGGGTGTTGTGGGCCAAGCAGCCGCTCCCGCTCTTTAAGGACTTCACGCAGGACGCTCTCGACTTGTTGATACTGTCCTTGATCATAAAGAACCCAACCAATAGCAAACTGCACACGCGCCCATTCCAGAGGATCGCGGGCACGGTCAGTCAGCTGCTCGGCTTTGCGCAGATGCTCGAGCGCATCAGCGTATTGGACCCGCTTCTCGGCGGACCAGCTAGCAAGTTCGTACGACTCCAAAGCAGCTTTGCGGCGCTCATCAGCCACACGGTTTGCAGTTTCGTACGCCTTTCGATCTTGCTCCCCGGCTTCCAAGCTCAGTTTCTCGGCTTCGCAGGCATTTCCTTCGCCAATATTCCTGCGGAAAGACCGAGTTCCTTTTCCAACACAGCATAGGCGCGAGCGCGCTGTTCCTCAGGTGTGAGCTTTTGCCCGGGCTGCTTTGATTGCGCTTCGACCGGCGCCAGACGCACCAGCGCCTGTTGCATCTTCTGGTTGCGCTCAAGAATCGCGCCGACTTGCTCGCCTTGGCTTTGGATCACAGCAGCCTGGCGACGCTGCGTCTGCACCAGCCAGATGACAATTCCTGAGAGGAAAAGAAGCAACGCAACTATCCCCAGCACTTGTTTGCGCCCAAAAATTCTCTCCGCCTGGGTGCTAGGCTTTTCCCCGCCCGACCCGATCTTCTTTGTTTGATACTCTTGGGAATTTCCGAGTTGCCAATCTCCTCGTTGTAAAGGCTAACTAACGAAACAACCACGCCATGTTTAACCTCGCATTCTCCGGGATCGTGGAGGTACTGGTGCCAACGACTGTATTGGGTCAGATCTTCTGCGGCACGTTTTGATAGAAGGATGTGGCCGGCGTCGCCGCAATCCATCACTCGCTGCGCCATGTTGATTCCTGACAAGACACTGCAGATCACGTGTATTTTCCCGTAATCGCGCTCGACAAACCGGCGTGTTGGTTGCAAAAAGGACATGTGATGAAAGCAACATCGATCCTGGCCATTGCCGCTGTGGCCGTGCTGAGCGAAAGCTGCGCAAACAACCCTCTCGGCGGCTCGACGGGGGAATCTCCCGCCGCTCAGAGAGATTACGAGCTGCTGTCGGGAACCTGGCAGTTGACTCGTGGAGTGGACAACGGGAAGCCGGTACCCGCAAGTGTGGCGCGAAATACGATCCTGGTTACCGACCGGAACACGTTCCGATTTCCAAAAGCCAGCGGAGTCGGGACACATCCAGCCGGGCACTTCACCGTCAACCCAAACGCAAGACCAAAACAAGTGGACTCAATTGCAGAAGGTGGGTCGAATGCCGGTCAGGTGACGCACGGCATATACGAGATCATCGACGCCACGCATCAGCGTGCCTGTTGGGGTCCGCCGGGTGGCCCGCGCCCGACAGAGTTCAAGTCCGCTCCGGGAAGCGGACGGATTCTACAGTATTGGAAGAAAATCGGGCCCGTGCCGCCGCATTGATCCTGTAATTACGCCATCCCAGCACGAAATCACATTGGTCTCGAGAAGCAGCAGCTTCCTAGCGCCGAGCAGTCCTAGAAATCCCTTTTCTTGGTCTAAACCAGATTGAACCTGAGATCGCCTTTTTCAAGCAAACCATGCTTTACGCACAGGTTGGCGAAAGTTCGCAGGCCTTGCTTCTCCTTTTTCCCAAAGCTGAATCGGAGATGTTTGCCGTAATAGCGGGCAAAGAATTGCTGATTGAGTTGTTCACGAAGACCGAGGTCATCCGCCTCCGCTTTGGGGCTAGGGTGTGACAAGACGACCCCGGCTACAACTTCTGCGATTAACTGATCGAGATTGGCTAGGTTTACATCGCGTAGAACGCGCAACTTGTTCGCGATTGTTTGTGCGTGGGCAACTTCGGGACGAATCAGCCAGAGCGCGTAAACAAACGGAAAACCAATAAGTTTCTTCCACTGTTCGCCAAGATCCCAAAATTGAAATTTGCCAGTATGACTGTGGCGAAAACGAATGGCTTGATCGCCGATAAGCAACTGTGCTCTAGAAGCTGAACATGATTCCGCTGCGGCAGGCGAGACGCCCGTGTTACGCTGGACCAAACGCGGATTGAATCCTACCTCGGCAAGCAGACAGCGTAGGAGATTGACCGCAGTCTCCGATGCGGGATCGAGTCCGATCTCGTCGATCTCGGAAATTTCGCCACGGTGCGCGACCACCACGCTGTAAACCGGGCCGTCAGATGAAATCGAAACAAAATCAATGATTCGATAAATCGGGTTTCGCAGAAATTCGAAACTGGAGACAAGGGCGACATCGAGTTGACCCTTCGCCAATCGTTTGCATAGCGTCGAGGGGTGATCGAACTCGACACTACCTGGCCAACCGCGGATGAGAGGACGCGCGTTGAGATATTTTACGCAACCGATGCGGAGCATTCGTTCGCCAACGCCCCACCAATTACGCGCAGGCGAGCTCGGGCGGCGGAGAGGCTGCGTGTCTCTCGCTGGTTGGACGCGGCGATATGTGGCGGTAATGACTGTCGCGCTGGACTGGCTCGCGTCCGGCTTCGCGAATGGCGTGTTCCAGCGCTGCTACAGTTTGTTGCTGCGGTGTGGTTGCACCGGCCATGTGGAAAATTTTTTCCTCCAAAATCGTGCCGTGCAAATCGTCCACGCCGTAGCTAAGCGAAACCTGCGCGAGTGGCAATCCCAGGCTGACCCAATAGGCCGTGAGGTGGTCAATGTTATCCAGGTAAATTCGACTCACCGCGAGATTGCGAAGTTGTTCAAATGCAGAGGCACGTTTTATGTGGGCAAGGATCCCGTGGGATTGGGACGGTTCGAAAGCAAACGGAACAAACCCGGTAAAACCGCCGGTCTCATCTTGCAGTTGACGCAGCTGGCGCAAATGATCCGCGCGGTGATCCAGCGTCTCGATGTGACCATAGAGCATGGTGCAGGTGCTGCGTCCGCCCATTGAGTGCCACATTCGATGCACATTGAGCCATTCGGCGGCGGTTTCTTTGCCGCGGCAGATTTGATCGCGCACGACCGGATCGAAAATCTCGGCGCCACCGCCGGTGATCGACCCGAGACCGGCTTCGCGCAGCGTTTCCAGTGTGTCACGGATCGGTATCCGAAAAATTCGTTGGGCCAAATGACGAACTTCGATCGCGGTGAATGCTTTGATGTGAAGCTGCGGATCGAGCGCGCGCAGTCTGCGCAAAAGATCCAGATACCATTCCTTTTTTAAGGTAGGATGCAGCCCGCCTACCATGTGCACCTCGGTGATTCCGAGGCGAAGCGCGTCGCTTACTGCGCAGACGATTTCATCGATCGCATATTCAAACGCGTGTGCATCTCGCTTTTTGGCGGCGAAAGCGCAGAACTGGCAGGATAAGATGCAAATATTGGAATAATTGATGTAGCGATTATGAATGTAGGTGGCGTAGTTGCCGTTCTTACGCTCGCGCACAACGTTGGCAATCATTCCAAGGGCATTAAGATCGTTTGCTTGATACAGACGGAGAGCATCCGCCTCTGAAATCCGCTGTTGCGCCTCAACTTTTTCGGCTATCCACCTGAGCTCTTTCGGAATAAGCTGGTAATTCATGCGTAGGCTGAGGGTAACGCCCTCGGCAGCCAAGCATGCACAGGCCGCTTGTGGCTTGCAACAAAAACCGTGGCTACGAATGTGGTGCAGGGTAAATTTTGGCAAGTTGCCATTTTTCTTGCCAACCTTGTCTTGTGCGAACGTCTAAGTGACCGATGTCTGGCAACGATCGCGGAAACGCAGGGAGATCGGACGAAGACGCTGACGACGTGCGGCTCATGCAGCTGGTGGGTCGAGGCGATACTGTCGCCTTCGAGGAGCTCGTTGAGAGGCATCAGGCTTTGGTGGCGGGCACGGTCGCGCGCATGCTGGGCAGTAACTCGGACGTAGAAGATATCGCGCAGCAGGTTTTTATTCGGGTCTGGAAAAGCGCGCGTCGATATGTCCCGCGCGCCAAATTCACGACATGGTTGCTGAAAATTACGCGTAATCTCGTTTTCAACGAAATGCGCCGCACCAAGCGGCACGCGCAGGTTCCGCTTCAGCCGGAACCGGGCGCAGAGGATCCACCTTTGAAGGATGAGATGAATCTCGCGCCGGATGCGTCCCTTTTGGAGACGGAACTTCAGCGGACGATCGAGGAAGCAATTCTGCAGCTACCAGAAACCCAGCGGATGGCGCTGGTGCTGCGGAGATATGAGCAGCTTAGCTACGAGCAGATTGCCGAGGTCCTCGATCTCTCCGTTCCCGCTGTAAAAAGCGTACTCTTTCGCGCGCGCACAGAACTCCGTTCGCGCCTCAGCAAATATCTCAGCTGATCAACCCGAATTTATCACATTCGGCGGCGCTCGTCGTCTTCAATTACCCTCCCCTGGACGCGGCGCATCTGAGTGTGATGCGTCAGCACATGCACGTGGCCATCACTCCCGCGGAAAAATGCGCTCAAGATCCAGCTAACGATGCTGATGACTATCGCGCCCCAGAACGCACTCCAAAAGCCATCTACATGAAATCCGACGATGACACTCGGCACTACAAGCAACAGCAGGCCGTTTAGGATGAGAATGAAAAAACCGAGCGTAACGAGAATAAGCGGCGCACTGAGAATTAACAGAAAAGGGCGAACAAACGCGTTGAGAATGCCCAGCAAAAGTGAGGCGCCGATCAGCGCCGCGACAGTGTCATAACGGATTCCGTGGATTATCGAGGAAGCAACCATTACGGCAATCGTTGTGGCAGCCCAGCGGAAGACGAAATGTTTCATGCGAATGCGTTTCGCTTAATCTACGCCTCTGTTAACGAAGAGCGAGAAAGCACTTGCCAACCGACCGATGAACGATAAACGAATTGAATCCATCAACACCAATCAACCTGTGCCGAAAAAAACGAAAATTGTCCAAAGCAAAAACCAGGCGCCAGCGGAAGCCGGCGGATCACCTGCGGGAATGAAAATCAGAAAAACGCCGGCAGCACGTCGGACATCGACGACGCGAAAAACCAAGAGTCCGGTTGCGCGGACAGAAAAAGTCTCAATGCCCGCGGAAGCAGGAAAGATGGCGCACCCGTCGGACGACGCAATTCGTCTCCGCGCCTACTTCATCTCCGAACGCCGGCGCAGATTTGCGCTGCCGGGCGACGCAGAATCCGATTGGCTCGAAGCGAAACGACAGCTGCTCTTTGAAACAGGCCCGCGCTAACCCTAGCGGCCTCTAACCACGAATGGACACGAATGAACACGAATTTAGAAAGAGTTTCCAAAATTATTCGCGTGAATCCATGTAATCCGTGGTTCTTAAACCGATGGAAAACGTGTTTCGTTAAAAAATGCTAACCACGGATTTCACGGATGGGTACGGATGAGGTCAGAAATTGGAAACCTCTGTTTTTCTATTCGTGTCAATCTGTGTAATCCGCGGTTCTTAAACCAATGGAAAAGGCCATTGTCGATCTTAAAGAAGCTTTGCGCGAGCGTCTCGCAATCATCGGCGACGAAAAAAGCCGCCGGAATGCGGACACGCACATCGCGCGATTGCGCGCCGTCTCGGAAAAGATCGAAAAGTTGCAAGCGGCCCTTCCGCAGCCGACCGATCCGCGCCTGGCGCATTATCTTCACCGCAAAAGTTATGACAAAGCGCTGGAGCTTATCGAGAACACGATTCAGCAATAAGCTGACCCGTTTACGATTTAAGCTGGTTATCTTCCCGAAAACCATTTGGGATTAACTGCAGCGATTTGTCAGATAGCAGGTGGCGCCTTCGTTTTTACTTCGTGGCTAAGAAAGTCCAATACCCTCGTCAGTGGCAATTTCAAATCGTCGGGGTAACGGTAACCTCGCAGGAGATAAAATCCCAAAACCATACCGTCTTCGATTGGAAATTGGCCGGCATAAAGGTTCATTGTATCAAAATGGCCTTCACTAGAGGACTTCCTTAAAAAGACGATATACTCGCCTTCGGTTCTATAGATGACATTCGGGCATCCAAATCCATTTGTATGATTTAACTTGAGTGTGTCCCCCGCCTTGCAGCCCTTGAGAGGAGTAAGGACCGTCGCTGTTGCAATCTTTTTGTATTCTCTTGTGTCGGCTTTCGGAGTATAGGGGACGAGCTGAACGTCCGAGATAATGCGAATATGAGCAATAATATCCGCTTCTTCAATAGCCTTCTCCAAAGATAATCCCGCAATCTTTCCTGACATGTTCATGCACGAAAGGCCAAACAGGAAGGTGGCGAGGAATACGGTTTTCATGGCTTGACGAGACAGAGCTGAGCCACCGGCTGGCCGACAGCGAGTGCGACTGTAGCAAGCGTGGCAAAGGTCAAGACCTCCTCCATAAAATCAAACTTTGGTCATGGGCGTCGGTCCACCAGCGGGCGGATTCACCGTGGCAGGCCAGCGTGCTCGCTCGCGAATGCTTTCGGAGGTGGTTGCATCGCATGGCTACGCTGTCTGCAGCTGCTTGCACATTATGTCACCGGGCCGCTGATGCCAAACGCACGGGCCGAGTGGTGTCCAACCCAGGTGTGAATACCACGCCTGTTTGTCGAGCGTGAACAAATAAAGAGTCTGTATCCCCCGCGACCGAGCTTCGTGCTCGACGGTGGCGCAGAGCACGGCACCAATACCCTGACGACGAAACTATGTGCCAACAAATACTCCGCCGAGCCAGGGAGTCAGATCTTCGCGCCCCTCGATATCATGCACGCGAAGGGCTGCAGTTCCGA
>QHOK01000128.1 GCA_003218755.1 Verrucomicrobiota bacterium
AACCAAGACCCTGCGTTTTGTCAGGAAAGTTCTCCACGAATAGGCTGATCGGTGGAAAGCCGATAGTGGAAACTGGTTTAATCGGGGCCGTGTTGCCGCCACAACAGCGAGGGCAGTGGAGGATCGTCGGATTTTATAGACTAACGATCTTTTGGGGCTGTGTGTCAGCGATCGATTCCAACGATCGAACGACCTGGATTGCTGATGCATATCGCGTCACCATGAGTCCTGGAATCTCTCGAACGAGATGCCGCTCTGGTTGTCTAACCGCTCGCTGAGGTGAGATTTACGATTCGCAAGAACGGCTCAATTCTCAGCTTCAGTAGCAACCACAACCAAGAAAGTTAGCTCAAATGAGAATCACAAAGAAACTACAAATCGTCCCGCTCGCCGCACTTTCGCTCGGCATCGCAAGCCTGTGCTTTGCACAGAGCGATGCTCCTTATACCGAAGGCCCGGTCTGGAACATCACGATGGTCAAAGTCAAGCCCGGCATGGGCGACGAATACCTCAAGAGCCTCGCCAAGACCTTAAAGCTCTCGCTTGAGGAAGGGAAGAAGCAGAATCTAATCGTCGACTACAAGATCCTGCTAGGCAACGCCGCCACACCGCAAGACTTCGACATCCTGGTGATGGTGGAATCCAAGAACATGGCCGCGCTCGATAACGGGCGCGAAAAGTTCGACCCGATCGCGAGAAAAATCGTGGGCACAACTGATCAACAGCAGGCGATCGCAGTGAAACGCCTCGATATTCGCGAGATCATGGGCATCAAGCTCATGCGCGAAATCACACTGAAGTAATCCCGCGGGCTTGATTAATTCGGTTTTGCCGCCGGTGGTGCAACAACTGCACCAAACATTGTTGGAGTTTGGGGTTCTGTCTCAGCGATTGATTCCAACGGGCGAACAATCTGGATTGCAGACGCACATCGCGACGTGATTTTTGGTTGCACAGATCCATCAGCTGGCGCGGCGGGAAGTGTGATGAACCTTCTGCAAATGCCGAAATTGAATCACCGGTGCGATATTATATCCGGTATTTTGCAAGATGATTGCGCGGGTATTTTGCAGAATTTCTTTCGCAAACGTCGCGACGAACAAAGCGACCGCATAAAACTTCGTCACGCGGTTTTCGTGGCTTAAGCACGCTCGATTGCCACGTGAGATCGCAAGGTCTTTTACGTGGCTGCCTCGCTAGGATTCGAACCTAGACAGAGAGATCCAGAGTCTCTAGTGCTACCGTTACACCACGAGGCAATGAGCGAGAAAATTAAAGCTCGTATCGCCCACCGCAAGTCGAGTGCAGTTGCCTTGGTGATGCGCTATTAGGCCGCGACCTTCGCCTCGAGCAGGATCTCAGCGCCTTCTCGAGCGGCGTCGACTTCCAATGGCTTCCCGCTCTTTGCGACCAACGCGCGCGCGTGTTCCACCATTTTATCGATCATCTGGTCGTCATGATTCGGATCGTGATGGAAAAGCAGGAGCTTGCCCACGTTTGCATCAAGCGCCAGCGAAACGACGCTGCCCAGTGAGCTGTGGCCCCAGCCAATGTGCTTCGCGTATTCCTCGTCGGTATATTGTGTGTCCATGATTGCGAGGTCGCAGCCCTGGAGAAATTCGACCATCTTTCTGCGCTCGGCAGCGGCAAAATCCCGCGCTTCGTCCTCGCTGATTCCATCGCGTGAAGCCAATAGCAGCTTGAGCTCCTCATATTGTTCATTGTCAGGAAAGTAGGCGATTGATCCCGAGCTCGTGGCAAGGCGGTACCCAGCGCAAATTCCCGGATGATTAGCGAACTTGGACCGCACCTCGACGTTTCCGACTTGAAACTCCATCTCCTTTAGTTCCTCAATCGCCAGGTGGCTTGGGAGTTGGCGTAAGCTGACGGGAAAAAACGGCGTCTCCATTTGGCTGGCTAGAATCTTTGCTAAACCAGCGCGAGCTCCTTCATAACCCAAAACGCGGATGAGATTTTTCTGATTGTACGCGGGAGAAAAAAAAGGCAGTCCCTGGATATGGTCCCAGTGAGTGTGTGAGATCAAAAGAGTCAACTTCATCGAACGAGGTCCGAATTCTTTGTCCAAAGCGAGACCGAGCAGGCGAATCCCGGTGCCGGCATCGAGAATGATGATCTCGCCGTCGGCGCGCACTTCCACACAACTGGTGTTTCCGCCATAACGGACTGTGCTCTGTCCAGGGACTGGAATTGAACCGCGAACGCCCCACGGCCTTATTCGCGCAGGGACCGACTCACGTTCCGGTACAGATCTTGGTTCGGGACGGCGCGGGATTTCCGGCAGGAGCCGGTCGATCGTGCTGGAGAGCAGTTCCCACGTGATCGGTTTAAGCAGATATTCGTCTGCGCCCGCTTCAAGGGCGCTGGTTCGATCGACCCCATAATCGCGGCCTGAGACGACGATGATCTTGGTTGGTTGCAGTTGCTCGCGAATGGAGCGGCATACCTCAAAGCCATTCGATTTTGGCATTAACAAATCGCACAGGATCAGCTCCGGCCGATTGCGTAACGCCAGCTCCAGCCCCGCATCACCGTCCTTTGCTTCCAGGACCTTCCAGTCTTCGCGCGTGAAAAGCTCTGCCATTACGCGCCGGTTCTCGGCGTCGTCTTCGATGATTAAGACACGAGGCATTTAGGTGGCGATTGGCGCCCTTCGTTTAAAGCAAGCTTACATTAAAAGCACCAGTTCTTTTTTCCAAGGCAGTTGCTCAACTTTTCCTAAAAGAAAATGGGGATGATCAAAATGGCGAGAATATTGACAACTTTGATCATGGGATTGATTGCAGGCCCGGCTGTGTCCTTGTATGGATCGCCCACGGTATCGCCGGTGACTGCTGCGGCATGGGCAAAAGAACCTTTTCCACCAAGATTTCCTTCCTCGATAAATTTTTTCGCGTTGTCCCACGCGGCGCCGCCCGATGTCATCGCGATGGCGATGAACAAACCGGTTACGATTGTGCCAACGAGCAGCCCGCCGAGAACGACCGGCCCCAGCGACTTGATGCTCGCTACCACGACGACTGCAACCAGCGGCAACAATGCGGGAACGATCATCTCTCGCAAAGCCGCCTTCGTCACGATATCCACGCAGGTCCCATATTCGGGTTTTTCCTCGCCAGTCAGGATTCCCGGTTTGGCTTGCAATTGTCGGCGCACTTCGCGGACGACCGCGCCAGCTGCTTTGCCTACTGCGTCCATGCTAAACGCCGTGAAAGTGAACGGCAGCAAACCACCGATGAAAAGTCCGACGATCACTTTTGGTTCGGCGAGCGAGAACTGGTATGAAAAAACTCCACCCCGAGCAGCAAGGTGCGCACTTAACTCTTGCACGTACGAGCCGAATAAAACTAGCGCTGCCAATCCTGCTGACGCGATTGCATAACCTTTGGTGACAGCTTTCATTGTGTTGCCAACTGCGTCGAGTTCGTCTGTTACGGCGCGAATTTCCTTTGGCAAATGCGCCATCACTGCTATGCCCCCGGCATTATCTGTGATCGGGCCGAATGAATCGAGCGAGATGATGACGCCAGCCATGGACAACATGGCCATCACCGCAATTGCAATTCCATATAGCCCCGCGAACTGATAAGTAACCAGGATCGCCGCCCCAATGAAGAGCACTGGCAGCGCGGTGGCGTGTTCTCCGGCCGCGAGGCCGGCGATGATGTTCGTGGCGTGCCCAGTCTCGGATGCGTAAGCAATTTTTTGGACCGGCCGAAAGTGAGATGAAGTGTAGTAATTCGTGAGTGCGACGATGACCGGAGTCATTATGAGACCAACAAGCGAAGCAAAGTAGAGGTAAGCGGGGGACCGCAAAATGCCGTCGATCGTTACTCCGCCGGGGAAAAGGCTACGCGTGACCGGCCAAAATAGAATTGCAGAGACCAGCGCGTTGATCATCACCGCGCCCATCAACACGGCCGCCGGTTTACCGCGCGCCACATTTACAAACAGAATTCCGCAGATTGCCCCCAGCACAGAAATTCCCCCAAGCACGAATGGATAAACGATGGCCGCTGGATTTCCCCCAAGCGTAAGCAACCCTGCCAGGATCGCGCCGACCAAACTGACAGCATAAGTTTCGAAAACGTCCGCAGCCATGCCTGCGCAATCACCTACGTTATCTCCGACATTATCGGCAATGACCGCTGGGTTCCGAGGATCGTCTTCTTCGAGGCCGCTCTCGATCTTGCCTACCAGATCGGCACCCACGTCGGCGGCCTTTGTGTAAATGCCACCGCCCAATCGCGCGAAAACACTAATGAGACTGCCGCCCAGCGCGAGTCCCACCAGGCTGCGTATTGCCGCGTCGCTTCCGGTCAGCTTTGCAGCGATCGTGTAGAAGATCGCTACTGAGAGCAATGCCAGCCCAACTACGAGCAAACCGGTCACCGAGCCGCCGTTAAAACCCATCCGCAATGCACTGAGCCCCCCGAGACTGGCAGCCTGAGCCGTGCGGACATTTGCCAGCACGGCAACGCGCATGCCGATGAAGCCAGCCGCGAGGGAACAGAAGGCGCCGATTACAAATCCAATCGCCGTCGAGTGGTCTTTGAAAATGAAGAGCAAGATAAAAATGATCACCGCGATCACGCAGATCGTTTTGACTTGCCGATTCAAATACGCCCTGGCGCCTTCCTGCACGGCGGCCGATATCTCTCGCATCCGTTCATTTCCCGACGGTGCTCGAATCACTGCCGCGATCAAAAAGAACGCAAACGCGAGACCGATCGCGGCGCACACCATCGACAGTGGCACGCCTGAATTGAGGATGCTTAAGGCTAGTAAATTCATGATTCCGTCGCGCTGAAGCGCACGACTGTATGAAGAATTGCTGTACTGGCAAAGGCTATTTCCCGTTTTGCGGAGGACGAGTTCGCGACATTGCCAGACGCGGACTTCTCGCGCTGTTGTGGCTGTGTAGAATCAACAATTATGGCCGACAAGGAGATTGTCGCACTCAGCCATGTACACCTGCGCGGTGCGAGGTTCGTTTACATCGCAGCGTTATTCGCCGCTTTAGGTGGCCTTCTGTTTGGCTACGACACCGGTGTCATCTCCGGCGCGCTCATTTTTATCAAACGTGAATTTGGTCTAACGACTGCAGCCGAAGAAGTTGTTGTCAGTGGCGTTCTGTTGGGAGCGACCATCGGCGCGATCGTTGGTGGAAAAGCCGCCGATCGTTTCGGCAGGCGAAGGGTCTTGCTTGTGACTGCGGCGATCTTTGGCATCGGCGCGCTCGCTAGCGCCGTGGCGCCATCACCCGCGATCTTGATCGCCAGCCGCGTCGTTCTTGGCTCGGCAATTGGTCTCGCCTCGACAAATGTTCCAGTTTATCTATCCGAAGTTGCGCCTCCGCACGCGCGAGGCTGGGTTGTATCGCTCTTTCAACTCGCCGTCACCGTCGGCATTGTCGTTGCGTATTTGACCGATTACGCTTTTGCCGGCGTTGGAGGCTGGAGATGGATGCTTGGTCTGGCCGTTGCTCCGGCGCTAGTCTTCGGCGCCGGCATGTTTTTTCTGCCGGAAACTCCGCGCTGGCTCATTCGTGGCGGTCATCATGAAGTCGCGCACCGCGTCCTCGTGCGCATCAGAGAGCTTCCCGATGTCAACCTCGAAATCGACGAGATCAAGGCGAGCCTGGCGCAGCAAGCTGAAAGCGGACACTGGACCGATTTGCTGCGCAGGCAAGTCCGCCCTGCTCTCGTTGTCGGATTAGGCCTCGCCGTGTTCCAACAAATTACGGGCATCAACACGGTTATCTATTATGCGCCGAAGATTCTTCAGGCTGCCGGATTCAATTCCGCTTCCGGTGCGATTCTGGCGACCGTCGGCGTCGGCGTCGTAAATGTCGGTATGACAATCCTTGCGATGTCTTTGGTTGACCGTGCCGGGCGCCGGCCATTGTTGCTCGCCGGCATCGCCGGAATGATCGTCACGCTTGGCGTGCTCGGATTGAGTTTCCGCATTTCAAATCCATCGGGACAGCTCGCTTGGATCGCTGTGATTTGCCTTATGGGCTACGTCGCCTCATTTGCAATCAGCCTGGGACCGATCTTCTGGCTCTTGATCGCCGAGATTTATCCGCTAAAGATTCGCGGCCTCGCCGAGGGAACCGCCGCCACGTTCAACTGGGGCTCGAACCTGATCGTCTCGCTTACCTTTCTGACATTGGTAGAGAAACTCGGTGCGAGTTCAACGTTTTTGCTCTACGCAGTTGCCTCGGTAGCGTCGTGGCTCTTCGCCTATTACTTTGTGCCAGAAACGAGAGGGCGCAGTTTAGAACAGATCGAAGCATTCTGGAGAACAAGGCATGGTGTTCGCCAAACCGCGCGCTGATTTTCCTAGCTCAGCCGCTGGCGATTGTGCGGTTTCCCCAGATCAAGCGCGGGACCGATGGGGACGATGCGAGTCGGATTAATTTGCGTGTGCGTCATGTAATAATGACGTTTGATGTGATCGAAATTAACGGTATCGGCGATGCTAGGCTGCTGATACAAATCCATCAAGTAGCCCTGTAAATTTGGGTAGTCGAGGATGCGGCGCAGATTGCACTTGAAGTGGCCGTGATAAACGACATCGAAACGGACAAGGGTGCAGAACAATCGCCAGTCGGACTCAACGATTCGGTTGCCGAAAAGAAAGCGGCTTTTCGATAAGCGCTCCTCCATCTGATCGAGCGCCTCAAAAACTCTGCGGCACGCAGTCTCGTATGGCCGCTGGCGCGTGGCGAAACCCGCTCTGTAGACGCCATTATTAATGTTGTCGTGCAGAAATTGCGAAAGGGTTTGCTGTTCGGTTGCGATTTCGCCCGGAAAAAAATCAACGTCCTTATTCCTAGCGAATTCATTCAACACATCATTAAACATCCGGCAGATGTCGTCCTCGCAATTGTTAACTATCCGTTTGGTTTTCTTGTCCCAGAGCACTGGCACAGTGACGCGCTCGTCGAAATATGGATTGGTCGCTTTGTAAGCCTCGCTCAAGAATTGGAAGCCGTTGACTGGGTCGGTCGATTCAAACGGCGTACCCGGCGGAACCTTGCCGGACAGATCGCGAAACGCCCAGCCACGTTCGTCACGGATCGGATCGACAATTGTCATGCCGATCGCTTCCTCGAGTCCCTTTAACTTTCGGAAAATGATGGTGCGACTCGCCCAGGGGCACGCGAGCGAAACGTAAAGATGATAGCGATGAGCCGCGGCAGGGTATGGGCTCGATTCATCATTCGTGATCGACTTACGAAACGCGTCCTCCTGCCGTTGAAATTCTCCGGACTTGGTCTGCTCAGTTG
>QHOK01000097.1 GCA_003218755.1 Verrucomicrobiota bacterium
TCGCCGAACGTTTTGAATTGGGTGAGAGCGAGGGTTAGCTCGGAATTTTCGTCGGTCAGGCGGTTTAGGTTTTGCGCCGTCTGCTGAAGGTCCTTCATTGTGTTCGTGGCCTCGGTCGCCACCGGTTTGATCACTTCCAGCATCTTCGCCGCGGCTTCGCCCAAATCGGGAGTGCGTTCTCCGGCGAACATCTCGCCATCTTTAGCGCGGCCGGAAGCTTCAGTCCCCTGAGTAATATCGATGGCCATGTCGCCAAGTAATCCAAGCTGCATCAGTCGCGCCTTGGCGTCCCGGTACACCCTGGCGCTCTTATCCACCTGCACATCCACGCGCACTTCAAATCGCAGTTTGCCCGGCGTGGCAGTTGGGCTCGGGCTCGCATTCGCCTCGGCCCGATGAATAGCCGCGTCTGCTTCCTCCGCCTGTTTTTCTTCCTTCGGCGACACGGGCGAATACAACTTCTGGACCTGTCCAATCTTGCGGCCTGCCAGCATCACCGGCGCGCCCTGTTTGATCCCGGCTGCGTTATCGAAGTAAATCTTGTAAGTCACAAGTGGCCGGAACAATCCCGGCGCGCCGAGCAAAACCAAAAGGAACGCGACCACCGCAATCGTGCCGATCACGAGCAGGCCGGTCATGATTTCATTTCTTTGTAATTGCATCGAGGCTGCCTTCCAGAATGGGACCTTCGGTGCTCCCGCTCAAAAACTGGGCGACCACCGGATTTTTCGATTGTTTGAATTTTTCGGGTTCCGCTTCTTCAATGATTTTGCCCTGATACAGCATACCCATTCGCGTGGCGATGCGAAAGGCGCTGTCCATTTCGTGCGTGACAGTGATGGATGTCACTTTCGATTTTTCACTAAGGCTAATGATCAATTCGTCGATCACCGAGGCAATGACCGGGTCGAGCCCCGCTGAGGGCTCGTCCAGGAGGATCAATTCGGGCTCCAGCACCAGCGCGCGCGCCAGGGCCACGCGTTTTTTCATGCCGCCGCTCAGCTCCTCCGGCAACAGGTCCTTGGAATCCTTCATGCCGACGAGGTCCAGTTTTTCATCAACGATTTTGTCGATCTCGTCGCGCGATTTGTCCGTGAGCTCTTCGAGCGGCAGGGCAACATTGTCTCGAACCGTGCGCGAACTCAGCAGCGACGAATATTGGTACACCATGCCAATGTGTCGTCGCACTTGCTGAAGCTTCCGGCGCTGAAGCCGCGTGATTTCGAATTGCTTAAAAAAAACTGAGCCGGAAGTAGGCCGAAGTGTGCCGAGGATCAGGCGTAATATGGTGCTTTTTCCGCTGCCAGTCTGGCCCATGATCACCAGACGCTCCTCTGGCTCGACCTTAAGCGAAAAGCCGTCGAGCACTTTTTTTTCTTCAAATTGCATGTACACATCGCGCAACTCGACCATGTGCGTGGGGGTCGTCATGTTGGATAAAACGTGGTGTAAACGACGTTATACAGCGTATCGAAGCCGATGACCGTGGTGATCGCTGTCACGACGCTGGACGTTGTCGAAGTGCCCACCCCCGCGGCGCCGCCTTTGACGGTCAATCCCCGGTAACACGCAATCGCGGCGATGAGCAGCCCGAACAGAAAGCTCTTCAAAATGCCGGTGATGATATCGCGAATGAGCAATGAATCTTTCACAAGATCGAGAAAATACGGGAACGCGATGCTGAAATACGCTTTGCAAATAAGGCTGCTGGCACCTATGGCGGCGATGTTCGAAACCGTGGACAGACACGGCATCAGCAGAAACAGCGCGAGCATTCGCGGCGCGACGAGGAAACGCAGCGGACCAATGCCCATTGCTTCGATTGCTTCGACTTCCTCGGACACTTGCATCGTGCCGAGCTCGGCGGTGAAAGCAGCGCCGATCCGTGCTGCCAGCATAATGCCGGTGATAAGCGGCCCAAGCTCGCGGGTAAAACCGATCGCGACCAATCCAGGAATCAACCGTTGTGTTCCAAAGCGTTGCAACTGATAGCCGGTGAGCAGGGCCATGGTTAGCCCGAGAAAAAACGACACGAGTCCCACCAGTGGTACGGAGTCCACACCCGCGCGTTGAGTGTGCCGAAAAAAGCTGGCAGCACGAAACGGCACCCGCCCGTGCTGAATACGTTCGAACGTCTCCTCGAACGTATTCACGATGAACCAAAACATGCTACCCACTTCACGCAGAAAATTGCGTCCGAGGTGGCCGATTCCTTGGGCAACTAAAACCGGCGGATTAGCGTTTGCCATGGCCGGCAAAAGTCGCCTTACTTGCCCCACACGGCAAAGGGCAAAGTTCGGCGCGGGAAAGCGATGCGAGGACGCATCGCACTCCAAAGCACTTCGTGCGAAGTCTCCAGGAAGGCTCATTCTGCTTTCGCGGCAGCTTTGGGAGTGCATGCGCGTCCTCACGCAGCTTGATTTGATGCGAATATCAATAAAGATCGATCGCTATTCTAGCTAACTTAGCGGGCCCCGTATGAAATGGGTTTCAATAACGAATTGCTTCTTTGGCATCGCGCTATTTAGTGCCGGGGCGCTGGCGTTCGGCGAGGAGCAACAAACGCCCGCACACGCCGTAAGCGGTGTGCGGCCAGTTGATCAGCGAAAAATGCAAAACGAGAAATTCGGGCTGGTGATTCACGGCGGCGCCGGAACCATTGATCGCAGCAAGATGACGCCGGAAAAAGAGCGCGAATATCGCGCTGGATTGGAGCACGCGCTGATGGCGGGCCACGAAATTCTCAAGAGCGGCGGGTCGAGCCTCGATGCTACGGAAGCGGCCGTGCGCGTGCTGGAGGACGATCCTCATTTCAACGCGGGCAAGGGTTCAGTATTCACAAGCGCCGGTACGAACGAAATGGACGCAGCGATTATGGACGGAAAAACGCTCGCTGCCGGTGCCGTCGCTGCTCTAAAGCATGTGAGGAATCCCATCAGCCTCGCGCGGCTCGTCATGGAGAAATCTGGACATGTCATGATGGATGGCGAGGGCGCGGAAGCGTTCGCCAAGGAGAACGGAATGGAACTCGTGGACCAAAAATATTTTTTTACCCAGGAGCGCTGGGACGCTTTGCAGAAAATTAAAGCTGCGGAGAAACATCGAACCGGCGGAGCAGGCAAAGCATTTTTTATTACCGATCAAGATCGCCACGGAACCGTGGGCGCTGTCGCGCTGGACAAGAATGGAAATCTGGCCGCAGCAACCTCAACCGGTGGGACCACCAACAAGCGACCGGGGCGCGTGGGTGATTCGCCGGTCATTGGTGCAGGAACTTACGCGAACAATGCGACGTGCGCCGTTTCCGCGACAGGCGACGGAGAGTATTTCATTCGGGCGACGGTCGGGCACGACGTCTCGGCACTGATGGAATATCGGAGAATGTCCCTCAAGGAAGCGGCACAAGCTGTGCTCGATAAAGTCGCCAAACTCGGAGGCACCGGTGGATTAATCGCAATCGATCGTCAGGGCAACGTCGCCTTGCCATTCAATACCACGGGGATGTATCGCGGGTATGTCGATCGAGACGGCAAGTTTGTTGTCGAGATCTACAAATGATTTTGTGATTCGTTGAAACGTTGAACCGTTGAAGCGGAAACAGGATTGTCATTCTGAGCGAAGCGAAGAATCTCTGATCGGTTCTTCCACCACCGCCAAAGTGACAATCAGAGATGTTTCGCTTCGCTCAACTTGGCAAGAAGGCGCTGTAACGGCTTAACGTTTCAACGATTCTCATGCTCCCGCCCTTCTCCGTCGTCATTCCCTGTTTCAACGAAGCGGCGCGCATTGGCGGAACCTTGCGATCGACGCTCGATTATCTCACTGCCAACGCCCCACAAAGTGAGTTGATCGTGGTGAATGACGGATCAACCGATGCAACTGCAGCCATCGCGCGCGAAAAATTGGATGGGGCGACGATCCAAACGCGATTGCTAGAAAATTTTCCGAATCGTGGCAAGGGCGCCGCGGTTCGCTCCGGATTACTTGCCGCGCGAGAACCGATCGGACTTTTTTCTGATGCGGATCTTTCCACGCCGCTCACGGAGACGCCGAAGCTGATCGAGCCGATTGCAAACGACGAAGTCCACATTGCTTTCGGCTCGCGCGCGCTGGACCGCAGTTTAATCGGGATTCATCAGCCTTGGCGGCGAGAACAGGCCGGCCGTGTTTTCAACCTGCTCGTGCGCGTCACCACCGGCCTTCCGTTTTGGGATACGCAATGCGGATTCAAGGCATTTCGCCTGGATGTTTTCCGGCCGATTCTTGAGGCAGCGCGGGTCGATGGTTTTGCGTTCGACGTTGAGCTGCTTCTTCTCGCACATCGCGCTGGACTGCGCATTCGAGAAATTCCGGTCCGCTGGAATCACGCTGAAGGAAGCAAAGTTAGTTTTTTTCGTGACAGCCTGCGAATGCTGCGCGAAGTGATCGCGATGCGAGCCGAGGTAGGGGCGATTGACCTGAATCGCCCGCCAGCGGTTCGGTGAACCGCCCCTGCCTCTTTTCTTTCGCACCGCCTGATTTAGCTTAATCCCTCCGCTGAGTAGGGTTTTCAATGCGCTCATTTCAATTTCATCCCGCTGTTGCGCGGTGGTTCGAGCAAACCTTCGGCTCACCGACTGAACCGCAATTGCGCGGCTGGCCGGCAATACAATCCGGTCGGCACGTTCTGATTTCTGCGCCGACGGGTTCCGGCAAAACGCTGGCGGCGTTCCTTGCTTCACTGGATGTGCTGTTCCGCGAAGGCGTCGAGGCTGATTTGCCGGATGAAACGCAGGTGGTTTACGTCTCGCCACTCAAGGCGTTGAGCAATGATATCCGCAAAAATCTGCAAGAGCCGCTCGCTGGAATTCGCGCGTTGTTGAACGAAACAAATGGCCGCGAGATTGATGTGCGCGCAGAAGTGCGCACTGGCGATACAACTGCTGCCCAACGGCAGTCGCTTATCAAAAAGCCTCCGCACATCCTCGTCACGACGCCGGAGTCACTCTATTTGCTGCTCACTTCTGACTCCGGGCGGCGCATGCTGGGCACCGCACGAACGCTGATCCTTGATGAGATTCACGCTGTCGTCGATGACAGGCGTGGCGCGCACCTTGCACTGAGCGTCGAACGTTTGGCCGCGCTAACCAAAAGACCGCTCCAACGAATCGGTTTATCTGCGACGCAAAAACCGCTTGAAGAAGTCGCACGTTTCCTTGTTGGCACTCGCGCCGTGGATGACGCCGGCAATCCTGATTGCGAAATCATAGATATCGGTCATCGCCGTGAACTGGACATAGGCATCGAGCTGCCTGGTTCGTCGCTTGAAGCGGTGATGTCGAATGAAGTTTGGGAGGAAATCTACCGTCGGCTTGCGGAATTGATTCAGGCGCACCGGACCACTTTGGTCTTCGTCAACACACGCCGGATGGCCGAGCGCGTGACGCATCATCTCAGCGAACTGCTCGGTGCAGACGCAGTGACGTCGCATCACGGAAGTCTCTCCGCAAAACTGCGTCTGGACGCCGAAGATCGATTGAAGCGCGGCGAATTGAAAGCGCTTGTTGCCACGGCTTCACTTGAGTTGGGCATCGATATTGGGTCGGTTGATCTCGTCTGCCAACTAGGGACGACGCGCTCCATCGCCACCCTGTTGCAACGCGTTGGCCGCGCCGAGCACAAACGCGGCGGCTTGCCGAAAGGGCGTATCTTTCCATTGAGCCGCGATGAACTGGTCGAATGCGCCGCGTTACTCCATAGCGTCCATCGCGGCGAACTCGATCGTCTCAGCATTCCGGAAAAACCGCTGGATGTCCTGGCCCAACAAATCGTCGCTGCAGCTTCCACCGAGGATTGGGAGGAAACGGAGTTTTTCGAACTGGTCCGTTGTGCATGGCCGTACCGAAATCTTGCTCGCGAGGAGTTCGATAGCGTCGTCAAGATGCTCGCCGAAGGTTTCAGCACCAAGCGCGGCCGGCGCGCGGCGTTGATTCATCACGATGGGGTGAATCATCGTTTGCGTGGCCGGCGTGGCGCGCGACTTGTCGCTCTGACCTCCGGCGGCGCGATTCCCGACAACGCTGATTATCGAGTCATTCTCGAACCGTCGGAAACTTTCGTTGGCACTGTGAACGAAGATTTCGCGGTGGAAAGTTTGGCAGGCGACATTTTTCAGCTCGGTAACGCGTCGTGGCGAATTCTACGCATCAACTCTGGCGTCGTTCGCGTGGAGGATGCGAAAGGTCAGCCTCCTGGAATTCCATTTTGGCTTGGGGAGGCGCCCGCGCGCACCGCCGAGCTTTCGCAAGCTGTTTCGAATGTTCGCACGGAGATCGAAAAATTGCTCAGCGACGGCGGGGACGTTAGCGAGTGGATCGTCTCTGAAATGCGGCTCCCCACAGAAGCTGCTCAGCAAATCGCCGATTACTTTGCCGATACTTATCGAGCGCTCGGTGCGCTTCCCTCCCAGCAGACGCTCGTGATCGAGCGTTTCTTCGATGAATCTGGCGGAATGCAACTCGTTTTGCACGCGCCTTTCGGCAGTCGAATCAATCGCGCCTGGGGTCTCGCACTGAGAAAACGTTTTTGTCGTTCGTTCAATTTCGAGCTGCAAGCAGCGGCAACGGACGATGCGATCGTGATCTCGCTCGGTACGCAGCATTCATTTCCGCTCGAGGAAGTTTTTCGTTATCTCACTTCCAAAACGGTTCGCGACCTGCTCGTTCAAGCTTTGCTGGATGCTCCGATGTTCGCCATCCGGTGGCGCTGGAACGCCACCAGGTCTCTCGCCGTGCCGCGCTTCCGCGGAGGCGCGAAAATCGCCGCGCCATTGCAGCGGATGGAATCGGAAAATCTTTTGGCCGCAGTCTTTCCAGACCAGCTCGCGTGTCTGGAACATATCGTAGGCGACCGCGAGATTCCCGAACACCCGTTGGTGAAACAAACAATCGACGATTGCCTGAGCGAAGCGATGGACATCGAAGGCTTGGAAGAGGTTTTGCGCAAGATCGAACAGGGTGAGATCCGCTGCATCGCGCGCGATTTGCCGGAGCCTTCGCCGCTCGCGTCTGAGATTCTAAATGCGCGGCCGTACGCGTTTCTGGATAATGCGCCGTTGGAAGAACGCCGCACCCAAGCGGTTTACACGCGTCGCGCTTTGGAAAGGAATGTAGGCGACGGTCTGGGCATTCTCGATTCGGCTGCGATTGAGAAAGTCGAGAAAGAAGCGTGGCCAGAAGCGACAAACGCTGATGAATTACATGACGCGCTGATGCTTCTCGCGGCGATGACGCAGGATGAAGTGCAACGAACAGTTCATCATGAAGGCAACGGCACAGCAGTCGAGCAATTACTCAATGAACTCGTCGCATCGAAACGGGCGACGCAACTTCGTGCCGGCGACAAGAGTTTTTGGACTACCGCCGAGCGGTTGCCGATGCTGCAAATGATTTATCCGGACGCCGATGCCGATAGTCAGGTAACGGCGCCGGAATCTGCTCAGCGACAAAATTGGGAACGGTCGGCAGCGATTCGTGAATTACTTCGCGGAAGAATCGAAGTTTCCGGCCCACTGTCGGTCGGGCAGCTGGAAAATATTCTTGGTCTTCGCCGATTGGAAATCGACACGGCGTTGCTCGGCCTTCAAAGCGAAGGTTTTGTTCTGCGCGGCAAATTTCACCCAAACGCAACCGAACTGGAATGGTGTGATCGCCGGCTGCTGGCGCGAATTCACCGGCTCACCATCGATCGGCTGCGGGCGGAGATCCAGCCGGTCTCGCCACAGGATTTTTATCGATTTCTGTTCGCGTGGCAGCGCGCAGATCCAGAACATCGCGTGGAAGGTCCCGAGGGTCTGCAGTTCGTGTTAGAACAACTCGACGGCTGCGAGCTGCCGTTGGCGGCTTGGGAATCGGCGGTCCTCGCCGCGCGTGTTACCGAGTACGATCCCGAGTGGCTTGATCGCCTTTGTTTTTCTGGTCGCGTCGGTTGGGGACGGTTGAGCGCGCCACAAAATCCGAGCGCGCGTACCAGCGCTCCGCTGCGAACCAGCCCGATCGCGTTTTACCAACGAGAGCACCTGCAGGATTGGTTGATCCTGTCCCGAGCGAATTCGACCATGGACCTCTCGGTCGCGAGCCGAACTTTGTTCGATACGCTGGCAGAAGGTGGCGCACTCTTCTTCACCGAGCTGGTGCGTCGCAGCGGACTGCTGCCTTCTCAAGTTGAAGAAGCTTTGTCGCAACTCGCGGCGCTCGGTCTCGTGACGTCGGATAGTTTCGATGGGTTGCGAGCGCTTCTGGTACCGTCAAACAAACGCCCGACGTTTGGCCGGAACATTGGAAAACGCCGGCGCAAAACAAACCTTGCGAGCATCGAGTTTGCAGGGCGCTGGTCGTTGCTGAGAACGGAGATCGCCTCGAAACCATCCGGAAATGGTGCGGAAAGCATCGCGCGCGAGGCTGCGATCGAGAAATTTGCGCGGACGTTGCTACGTCGCTACGGCGTTGTGTTTCGACGATTGCTTGAGCGCGAGAGTCTTGGCGTCAATTGGTACGAGCTAGGGCGATTTTATCGCAGGTGGGAAGCGCGCGGCGAGATTCGCGGCGGCTATTTCGTGGCGGGAATCAGCGGCGAACAATTCGCCCTACCCGAAGCTATTGGCTTGTTGCGTTCCATACGCAAAGCGCCCCCAAACGGCGAACTGATCACACTGAGCGCTGCGGACCCGTTAAATTTGCAAGGCATTCTGACGCCTGGACCACGAATTGCCGCGCTGACCGCAAGCCGAATTTTGTTTCGCGATGGCTTGCCGGTCGCCGCGCTCGAGGCGGGCGAGATTCGCAAAATCTCCGGTGCGCCCGTTTCTGACTTGCAGATCGAAACGGCTCTCAGAATCGGCAAGCTGCGTCCGTCGTTGCGGCCGTATTACAAGTGACGGCCCCGTCGCGGCCCTGTAGCCGCTTCGCTGTGCGAAGCGCAACGCTGAGTTTTGGCACGCACGCGCCACGCGTCTCACAGAGACGCGGCTACAACTATTTCTTCACTACCTCGGCGTTCTCGATCATGGCAATGCCGCCGCGTTCCGCCAGCTTGCCTTTCACAGTAATGTTTTTGCCACAGTACTCTGCGAGCTGATCGTTGATTGGCTTGTGTTCGCCAACGACCAGATACGCTTTACCCTCGCTCACGATACCGACCGGTCCACCACTCTTGATGCATTTTGCCCCGCAGGACTGCCCATGCTTTTCGCCGATAGCATTATGATCGACGTAGCACATCATATCGACCACTTCGCCGGTCACTTCTTTGGAAGCAGCCGCGTCGCCGCCGTGCTCGTGTTCTTGGGCGATCGCCAGCGGCGCGCACGCCAGACCTGCAATGAAGGTCACAGTCACTGCAACTTTCAAGACAGTAGGTTTATTGTTTGGTGAATTAATCATGGGACAAATGTGGCCGTCTCGGCCCGTCGGTCAATCTGCTACGGAGCCGAAAATGACGAATCACGAATGTCTAATGACGAAGGAATGACGAAATACGAATCACGAAAAATATGTCCGCGAGCCTTTTTGTTGTCGTCATTTGAGCGTTCGGACTTCCTTCGACATCCGCGATTCGGACGTGGTCATTATTTCTGTTTTTCAATCAAATCCGCGAATTGATCGAAAAAGTACGAGGCATCATGCGGGCCGGGCGCGGCTTCCGGATGGTATTGCACGCTGAAGATCGGCAATTCCTTGTGGCGCATTCCCTCCACCGTGCCGTCATTTAAATTGATGTGCGTGACTTCCACGTCGGAAGGGAGCGACTCCGTGTTGACGGCGAATCCGTGATTTTGCGCAGTGATGGCGACTTTGCCGGTGCGCAAATCTTTAACCGGCTGGTTCGCGCCGCGATGCCCGAATTTTAATTTGAATGTCGATCCGCCGAACGCGAAGCCGAGAATTTGATGGCCGAGACAGATCCCGAAGATCGGTTTCTTGCCCATCAAATCTTGTACAGTTTTGTGCGCGTAAGGAAGCGCCGCTGGATCGCCAGGGCCGTTGGAGAGAAAAATTCCGTCGGCATCAAGCGTAAGCACTTCGTCTGCCGATGTCGTCGACGGCACAACGGTCACTTCGAAACCTTTCTGGCGCAGCAGGCGCAAAATATTTTCCTTAATTCCATAGTCGTAGGCGGCGATCCGAAATCGAGTCGGTGGCAAGGCCCGTCTGCCTTCTCCATCTCGCGGTTGCGGGATCGACCATGGCGCGCTGAGCTTGTCCTCCGGGTCCCAGCGATAAATTTTCTTTGTCGAGACTTCGCGCACGTAATCCATCCCGATCACGCCCTCGCCTTCGATCGCTCTTTGCGTTGCTTCTTCGGGTAAAATCTCCTCGGTCGTTAGACAGGCTTTCATCGCGCCGCGGGTGCGCAAATGCCGCGTGAGTGCGCGCGTGTCGATTCCTTTCGCGCCAGGGATATTCCATTTTCGCAAATATTCGTCGAGGGACATTTCGGAGCGCCAGTTGCTCGGGACCTCTGTCAGTTCTTCTATGACGAATCCGCGCACATGCGGCGAAGCGCTTTCCTGGTCAAGCGAATTGATGCCGTAGTTTCCGATCAACGGATAGGTCATCGCGACGATCTGGCCACGATACGATGGATCGGTCAGCACCTCCTGATAACCGGTCATGGCGGTGTTGAAACAAATTTCGCCGACCCGGGTCCCGGTTGCGCCAAATGATTCGCCCTCGAAATATCGACCGTCTTCGAGGGCTAGGAGTGTGCGCACGTCACTGCGCATTATCGATCTCGTCGGCGGATTTTCAAATCGCGATCGAAAACGCTGTTTGTTCCCCGCAGTCAAAATTAGTTCGGCGGACTAAAGACCGCCGTTTGTTGATAAGCGGTGAAATGAAAAACCCGGATCGAGATTTCGATCCGCGTTTTAAATCTTTACCCCGCTGGTGCCGTTCAGGTGATTCTCCCGTTCCCTTTTCTAAAGGGTGGATGACCGTTGCTGCGGAATCTGGCTTCCAATGAAGGCCTGTCATTCTCCGCACCAACCAAGCCTCCTTGTTTCATCAACTATCGGTTCGGGGACGTCACCTCAATCGCGAACATCGCAGGGTAAATTCAAAAGCCGCTGGTTGAGAGTTGAACGGAAAGCACTGGTTTCCTGCCCAACCCTCAACGAGCGGCTCTCAATCTCAAAGAACTATTCGCGCAATTCCGCGCCGAGGTCGCGCCGCAATCGCTCGCGAATTTTCGCGTGCGCCGCGTTCACTTCCTCGTTTGTGAGTGTGCGACTTCGGTCTCGATATGTCAATCTATATGCGAGCGACTTTCGTGCCGCTCCGACTTCGCCGCCGCTAAACACATCGAACAACTCCACGCTTTCCAAGAGTGGCTCACGCGGCTCGTGGATCACGCGCCAAATTTTTTCGTGTGAAACCTCCTCCGGCACAATCATCGCAATATCGCGAGAAATAGCTGGAAATTTCTCGATCTCGCGAAACTTTTTCCTCAACTCGTCCGGCACTAAAAGAAGATCGGCATGCAACTCGGCGACAAACACTGGCCCTGACGCGGTCGCTTTCGCCGAGGAAAGTTGGCCGCCGAAACCGATCATCCGATCGCCGGAGAAAACGTCGACCGGCAGCGCGAGATCAGGAAATTTTCCCGGGCGAAAGGAAAGATTTGGAACGACGCATTCCAGCGCTCCTTTGAGATCAAACAAATCGACACCGCGGTTCGATACGGATCGCCAGTTCGCCGCGCCCGCGACGTTTCCCCAGAGTAAAACTCCAAGATGCCGTTCTTCTTTTCCGGATGGCGGAATAAACGTGCGACCGATCTCAAAAATCGCCACACGTTCCGCGCCCGCGCGAATGTTCCGGTCAAGCACCGCGACCAATCCCACTAAAATGCTCGGCCGCAGCGCGACGTGATCTTCACTGAGCGGGTTACGGAGCTCGATGGCGCCTTCGCTGAAGACGAATCGTTCGCGCGGAAGCAATTTTGAAGTTCGCACTTCATTAAGACCGACTGCTGCGAGTCGGCTTCGCCACGCTGATTCCAAATCGTGCGCGTGATCGGCTGCGCTGGAAGCTGTGTAACGGCTTCGGTCCGTCCCTGGAATTTGTTCTGCGCCATACGCGCGGACGACTTCTTCGATAAGATCGACATCGCGCTGCAAATCGCGCCGATAGCTTGGAATTTTCCATTTCGTCGTTTTAGCAGCACTAGTCTTCTTTAAACCAAACCCTGTCAGAATCTCGTCGATAGCTTTTGGTTTGATCGAGATTCCAATGACTCGATCGCATTTGTCGTAACTGAGCGAAATATCCGCGGGATTCGGCGGCAGCTTGCCGGCAAGGTTGATCTCTTTTCCTGGAGTTCCGCCGGCAAGCTCTTGAATCAGTTCGGTAGCGCGCTGCGACGCACGCAAAATCATTTCGGGATCGACACCGCGCTCGAAGCGGTAACTCGCGTCGCTCGGCAGATTCAAGTTGCGTGCAGTTCGTCGAATGCTCGCCGGCAAAAAGTAAGCTGCTTCGAGCAAAATGTTCTTCGTGGAATCACTCACACTCGTTTCTTCCCCACCCATCACGCCGCCGATCCCAACGGCGCGCTCTTGATCGGCAACGACGAGATTGTCCGGCTTGAGGGAGTAAGTCTTTCCATCGAGCGCGAGAAATTTTTCGCCATCGCGTGCGAGCCGCACGTTGATGTCACCTCTTAATTTATCTGCGTCGAACGCGTGCGTGGGTTGTCCGAGCTCCAGCATCACGAAGTTGGAGATGTCCACGATGTTGTTGATCGAACGAATGCCGACGCTCTCAATTTTCGTGCGCAGCCACTGCGGGCTCGGGCTGACCTTCACGTTGTCGATCTTGCGCGCTGAAAAGAACGGACATTCACGCGTTGCGGTAATGGTCACGCCAGTCTTTTTGATTGCGATTTTCGATTCGCGTGGTGTCGACTTGAGTTTCTTGCCGGTCAGCGCCGCAATTTCGCGAGCCAGACCGAAATGGCTCAGCAGATCACCACGGTTTGGCGTAATCTCGACATCGAGAATCGTGTCCTCTGGAAAGAGATCACCGATTGGCGTGCCGATTTTCGCATCTGGCGGCAAAATCAACAGGCCGGAGGCATCATCGCCCAAACCGAGCTCGATTGGGCTGCAAAGCATTCCTTCCGATTCGACTCCGCGCAGCTTGCTTTTTCGAATCTCGGTTCCGTTCGGCAACTTCGCCCCCGGCAACGCCAGCGGAACTCTGTCGCTGACTTTGTAATTGGTCGCGCCGCAAACGATCTGGCGTTTTGTTCCGCTAGCATCATCGACTTCGCAAACAGTCAGACGATCAGCATTTGGATGACGCGACGAAGCAGTGATCTGCGAAACGATCACTTTGTCGACGTTCGCGCCGCGCGTCTCGATGTTTTCGGTCTCAACCCCAGCACGGGTCAGCAAGTCGGCGATCTCTTCCGGATTTTCTGGAAGATCAACAAATTCGCGCAACCAATTGACAGAAAATTTCATGCGAACTGGCGGAGAAACCGCAAATCATTTTGCGCGAAGAGGCGGATGTCGGGAATGTCGAACAGAATCATCGCGAGGCGATCCATGCCGAGGCCGAATGCGTAGCCGCTCCATTTTTGAGAATCATAAGCATCGTCGCCGCGCGCTTTGTTTACCTCTTCAAAGACGGCGGGATGTACCACGCCCGAGCCGGCAACTTCAATCCACCGCTCCCCGCCCTTAAGCGCTTTTGATTTCACATACACTTCAAGGCTGGGCTCGGTGAATGGAAAATAGTGCGGGCGAAATTGGACTCCGGTTCCGGGACCGAAAAGTTCGCACATGAAAAATTCGAGCGCGCCTTTGAGATCGGCGATGCTGACGTTCTCGTCGACGTAAAGCCCTTCGATCTGGTGAAACTGCGGGCTGTGAGTCGCGTCGAGTTCATCGCGCCGATAAGCCGCGCCGGGCGCGATCACGCGAATCGGCGGTGGTGCGGCTTGCATGGTGCGGATTTGCACAGTCGACGTGTGTGTCCGGAGCAATCGACCGTCGCGGAGATAAAATGTGTCCTGCTCGTTGCGCGCAGGATGTTCGGGCGGTGTATTGAGCGCGTCGAAGCAGTGCCATTCGTCTTCGATGTCGGGGCCATCGGCGAGTGCAAATCCCATTCGACGAAAAATTTCGATTGAGCGTTCCCACATCTGCGTGAGTGGATGAAGGGTGCCGAGCTCGTGCGGCGTTCCAGGTAGGAAGACGTCGATTTTCGCGAGTGCGCCCGATTCTTTTTGCGCACGAAATTGTTGCGCGCGTGATTCGAGCGACGCGGTTACGGCGGCGCGAACTTCGTTGAGCAGTTTGCCGACGACTGGCTTCTCTTCCTTGGCGAGCGTTTTCATTTGCTCGCCCCAAGCCGAAACGCTCCCGCTGCGCCCGAGATATTTCACGCGCGCGGCTTCGAGCGCCTGCTTGTCAGGCGCGGAATCGATCTCGCGCAACGCGTCGTCGCGGAGTTGTTCGAGTGGATGAGTCATTGAAACGCTTGAACGTTGAATGTTGAACGGGGAACGTTCAATTCAAAGTTCATCGCTGTAGCGGCGCTCTATGAGCGCCGACATCCCGCGAGCGTGCCAGCGGTTTCGGCGGTCACAGACCGCCGCTACAGGAGAGCCTATGCGGCTTTCTTGCTCTTTTTCTCCAGCGCGCTCTTCGCTTGATCGACGATGGATTTGAATCCGGCTTCGTCGGTGACGGCCAGATCGGCGAGAATCTTGCGATCCACGCCGATACCAGCAGCTTTGAGCCCTTCGGCAAAACGGCTGTAGGTCATACCGTTGGCGCGGGCAGCGGCATTTAGTCGTTGAATCCAGAGGTAACGAAATGTGCGTTTGCGTGTTTTACGATCGCGATAGGCCCAATAGCGGGCTTTCATGATCGCGTCTTTCGCGTAGCGGAAAAGTTTTGAACGGCGTCCGCGATAGCCTTTGGCTTGTTTTAAGATTCGTTTGCGGCGCGCCCGGCTTGCCGCGGCATTGGTGGCTCTTGGCATAATTCTTTGTCTCGAATCGCTTCGGGACTCCTCGTTCAGCGAGTTGTTTGTTCCATTATCGATCTTCGCGACCTCACTCGCTGACGCAGTTCCATCGCGTGGAACCAGGTGCGCAGATCGTCACGACGCGGCGGCGTCGAGCGACAAACAATAAGTAGCGAGTCGAGAATGACAACTGCTTTTCGACGGGTGAGAAGCTGCAGCGGCCTAGCCGAGACTTTAACGCTTCAGCGTTTTGGTGCTAGATTCTGCTGGCATGCACTGGCTCGGGCGTCATCGATTCCTAGTCCTGGCTTCTATCTGCTTTTTTTGGACGGGCGTGATACTTCTCGGTCATTTTCTCCCGGGTGTGCCGTTTCTCTCGGCGCCATGGCACGGAGAGCAAAGTTTCGAAGATTTGCTTCGACGCGAGGGTCGAAAGACCGCGCCGCCTCAAGATTTTGTTTTTCTCGGACTTGATCAAAGCACATTGCAGTTGCCGCCGCTGACGGCTGAAGAAGTCGCGGGCAACCGCGCGTTTCAACTCATGACTGAGCGGCCGTTCCCGTGGTCACGGGAAGTCTGGGCGCTTTTGCTCGATCGGCTATTTGGGGCAGGTGCCCGCCTTGTCATATTTGATTTGCTTTTTGACCCCCCCAACGACGGTGACCCGGCATTTCACGCCGCGCTGGATCGTTATCGGGACAAGGTCGTCCTTGGCGCCAATTTCGATGTCGCAAATGCCAAGCAGGCCGTTACGCCAAACGATGCGCTGATTCCGCCGCCGCAACTGCAGGATGACCGGGTCGGCTTCGTGAATTTCTGGGCCGACCCGCTCGACGAGAAAATTCGGGCTGTGAATTATCGAGTGACAAACCGGCAGCTGGCGGATTTGCCGCCTCAACCGGGCGAGGAAGTTTATGAATCGCTTTCCGCGCGCGGCCTGGAGAAAATCGGCCACGGGAATGATGTGCCGCGCGATTTCCGAGGGCACATGATTCGCTTCACTGAGCCGGACGCATTCCCACCGCGCCCGCTCTACGAAATTTTTGATCCGAAACTTTGGCACGCCAATTACGCGGACGGCGCGTTTTTCAAAGGCAAGGTGGTGATTGTCGGGGCGTCAGCGCAGGTAGAGCATGACGTTTTCGATACGCCAATGAGCCCACTCACATCGGGTCCGGGACTTCATTTGCAGGCGATGGCTGCGGCGATGGGTCACGAGTTTTTGCAGCCCACGCCGCGGAAAGTTGGCTTCGCTCTCGTTGGCATAGCAGGGCTTGTCGCGTGGTCGCTTGTCGCTTTGTTGCGCAAGCCGTTGCTTTGCGTTGGCGCGTTGGTTGCGATCACGACTGCATATCTCGGGACGACCAGATTGTTCTATGACAAGACAGGGCTGCTGATGCTTACGGTTCCCGTGCTGTCCGCTCTGTTACTCAGCGGATTGTTTTCGCTTGGATTAGAATACGCCCTCGAGCGGATCGAGAAATTGCGTACCCGGCGCACGCTGGAACGCTATGTCTCGAAAAATTTAGTTAAGGAAATTCTGGAAAACCCAGACAGCTACTACAGCACGCTCAAAGGCGTGCGGATGCCCGTGACGATTCTCTTCTCGGACTTGATCGGTTTCACAACGTTGTCGGAAAAAGCGGATCCCGAAGCATTGGTTGCGCAGCTCAATGAGCACCTCAGCCGGATGACGTCGGCCATCTTTAGCAACGGCGGCACACTCGATAAATTCATTGGCGACGCGATCATGGCGGTGTGGGGAAACGTGCGTAGCCTTGGGATGGCGCAGGACGCGAAAAATTGCGCACGCGCGGCACTGGGAATGCGGCGAGCACTGCGACAGCTCAACGAAAAGTGGCGCGGCGAAGGCCGCATGGGGCTCGGCATGGGAATCGGCATCAATCAAGGCGAAGTGATTGTTGGCAACGTGGGATCACAGGAGCGAATGGACCCCACGGTTATTGGCGATGCAGTGAACCTGGCGTCGCGACTGGAAGGCCTTACTCGAATTTATGACGTCGATATTCTCGTCGGCGCCTCAGCGGCCGAACTGGTACGAGACGAGGTTTACCTGCGCTCAGTTGCACGCGTGCAAGTGAAAGGCAAAATCAAACCGGCGGACGTTTTTACTTTCATTGGTGCGCGAGACGAAAAGGTCGATCCGGAATTTTTGAAATGGCTGGAAACGTACGAAGAGGGACTGGAGAAATTTCGCGGCCGCGATTTTACTGAGGCGAAGATCCTGTTTTCACGCTTCCTGGAATTTTATCCGGACGATCTGTTGGCCAAGATCTATCTGGAGCACTCGCTCGAATATGAGCAAGCGCCACCCGGCGAAGCGTGGGAGGCTGTTGAGGTGTTCACGAAGAAATAGGACCTCCAATTTCAACATCCAAGCTCTCATTTTAAACGGCGCGCTTTTGAATTTGCTGGTTCGATTTCTGTCTCGAGCTTGGGATTTAGAATTTCTCTGGTTTTGATTAGCCAAACGCGCTAACGCTGCGTAAACAATCGGCGTGAAGGAAGCGCCGAGAAAATTTCACTTCCTCGGAATTTGCGGGAGCGCGATGGCGTCGGTGGCGGCCGCACTGCAAGAGCGCGGGTTTAAAGTCACTGGTTCGGACGAAAACGTTTATCCGCCGATGTCGAGCTTTCTCCAGGAGAAAGGCATCGCACTCAAGGAAGGCTATCGCGCAGAGAACATCCCTGCAGACGCGGATGTAGTGGTGATCGGCAACGTCATGAAGCGCGGCAACCCGGAAGTGGAAGCCGTCCTGAACAGAAAACTGTTTTACCTCTCCTTGCCGGAAGTGTTGAAAAATTATTTCTTGCGGAACCGTCATAACCTCGTCGTTACAGGGACGCACGGCAAAACAACCACCACGGCGTTGCTTGCCTGGATTATGGAGAAAGCCGGACGCAAGCCAGGTTATCTCATTGGCGGACTGCCGAAAAATTTCGACCAAGGGGCGCGCCTGAACGATTCCAAATATTTCGTGATTGAAGGCGACGAGTATGACACTGCGTTTTTCGACAAGCGATCAAAATTCATTCATTATCTGCCGGAACTGCTGATCGTAAACAATATCGAGTTCGATCATGCGGACATCTTTAAGAATCTCGATGAAATCAAGCTGAGTTTTCGGCGTTTACTCAATATCGTTCCGCAGAATGGAATGGTGCTCTTGAATGGTGATGATCCCAAGTGCGTAGAAGTCGCCAAAGATTGCCTGGCGCAGATGATCGAGGTCGGCTTCTCCAAAAATTGCGCGCAACGAATCAGGGAGGTCGCTTACTCGCCTGAGGGCTCCAGGTTCAAGCTCGGGGAAGAAACTTTCGAAATTCCGCTCGTCGGCGAATTCAATGTGCGCAATGCTGCGATGGCTGCGATGGCCGCGCGGTTCTACGATGTGCCAAAGCTGAAAATCGACACCGCATTCAAGGGTTTTGCCGGTATTGCGCGGCGGCTGGAGCTTCGTGGTGAAGCGCGGGGCGTGAAGGTGATTGACGATTTCGGGCACCACCCCACAGCAGTCGCGCACACGTTGCAGGCGCTTCGTCATCGCTATCGGGGGCACCGGCTCTGGGCTGTCTTCGAACCGCGCTCAAATACGACCCGGCGCGCGGTCTTTCAACAGCAACTTCCTGACGCGCTAAAATTGGCCGATGGAGTTTTCATCTCTCAGGTAGCCAGGCTGGAACAGATCCCCGAAGATGAGCGATTAAAACCAGAGAAAGTTGTGGCTGCGATCACCAAGGCTGGCCGACCTGCGTTTTACGAACGCAACGCCGATGCCATTGTGGATCGAATCATTCCGATGCTGCGGCCAAAAGATGCGGTGGTCGTTTTCAGTAACGGCGGATTCGATAACATTCACGAGAAGTTGCTCACGCGGCTGCGCGAATTGTAGGGCGTTTCTGTGAAACACCGGCGCCTGACACAGACGCCCTATGAATCGTCAGGGCCGCGCCGCCGACGTATGATCGTGCACAATGCGCCAGCCCTCTGGCAGGCGTTTGAAGATGAGCGTGAAGCGGCCGTGCGGACGATCCTTTGCCCGCTCCAATCTCCAGCGGCCGAGCACCACAGCTACATCAGGTGACAGCAGATTGATTTCAATGTCGGAAAAACTGAGTGTCCTCATCTTCCGGCGATCAGAATATTTCTGCGTGTAGCGCGCCCGCACCGTTTCCCAGCCGCGACGGATGGAATCTTCCGAGATAAAAACAGTTGATGCTGAGCGCGCGTATCCATTCATGAATCCATTAATGTCGCCGCGATTCCAAGCGTTCTGTTGTGCATGAAGGACGGACCGGATCTGAGCAACTGCGTTTGCGTTTTGCGCCGGCGCAGCTGAAACGTTCGTCGCCATTAAAACACAAGCAGTAATCGCGATCGCGCACGCGAGCCGCGCGGTTATTGGGACTTGCGTTCTGCCGAGATGTGGATGGCGAATCACTTGCAGCATCGGGAATCGGCAGTAAGATACGGGGCTTTGCCGCATCCAGCCCGAGCTGTGAAGGATCGTTTCAACTGAGGGAAATACGTTGACGGGTCTCATAAATCTACTAGCGTCGCCAATCCACCCAGATAGGACTGTGCACCGGCTTTTCTGCATCGCGATTTTCACGCTTGCCAGCACGACGTCACTCGTAGCTCAGGGCGCACCGCAGCGTCCCGAGCCGGTCCGACCTGTGAAGCCAGCCAACCCGCCATCGGCGGATGCGCCACCTCCTAAAGTAGCGAATACGCCACCGGCGGACGCACCTGCTCCTCCGGGCGCGCCAGCAACAGTTCGGCTCCAGTTTCCAAACAGTGATGTAGTCGACGTGTTGCATCTCTACGAACAGCTCACCGGTAAGAAACTGGTGATGGATAATTTTGTGCAGGGCAAGGTGAACATTTTCATCGCCAAAGATGTGTCGCGGGATGAGGCAATCAAAATTATCGAGATGAGCATGGCTCTCAACGGGATTTCCCTCGTTCCGGCTGCTCGCGACATAGTCGACGTCGTCGGGGCTGGGCAGAATCCTCGGAAGGCGCCGGTGCCGATTATTTCTGACCCGGCGGACATTCCGCCAGGAAACCCCGTCGTGAGCTTCCTATTCAGGTTGCAGTACGCCGATCCGCAGGAACTTCAGCAAGTGTTGATGGCGTATTTTCAGGGGAGCTCAGGCACGATTAACATTCTGGCCTTGCCGAAATCATCCAGTCTACTGGTGACGCAGAACGCCGACATCATTCGACAGCTTGCCGGTGTGATTCAACAAGTGGACGTCGCCCCGGCCGAAGTGGTGAGCGAGTTTATCAAGCTCGAGCGCGCCGATGCCAGCAAAGTAGTCGATATGCTCAAGGAAATTTTCGAAAAGGGCACTGAAACGCCGGGTCAGCCGGGTGTTCGCTCGGTCAAGGTGCCCGGAACGGTGCCACAGCCGGTGCCCGTTGAAGCCGGAGGTGCCGGTGTGTTATCCGAAGAAGCAGTGATCGTGGGAAAAATTAAGATTACTCCCGACGTGCGCACCAACCGCATTCACATCGTGACGCGGCCGATCAACATGCCTTTTATCCGGCAACTCATCCACGAATTTGATGCCAACGTTGAATTTGGAAAACCAGTCACTCGCTATTTGCGATACATTTCCGCCGGCGACGTTCTGCCAGTGCTGGTGCAGGCGTTGACCGAGCCGGGCGCAGAAGGAGCCGGCGCGGCCCCAACTGGCGGCGGGCCCCTGCCTGGTGCAAGCCCTGCACCGCAGCGCGGTCAGCGCGGTACAAGCCCCCCCTATGGCGGCAGGGGTGGTGGTGGTCTTTCAGACCTGATGGGCACGAGCGGCACTTCGGGTGGTGCCACCGGCAGCACAATCAACATTTCGGAAGAACTTTCCACGCAACCAGTGGACACAACCCCTCAAGCAGTCACGATCGGAAACGCCAAGGTCATCGCCGATCAGCGTGCAAACTCGATTATCGTTCTTGGCAACCGCGAGGTAGTGGTGAAAGTGGGAAAGATCCTGGATGAAATGGACGTCAAGGCGCCACAAGTGGCGCTGAGCACCGTGATTGGCCAATTGACCCTGACTAACAATGAGGAATTCGGGGTCGATTACTTTGCAAAGTACAACAAGAAAGTCGTGGGCATCTCGCGCAATACGGGTGTAACAATTCCAGTCCCGATGGCCAGCGCCGCGCCTTCCATATCACCCGGCATCAATAACGGAATTGCCAGCGGAATTGTTGATCCGGCCGGTCTGATCAATTTCAGCCAGATTATTCAG